>NZ_UGSP01000001.1:617500-991875 GCF_900454535.1 Avibacterium avium
GGTTACCAAACCGATGCAAACTCCGAATACCGAAGAGTGATACTCAGGAGACACACGGCGGGTGCTAACGTCCGTCGTGGAGAGGGAAACAACCCAGACCGCCAGCTAAGGTCCCAAAATCTATATTAAGTGGGAAACGAAGTGGGAAGGCTTAGACAGCTAGGATGTTGGCTTAGAAGCAGCCATCATTTAAAGAAAGCGTAATAGCTCACTAGTCGAGTCGGCCTGCGCGGAAGATGTAACGGGGCTAAAATATAGTACCGAAGCTGCGGCATCAGGCGTATCACTAATACGCCTTAACGATTAACCACTTGCGAAGCAAGTGGGTAAAGCGAAAAACACGTTGAGTGTAATGGCAAAGAATCGAAGAGGGATATTAGTGATACGCCTGTTGGGTAGGGGAGCGTTGTGTAAGCGGAAGAAGGTGATTTGAGAGGATTGCTGGACGTATCACAAGTGCGAATGCTGACATAAGTAACGATAAAACGGGTGAAAAACCCGTTCGCCGGAAGACCAAGGGTTCCTGTCCAACGTTAATCGGGGCAGGGTGAGTCGGCCCCTAAGGCGAGGCTGAAAAGCGTAGTCGATGGGAAACGGGTTAATATTCCCGTACTTGGATAAACTGCGATGTGGGGACGGAGTAGGTTAGGTTAGCGTACTGTTGGAGATGTACGTTTAAGTTGGTAGGTGGGTGGACTAGGCAAATCCGGTTCACTGTAAACACTGAGAGATGATGACGAGGCACTAAGGTGCTGAAGTAATTGATACCACACTTCCAGGAAAAGCCACTAAGCTTCAGGTTTATCTAAACCGTACTGAAAACCGACACAGGTGGTCAGGTAGAGAATACTCAGGCGCTTGAGAGAACTCGGGTGAAGGAACTAGGCAAAATAGCACCGTAACTTCGGGAGAAGGTGCGCTGGCGTAGTGTGAAGTTCTTTGCGAATGGAGCATGAACCAGTCGAAGATACCAGCTGGCTGCAACTGTTTATTAAAAACACAGCACTCTGCAAACACGAAAGTGGACGTATAGGGTGTGATGCCTGCCCGGTGCTGGAAGGTTAATTGATGGTGTAATCGAAAGAGAAGCTCCTGATCGAAGCCCCAGTAAACGGCGGCCGTAACTATAACGGTCCTAAGGTAGCGAAATTCCTTGTCGGGTAAGTTCCGACCTGCACGAATGGCATAATGATGGCCAGGCTGTCTCCACCCGAGACTCAGTGAAATTGAAATCGCCGTGAAGATGCGGTGTACCCGCGGCTAGACGGAAAGACCCCGTGAACCTTTACTATAGCTTGACACTGAACCTTGAATTTTGATGTGTAGGATAGGTGGGAGACTATGAAGCGGTAACGCCAGTTATCGTGGAGTCGTTGTTGAAATACCACCCTTTAACGTTTGATGTTCTAACGAAGCGCCTGAAACGGGTGTTCGGACAGTGTCTGGTGGGTAGTTTGACTGGGGCGGTCTCCTCCCAAAGCGTAACGGAGGAGCACGAAGGTTTGCTAATGACGGTCGGACATCGTCAGGTTAGTGCAATGGTATAAGCAAGCTTAACTGCGAGACAGACAAGTCGAGCAGGTGCGAAAGCAGGTCATAGTGATCCGGTGGTTCTGAATGGAAGGGCCATCGCTCAACGGATAAAAGGTACTCCGGGGATAACAGGCTGATACCGCCCAAGAGTTCATATCGACGGCGGTGTTTGGCACCTCGATGTCGGCTCATCACATCCTGGGGCTGAAGTAGGTCCCAAGGGTATGGCTGTTCGCCATTTAAAGTGGTACGCGAGCTGGGTTTAGAACGTCGTGAGACAGTTCGGTCCCTATCTGCCGTGGGCGTTGGAGAATTGAGAGGGGCTGCTCCTAGTACGAGAGGACCGGAGTGGACGCATCACTGGTGTACCAGTTGTCTCGCCAGAGGCATTGCTGGGTAGCTAAATGCGGAAGAGATAAGTGCTGAAAGCATCTAAGCACGAAACTTGCCTTGAGATGAGTTCTCCCAGTCTATAAGACTGTAAGGGTTGTTTGAGACTAAGACGTAGATAGGCTGGGTGTGTAAGCGGTGTGAGCCGTTGAGCTAACCAGTACTAATTGCCCGAGAGGCTTAACTATACAACACTCAAGGGTTTTGGCTTGTTTTTGTTAAAGAAGTAAAGAAGAAATAGAAAAGACATAAAGAAAGATAAAGAATATAAAGAATTATCTTGGCGGCGCTAGTGCAGTGGACCCACCTAAATCCATGCCGAACTTAGAAGTGAAACGCTGTAACGCCGATGGTAGTGTGGGGAATCCCCATGTGAGAGTAGGACACCGCCAGGTTTTGAATAAAAGAAGAACGCCATTGAGGAAACTCAGTGGCGTTTTTTTGTTTTTGTTATTATGATTTAGTTGATTTTATAAATTGCATGGCTTCCTCTTCACTTATTTTTTGGTAATCATCGAAATCGCTCATTAAAATCTTACCAGGCTAGAATAGACTAAATCTATCCACAACACATAACCATCAAAAAATCTGATAAAAAACCACCGCACTTTTTATTCCCAAACCAGAAATTGAAGCGAGAAATACGGTTAGAAAGAATTTTAAAGAGCGGTGAAAATTTTTGAATTTTTAGTATTTAGTGGGAAAGGGCTGGCGTTATTATCTAGGCAATGATTTTATTCATAATCTTCTTTAGGAGCATAATAATCACACTTGTGATAAAAGTTGAATGTGTTATATTTGACCTAGCCACTAGAAAAGCGATGAATCTCGAGGATCGCGGACGAACGGTTGAAAGAGTACCGGGGATTGTGTGCAGTGGGTTCGAGCCCTGCCTAGTGGCTACTTCAAGTGAAATAAAAACACCCCACAAAGTGAGGTGTGTAAAGAAGTAATAATACTAACTTAGTTTATTTAAGCAGGCTTTAGGCAAAGCTGAATTTGGTTTAAGATTTCTTTTACTAAACGTGCAGGAGCGGCGACCACGTTGCCTGAAGTTAAATAGCTATGACCGCCTTCAAAATCCGTGACTAAACAACCAGCTTCGCGGGCGATAAGATCACCTGCTGCAATGTCCCAAGCTTTCACGCCCATTTCAAAATAGCCATCAACACGGTTAGCGGCCACATAGCACATATCTAACGCTGCTGAACCAGTACGACGGAAATCAGCCACTTTTCCTTCATTGACAAGATTGCTCATCATTGCAAATTGCGTTGGCATTGCCGACATTTTTTTGAATGGGAAGCCAGTGGCTAAGATTGCGCCTTGTAATTCACGTTTGGTGTTTTCTGCACGCAGACGCAGTTCGTTGATTTTTGCTCCTTGTCCACGCACAGCAGTGAAGAGTTCATTACGGATAGGATCATAAACCACGCCAACTTCGGTTCTGCCTTTCACACGAACCGCGATAGAAACCGAAAAGTGCGGTAATCCTTTGATGAAATTTGTCGTACCATCTAGTGGATCAATAACCCATTGCACATCGCTTTCCTTGCCTTCTAACGCGCCACTCTCTTCAGTAATAATGGTATGGTCAGGATAGGCTTTTTGGATCACATCAATAATAGCTGCTTCAGAAGCTTTATCAATATTGGTAACAAAATCATTTGCACTTTTTGCCACCGCTTGAATATCATCACGGCGTTCATAACCTTTAGCAATAATATTGCCCGCTTTTCGTGCCGCACGAATAGCGATATTTAACATTGGATTCATATTTCCACCAGATTTTAAAGAACATCATTTAAGGCCACGAATTATAGTGATTTTTTAAGCAAAAAGCGAGAAAAACCCTGTTGGGCGCGAAAAATTTTCCTATTTCTGACCGCACTTTGTGGGTATTGTGCTAGAATACCCACAATTTGTAGTCAGATAATGCAGAATCAAAATGTTAGAAAATATTCGCATTGTGCTAGTAGAAACCTCTCATAGCGGCAATATTGGATCAGCAGCACGCGCAATGAAAACAATGGGATTAAGCCAGCTTTATCTCGTTGCACCAAAACAAACTGTTGATGAGCAAGCCATTGCATTAGCGGCGGGAGCTGATGATGTGGTGAAGAACGCGGTTATCGTGCCAACCTTTGATCAAGCCGTGGCGGATTGTGAATTTGTTATTGGCACAAGCGCTCGCCTGCGCCATTTGCAAAGCACCTTACTTGAACCCCGTGCTTGTGCGGAAAAAGCGGTTGCCTTTGCGAAACAACATAAAGTCGCCATCGTTTTCGGGCGCGAGCGCATTGGGCTAACCAATGAAGAATTGCTGAAATGTCGTTATCATTTAACCATTCCTGCCAATCCTGATTATTCTTCGCTGAATTTAGCAATGGCAGTGCAATTAATATGCTATGAATTGCGAATGGCGTGGTTGGAAGAAAATAAAAAAGACGTGGATTTATCACTTTCATCAATAGAAAACACCTATCCAACGGCACAGGAATTAGAATACTTTTTTGCCCATACGGAACGCCTTTATCAACAGCTAGGTTTCATTCAAAATCAAGGTGTTATGCAAAAATTAAGACGTTTATATCTGCGCGCTGAAGTGGAAAAAAATGAATTAAATATCCTACGCGGAATGTTAAGTGCGGTGGAAAAAAGCGGAAATTTCAATAGGGAATAGTTGACTAATTTAGAAGGTTATGTAAGATAACCGCCTAATTGCTAGAAGGAAGTAGAAGATGAAATTAACGTCAAAAGGTCGTTATGCTGTAACTGCGATTTTAGATATTGCATTAAATACTGAAAATGGCCCTGTTAGCTTGGCTGATATTTCAGAAAGACAGCATATTTCCCTTTCTTATTTAGAACAATTATTCGCAAAATTACGCCGCCACGGTTTGGTGAAAAGTGTGCGTGGCCCTGGTGGGGGGTATCAGCTTGGGCAGCCAAGCGATAAAATTTCCATTGGAATGATCATCGCTGCGGTGAATGAAAATATCACCGTAACCCGTTGCTTAGGACAAGGGGATTGCAAAGGCGGGCAGCAATGTTTAACCCATTCTTTATGGGACGAACTCAGCCAGCGAATTGAAAATTTTTTAAATGAAATTACTTTGGCGGAACTGGTGGAAAAACATCATCAGGAAAAGCCTCAGCACCGTCATCATAAAGATTTTGACAATTTAGTGATGCTAAACGAAAACGCTTAGTGTTTTATCGTCAAAATCCTTCGCCTTAAAAATAAAGCTCTTAGCTTTAATAAATAAAGTGCGGTGCAAAATAATAGATTTTTTTAGGAGTGTAGAATGAAATTACCTATTTATTTAGATTATGCGGCAACTTGCCCTGTGGACGAACGTGTTGCCAAAAAAATGATGGAGTTTTTAACCATCGAAGGCACGTTCGGGAACCCTGCTTCCCGTTCTCATAAATTCGGCTGGCAAGCAGAAGAAGCCGTTGATGTGGCACGTAATCACATTGCCGATTTAATCGGTGCAGATAGCCGTGAAATCGTGTTTACGTCAGGTGCAACAGAAGCCGACAACCTTGCGATTAAAGGTGCTGCGCATTTTTATCAAAGCAAAGGAAAGCACATTATCACCTGCAAAACAGAACACAAAGCGGTGCTAGATACTTGCCGTCAATTAGAACGTGAAGGCTTTGAAATTACCTACTTAACACCGAAATCAGACGGTTTAATCGACTTAGAAGAATTAAAAAATGCAATGCGTGACGACACCATTTTAGTGTCTATTATGCACGTCAATAATGAAATCGGCGTGATCCAAGATATTAAAGCCATTGGCGATCTATGCCGTGAACGCAAAATTATTTTCCACACCGATGCCACCCAAAGCGTAGGTAAATTACCGATCAATTTAGCGGAACTGAACGTGGATTTAATGTCAATGTCGAGCCACAAACTTTACGGGCCAAAAGGTATCGGGGCATTATATGTTCGCCGTAAACCGCGCGTTCGTTTAGAAGCGATTATTCACGGTGGCGGCCACGAGCGTGGAATGCGTTCAGGCACATTACCTGTTCACCAAATCGTAGGTATGGGCGAAGCCTATCGTATCTGCAAAGAAGAAATGGCAACCGAAATGCCACGCTTAAAAGCATTGCGTGATCGTTTGTACAACGGCTTAAAAGACATCGAAGAAACCTATGTAAATGGCTCAATGGAACACCGTGTGGACAACAACCTAAACATCAGCTTCAACTATGTGGAAGGTGAAAGTCTAATGATGGCATTGCGTGATATTGCAGTTTCATCAGGTTCAGCTTGTACTTCAGCCAGCCTTGAGCCGTCTTATGTGTTGCGTGCTTTAGGGCTAAACGATGAGCTTGCACACAGCTCAATCCGCTTTACTGTGGGACGTTACACCACCGAAGAAGAAATTGACTACACCATCAATCTGGTGAAAGGTGCGGTGGAAAAATTAAGAGAATTATCCCCATTATGGGATATGTTCAAAGAAGGCATTGATCTTAACTCAATTGAGTGGACTCACCATTAATTTAGCAAAAGTTAGCAAAAGGAACAGAAAAATGGCATATAGCGACAAAGTAATCGATCATTATGAAAACCCGCGTAACGTAGGTTCATTCGACAAAAAAGATCCAACCGTGGGAAGTGGAATGGTGGGCGCGCCGGCTTGTGGCGATGTAATGCAGTTACAAATCAAAGTGAATGATGACGGCATCATTGAAGATGCGAAATTCAAAACGTACGGCTGCGGTTCAGCCATTGCTTCAAGCTCATTGATCACTGAGTGGGTGAAAGGCAAATCTCTTGATGAAGCTCAAGCCATCAAAAATAGCCAAATTGCGGAAGAATTAGAACTTCCACCAGTAAAAGTGCATTGCTCCATTTTGGCAGAAGATGCCATTAAAGCAGCTATCGCTGATTACAAAGCAAAACGCGGCGAATAATTTAAGCAAATAAAAGTGCGGTGAAATTTAACCGCACTTTTCATCATTTTGTGGAGAACCTTATGAGCGTAACATTAACCGAAAGTGCAGCAAATCGCGTCAAAACCTTCCTTGCTAACCGTGGCAAAGGCATTGGGTTACGCTTAGGCATTAAAACCTCAGGCTGTTCAGGCTTGGCTTATGTGCTTGAATTTGTGGATACCTTAAACGAAGACGATCAAGTTTTTGAAGATCACGGTGTGAAAGTAATCGTGGATACCAAAAGCTTGGTGTATCTCAACGGCACACAACTGGATTTTGTCAAAGAAGGCTTAAACGAAGGGTTCAAATTCACCAATCCTAACGTGAAAGATGAATGTGGCTGCGGCGAAAGTTTTAACGTTTAATAGGAACACCAATGAGCAATCCTTTTGCATTGTTTGATTTGCCAGTGGCATTTTCACTTGATCTTGATCTCTTGAATAACCGTTATTTGGCATTGCAAAAATCCCTGCATCCCGATAATTTTGCACATCGTTCAACGCAAGAACAGCGTTTAGCAATGCAAAAATCGGCAGAAGTGAATGATGCCTTGCAAATATTAAAAGATCCCATTGCCCGTGCTGATAGCATTATTGCCTTGCATTTAGGCAGCCAAAATGTGGAAGAAAAAACCAGCCAAGATATGGCATTTTTAATGCAACAAATGCAATGGCGCGAAGAGCTTGAAGACATTGAACAGCAGAAAGACAGCGATGCGCTAATGCAGTTTTCCGATCAAATCAGTGCACAACAGCAGGAAATTTTAAGCCAATTAAACACCGCACTTTCTGCGCAAGATTGGGCAACGGCACAAATGCTGACGGATCGTTTACGTTTCATCAAAAAACTGTTACTTGAAGTTGAACGCATTGAAGACAACTTAATGGATTTTTAAAGAGAATAACAATGGCTTTATTACAAATTGCGGAACCGGGGCAAACCAGCGCACCGCACCAACACAAATTAGCGGTGGGCATTGATCTTGGCACAACCAATTCCCTTGTAGCCACCGTGCGCAGTGGAATGGCAGAAATTTTATTGGATGAAAAAGAGCGCGCATTAACGCCTTCAATTGTTAATTTTTCTGCCAATCAGCCCGTGCTTGTGGGGTATGAAGCCAGGGAATTAGCTAGTCTTGAACCGCAAAATACCATTATTTCTGTTAAGCGTTTAATCGGCCGTTCATTGGCGGACGTACAAAATCGCTACCCGAATTTGCCTTACCGTTTTCAACAAAGTGAAAATGGTTTGCCTTTATTTGAAACCGCACAAGGTGTGCGTAGCCCGATTGAAGTTTCAAGCGAAATTCTGAAAAAATTGACCGCACTTGCAGAAAAACGCCTCGGCGGCGAATTGCAAGGGGCGGTGATCACCGTGCCAGCCTATTTTGATGACGCACAACGTCAAAGCACCAAAGATGCAGCGAAATTGGCAGGGTTAAACGTATTACGTTTACTTAACGAACCCACCGCAGCCGCCATTGCCTATGGCTTAGACAGCGGACAAGAAGGTGTCATTGCGGTTTACGATCTAGGCGGCGGCACCTTTGATATTTCCATTTTGCGTTTATCCAAAGGCGTGTTTGAAGTGCTGGCTACGGGCGGTGATACCGCATTGGGCGGTGATGATTTCGATCATCTCATCGCCGATTGGATCGTGGAACAATCTGGCATTGCACCGCAAAATGATCAACAAACCCGTGAGCTTTGGAATTTAGCGAAACAGCTGAAAACCGAGTTGTCTGACGCGCAAAGCAGCCGCGTTGAATATCAAAATTGGCAAGGCGAGCTTAGCCGCGAAACCTTTAATCAGCTCATTGAGCCTTTGCTGAAGCGCTCATTAATGGCTTGTCGCCGTGCATTAAAAGATGCAGGCATCAGTGCGCAAGATGTGCGAGAAGTGGTGATGGTGGGTGGTTCAACCCGTGTGCCATTTGTGCGTGAAAAAGTGGGTGAGTTTTTCCAACGTGAACCATTAACCTCTATCGATCCTGATAAAGTTGTAGCACTTGGTGCGGCGATTCAAGCAGATATTTTAGTGGGCAACAAGCCAGATAGCGAAATGCTGCTATTGGACGTGATTCCGCTTTCCTTAGGGATTGAAACAATGGGCGGTTTAGTGGAAAAAATTATTCCACGCAACACCACCATTCCTGTGGCAAGAGCGCAAGAGTTCACCACCTTTAAAGACGGTCAAACCGCAATGAGCGTGCATATTGTGCAAGGTGAACGTGAAATGGTGGCAGATTGCCGTTCTCTAGCGCGTTTTACCTTGCGTGGTATTCCACCAATGGCAGCAGGGGCTGCGCATATTCGCGTAACCTACCAAGTGGACGCAGACGGTTTGCTGAGTGTAACCGCAATGGAAAAATCCACTGGCGTGCAATCTTCCATTCAGGTGAAACCCTCTTACGGGCTAACCGATGAAGAAATTGCCGCAATGCTGAAAGCCTCAATGGAAAACGCCAAAGAAGACATTCAAGCACGTTTATTAGCGGAACAGCGCGTGGAAGCAACCCGTGTGATTGAAAGCGTGCATTCTGCCTTGCAACAGGACGAAAGTCTGTTGAATGATGAAGAATTAAGTGCGGTGAAAAATGCGTTAATTTCGCTGCAAGAATTAGTACAACAAGAAGATAGCCTTGCCATTAAGCAAGGCATTAAAGCCTTGGATCGTGCCACGCAAGAATTTGCCGCACGCCGTATGGATAAATCCATCAGAACGGCACTTTCAGGGCATTCTATTGATGAAATTGAGAATTTTAAGGAATAGTGATTATGGCTAAAGTGATTTTTTTACCTCACGAAACCCTTTGTCCGGAAGGAATGGTGGTAGACGCTGCCGAAGGGGATAATTTATTAGATGTGGCATTAGATGCAGGCATTGAAATTGAACACGCTTGCGATAAGTCCTGCGCTTGCACCACCTGCCACGTGATTATTCGCGAAGGCTTTGATAGCTTAAACGAAAGCAGCGAAGCGGAAGACGATATGCTAGATAAGGCTTGGGGCTTAGAAGTAGATAGCCGTTTAAGCTGCCAATGCCAAATTGGTAATGAAGATCTTGTGGTGGAAATTCCAAAATACAGCTTAAACCACGCAAGAGAAGAGCATTAAGCATCGCTAAGCAAAAACTAACTAAGATTTAACTGGGGCGGAGTAAAATCCGCCTATCTATTTTATGGCGAAATATGTCGTGGTTTGTTTAAGATCAAATCGCTATAACTCATAAAGATTTAGTTTTTGCCTTTTTAGTAATGAGCTTAGATAATAGTCAGCATTGTCCTGACCTTGAATAGAAGGAAAAATATGAAAATCCAACAAACCATTAAGCAAAACCATCTTGGGCTGTTATTCCAACAAGGCTCATTTGGGATTGAAAAAGAGAGCCAGCGTCTACACGCAGACGGTTCTATCGTAACCACTGAACACCCTAAGGTTTTTGGCAATCGATCGTATCACCCTTATATTCAAACGGATTTTGCTGAAAGCCAAGTGGAAATGATCACCCCGCCACAGCATAAATTGGAGGATAGCCTGCGTTGGCTTTCTGCCATTCATCAAGTGGTGCTGCGTTCTATTCCAGAAGATGAATATTTGTTTCCGCTAAGTATGCCAGCAGGGTTGCCGCCTGAAGATAAAATTCAGGTCGCTCAATTAGATAACCCCGAAGATGTGGCATATCGTGAGCATTTGGTGAAATCTTACGGCAAAAATAAGCAAATGGTGAGTGGGATTCATTACAACTTCCAGCTTGATCCTGAACTGGTACAGACCCTTTTTAAAGCACAGTCAAAATATCAAAGTGCGGTGCAATTTCAGAACGATTTATATCTCAAAATGGCGAAAAATTTTCTTCGCTATCAGTGGGTTCTGCTCTATCTACTGGCTGCCACGCCAACGGTGCAAGACAATTATTTCAAACAAGGTAACCCATTAAAAGCGGGGCAGTATGTGCGAAGCCTGCGTTCAAGCCAATATGGCTATGTGAATGCTCCTGAAATCAAAGTGTCTTTCGACAGCATTGAGCAATATGTAGAAAGTCTTGAGCATTGGGTAAACAGCGGAAAGCTGATCGCCGAAAAAGAGTTTTATTCCAATGTGCGTTTGCGTGGCGCGAAAAAAGCCCGTGAATTGCTCAACAACGGTATTCAATATTTAGAGTTTCGCTTGTTCGATCTTAACCCGTTCGATCAATACGGTATCACCCTCAGCGATGCGAAATTTATCCATTACTTCGTTTTATTAATGATTTGGCTTGATGAAACAGTGGATCAAAATGGTGTGGAACTCGGTAAAGCCAGATTGGCTGAAGTGGCATTAGAAAATCCGCTTGCCCCAACCCAATATCGCCAAGAGGGAGAAGCCCTGCTTCATCAACTGCTTGCAATGTTGGAAGAAATTCACGCACCGCAAGAAATCAGTGAAATCGTGCAACAAAAATTACAACAGTTTGCCGATCCAGCTTTAACCCTTGGCGGACGTTTAGTGCAAGCCATTGAAAAAGCAGGTGATTATCAAAAACTTGGGGCAGCCCTTGCGCAACAATATAAAGCCAATGCTTTTGAGCGTTTTTATGCATTGGAAGCCTTTGATAATATGGAATTATCCACCCAAGCGTTATTGTTTGATTTGATCCAAAAAGGCATCAAAACAGAAATTTTGGACGAGCAGGATCAGTTCCTTTGCTTGCAAGTGGGCGATCATATTGAATATGTGAAAAACGGAAATATGACCTCAAAAGACAGCTACATTTCACCATTAATTATGGAAAACAAAGTGGTAACCAAAAAAGTGTTGCATAAAGCAGGCTTTAACGTGCCACAAAGTTTGGAATTTACCTCCGCCGAACAAGCCATTGCGAATTACGGCTTATTTGAAGGGCGCGCCGTAGTGATTAAGCCAAAATCCACCAATTACGGCTTAGGCATCACCATTTTCCAACAAGGGGTCAGCAACCGCGAAGATTTTGCCAAAGCCATTGAAATTGCCTTCCGTGAAGATAAAGAAGTGATGGTGGAAGATTATCTAAGCGGCACGGAATATCGTTTCTTCGTGCTAGGTGATGAAACCCTTGCCGTGCTATTACGCGTGCCAGCCAATGTGGTGGGTGATGGCAAACACAGCGTGGCAGAATTGGTCGCGGCGAAAAACGATCACCCATTGCGTGGCGATGGTAGCCGTACGCCATTGAAAAAAATTGCCCTTGGCGATATTGAGAAACTACAACTCAAAGAGCAAGGCTTAACGGTGGATAGCGTTCCTGAAGCAGGACGCATTGTGCAGTTACGCGCAAATTCGAATATCAGCACAGGCGGTGATAGCATTGATATGACCGATGAAATGCACCCAAGCTATAAAGCGCTCGCAGTTGGCATCACCAAAGCAATGGGCGCGGCAGTTTGTGGCGTGGATCTGATTATTCCTGATCTCCACAAGCCCGCTGAGCCAAGCTTGCAATCTTGGGGCGTAATCGAAGCCAACTTTAATCCAATGATGATGATGCACATTTTCCCTTACTCAGGAAAATCCCGCCGCCTCACATTGGACGTGATTAAAATGTTATTCCCAGAATTATCTTTATAAAACCACCGCACTTTTATAATTTCATATAAGAAATAAACCCCAAGGCAAATACCTTGGGGCTTCTTTTATCTAGGATATAAAAACATCATTTGGCAATCTTCCCAAACTCCGCAAAAAACGTTGGGAACGTTTTCGCGGTGCATTTAGGATCGAGAATGGTAACTGGGGTGTTGGAAAGTGCTACAAGGGCGAAGCACATTGCCATTCGGTGATCGTTGTAGGTTTCGATTTCCGCGGGTTGGAATTGGTCTAATGGCAGCGGTTGAATACGAATGTAATCTTCGCCCTCTTCCACTTCAGCGCCGATTTTGCGTAGCTCGGAGGCCATTGCGCTAAGGCGGTCGGTTTCTTTTACACGCCAGTTATAAATATTGCGGATCACGGTTTCGCCATCGGCAAAAAGCGCGGTGGTGGCAATGGTCATTGCAGCATCAGGAATATGGTTCATATCCATATCAATGCCTTTGAGATTGCCTTTTTCCGCTTGAATGAAATCTTCTCCCCAAGTGATTTTCGCGCCCATTTTTTCTAGTACATCGGCAAATAAACGATCCCCTTGAATGGAATTTTTGCCAATGCCGGTAACTTTCACTTTTCCTTTGATGGCGCCTGCAGCAAGGAAGTAAGAAGCGGAAGAGGCATCGCCCTCCACTAAATAGCGTTTGGGTGAGATGTAACTTTGGTTGCCTTGTACAAAGAACGTGCGGTAGCCATCGTTACGCACGGTAACGCCGAAATCTTTCATCATTGCAAGGGTGATGTCAATGTAAGGTTTGGAAACCAGATCGCCGATGATCTCAATTTCCATATCCCCTTCCGCAAGCGGTGCGGCCATTAAAAGTGCGGTCAAAAATTGCGAAGAAATTGATCCGTCAATTTGCACTTTTCCGCCTTTTAAACCGCTATTTTGAATGGCAATGGGCGGGTAGCCCTCATTTTCTAAATAGCTAATATTCGCGCCAACTTGGCGTAATGCGTCCACCAAATGTTTAATGGGACGCTCTTTCATTCTTGGTTCACCCGTTAGCACCACTTCCGCAGGTTGCTCGCCTTTTAAGCATAATGCGGCGCTCAAAGGACGCATTGCCGTGCCGGCATTGCCCAAATAAAGGGATAAGCCGCTTTGCCATTGGAATGCACCGCCAACGCCTTGGATTTCGCAGACCGATTTATCTTCAGAAAGCTGATATTTCACCCCAAGGGCTTGCAGGGCGTTGAGCATATGACGAATATCATCGCTATCGAGCAAATTTCGCACCTGCGTTGTGCCTTTGGCGAGCGCGGCTAATAACAAGGCGCGGTTGGATAAACTTTTTGAACCGGGGAGATTAATTTCCCCTTCCACAAACGAAATAGGTTGTAGCGTTAATTTTTCCATATTCCCTTTAGCCCTTATTTAATACATTCAAAAGTGCGGTGAAAAATTTATTATTTTCTTCTGGCAGACCAATGCTCACGCGTAAATGATTTGGCATTCCATAACCTGCGATTGGACGCACAATCACGCCCTCACGCAATAATTGTTCATAAATAGGCTGTGCAGGGCGTTTAAAATCAATGGTGATGAAATTGCCTTTGGACGGAATATATTCCAGCTGATGTTGCTGGCAAAATTGTTCATAGCGTTGCATTTCAGTGCGGTTGTTTTCGGCCACTTTTTCGACAAAAGCATCGTCTTTCAGCACCGCTGCCGCTGCGGAAAGCGCCAGTACGTTACAGTTAAACGGCTGACGTACACGGTTTAATAAATCCGCAATTTCAGGGTTAGACACCGCATAGCCAATGCGTAATCCCGCCAATCCGTAAGCTTTTGAAAGGGAGCGAGAAATAATTAGATTTGGATATTTTTTCGCAAGGGCAAAAGAATCAATGCGTTCTTCGGGACGAGTAAATTCTGTATAGGCTTCATCAAGCACCACAATGATATGGGCAGGCACTTGCGCTAAAAATTGTTCAATTTCTTGTTGGGAAAGGAAATTTCCCGTTGGATTATTCGGGTTCGCAATAAAAATGAGCTTGGTTTTGTCATTGATCGCTTGCAAAAAGCCGTCTAAATCGTGTCCCCAGTTTTTGGCAGGAATTTCTCTTGCTACTGCATTAATGGCTTTCGTAACTAACGGATAGACAATAAAAGCATATTGCGAATAAATAATTTCATCTTTTTCGCTGGCGAAAGTGTGGGCGAATAATTCCAACAAATCGTTCGAGCCATTGCCAAGGGTGATTTGTTCAGGCTTCACGCCAAATTTTTCGGCGATTACGGCTTTTAATTCAAAACCATTTGCATCTGGATAACGTGTAAGGTGCGGCAACTGCGCTTGAATGGCGTCAATCGCACTTTGTGGAAAGCCAAAAGGGTTTTCGTTAGAGGCTAATTTCACAATATTTTGCACGCCAAGCTCACGTTCTAATTCTTCAATGGGTTTGCCTGCTTGATAAGGGGAGAGAGATTTCACCCCCTCATTTGCAACATCAATAAATTGCATTTTTGTTCCTTGTTTTTACTTGTTGATACAGCGAATAACAAAGGCTTGCCTAGATAATCAACAAGCCTTTGATAATAAAAATAAAATTAACGATTTTCAGCAGCAAATTTTTCCATAAACGCAATTAAGGCTTTTACCCCTTCAATCGGCATTGCGTTATAAATGGACGCGCGCATTCCGCCAATCACTTTATGACCTTTTAAGGCTTGCAAACCAGCTTCTGCGGATTCGCCAACAAATTTCATATTCAATTCATCATTGCCTGTGCTAAAGGTAACGTTCATTAAAGAGCGGTTATTTTTTGCCACAGAATTATGATAGAAATCACTTTGATCTAAATAATCATAAAGCAGCTGTGCTTTTTCTTGATTGCGTTTTTCCGCCGCTTTTACGCCACCGCGTTCCAGCAAATATTTGAACACCAAAGAACACAAATACCACGTAAAAGTTGGTGGGGTGTTGATCATCGAATCGCTATTGGCTTGCACTTCATAATTCCAAATAGATGGCGTGGCTTTACGTGCTTTGCCGATTAAATCTTCGCGCACGATCACAATGGTGATGCCCGCTGGGCCAAGATTTTTCTGCGCACCCGCATAAATAATGCCAAACTGGTTAATGTCAATTTCACGAGAAAGAATATTGGAAGACATATCCGCCACTAATACCGCATTACCCACCTTTGGCACATCAAAAATTTCCACACCACTAATGGTTTCATTCGGGCAATAATGCACATAATCATACTGATCGGCAATATCGCTGAAATCAAGGCGCTCCACTTTTAATTCGGCACCTTCGGATAAAATATTGATCTCATCGACTTCACAGAATAAACGGGCTTCTTTGGCTGCTGTTGCCGACCAATGACCACTGGTTAAATATAACGCCTTGCCTTTCTCGCCAATTAAATTCATCGGCACGGCGGCAAATTGTCCGCGCGCCCCACCCTGTAAAAAGAGAATTTTGTAATTATCAGGAATATGATAAAGCGTGCGAAAATCTTTTTCTGCTTGGGTAATCAGTTCCATAAACAGCTTACCGCGGTGGCTCACTTCCATAACTGAAGTGTGCTGACCTTGCCAGTTTAATAATTCCGCTTGCGCTTGTTCTAACACTTCGCGCGGCATCATCGCAGGGCCTGCGCTAAAATTAAATACCTGTGTCATTTTTCGTTCCTAATTATGATGTTGTGTAAAAAGAATTTGTTAGTTTTATCACCTCAAGGGAGGCGGATCAACCGCTTTTATTTAATTCAGAAAAATTTTTGATTTTCCCCACAAAAAATGGCGGAATACTTTGACGAAAAAAGCAAAAAAGACTACATTAACCCACGCAATGGCGTTTTCGCCCACTGAATTTATATTAATCCCACTAGAGAGTTAAATTATGGAAACTGTGAATAAACAATCTTTCCAAGATGTCTTGGAGTATGTGCGTATGTATCGTTTAAAAAATAAACTATTGCGTGATATTGATGACAATAACCGCAAAATCCGTGACAACCAAAAACGTGTACTTTTATTAGACAACTTAAACCAATATATCCGCGATGATATGAGCGTGGAAGACATTCGCGTAATTATCGAAAATATGCGTGATGACTACGAAAGCCGTGTAGATGATTACACTATCCGTAATGCAGAGCTTTCTAAACAACGCAAAGAAATCAGCCAAAAAATGAAAGAGCAGAAAAAAGCGCACGCTGAGCGAGCAAAGAAATAGTTTGATTTATAAAGGTGGGCGATTATGCCCATTTTTATTTCTATATCAGGCCTAACAAGACAGGTTAAGTGCTGCTCCTGTTTTATATTTCCAACCAAAAGGTTACTGGCCCATCATTTGTCAGGCTCACTTGCATATCGGCGGCAAATTTACCTGTAAATGTTGGGATTTTTTCACCGCACTTTTGCACAAAGTAGTTATAAAGTCGTTCCGCCTCTTCGGGATTTGCCCCTTTGGAAAAGCTAGGACGTAGGCCTTTTTGCGTGTCGGCAGCGAGGGTGAATTGGGAAACCACGAGCAGTTCGCCGTTTACTTGTTGGAGGTTTAAATTCATTTTTCCTTGTTCATCGCTGAAAACGCGATAGTTCAGGACTTTTTCCAATAAACGCTCCGCTTTGCTTTCATCATCTTCTTTTTGCACGCCAAGCAGCACTAGCAAACCTTGCTGAATTTGCCCTGTGATGTTGCCATCGACTTCCACTTTAGCTTGGCTAACTCGTTGAATTAATGCGATCATTATTGTTCCTCAATTTGTTGTAATTTAATCTCACCATTTTTTAATAAACGCATATCGCCCAGCACCGCAGCCAGTTGCGCGCCGAGCAAAATGGCAATCCAGCTGAGCTGAATCCACAGTAACATAATTGGCAATGTTGCCATTGCGCCATAAATCAGCTGATAAGAGGGAAAATTAGTGATGTACCACGCAAAGGCCTGTTTGCCCAAGGTGAAGAACACCGCAGCGACCAACGCTCCAGCAGCAGAATGTTTAATGCTGACAGATTTATTCGGCACAATTTTATAAATTAAAGTGAAAATAAACCAAGTGAGCATAAAAGGGATAAAGCGAAGTAATTTTAAGCCAAAAGGCAAACTCAAATCAGATTGCAGAAAATCTCTCGCTAACGAGGTTACATAGGTGCTAATTCCGATACTGGTGGCAATAATAATTGGCCCAAGGGTTAAAATCAGCCAGTAAATGGCGAAAGAAAACACCGTTGGACGCACACTGCCATCGTGCCAAATGCTGTTTAGGGTACGGTCAATTGAGTTGATCAGCAACAGCGCGACCACGATTAAACTGATGATCCCAACTGCGCTCATTTGTTTTGAATTAGCGACAAATTGATCAATATATTCGCCCACGGTATCACTAGCGGAAGGCGCAAAATTGGTAAAAATAAATTCTTTCAGCTCGCCGGTTACTTCATTAAATACAGGGAAAGCCGAGAAAATGGAAAAAATCACCATAATCAGCGGAACAAGCGCCAGCATTGTGCTGTAAGTGAGATAACCCGCCGCTTGGGTGAGTTTATTTTGATTGAAACGCAACCAAAACACTTTGAGAAAGAGGCTTAGTTTTCGCCATAAAACTGACATAACATGACTCCACAACAATGTTTAAATTTCTTCCCTGAACTGCAAATACAAGGCTGCTTCATTGCAGGCAGGGTAACAGTGGGATCGGCAAAATACCAGCGTTCCCCCACGTTTACAAATAAGGATTTTTCGTGATGAATTTGCTCGCCCTCAGCGCTTAAAAATTTCGCCTTAAATTCCACCGTACTATGAGTTTTATCTAATTTAGCATCGTGTTTTAGCACCTCTAAGCCCAGCCACTGGGTTTGTGCCGCCCATTGTTTTAAGGCGTCATAATCTAACAGTGTTTGCTGGCTTGGTACGGTAGTTTCTACAATATAATCAATATCTTGCAATACAAATGCAGCGTAGCGCGAACGCATTAATTGTTCGGCGTTTTGGGCAATTTTTTGCTTTTGATGTAAGGGTTGGCAACAATCTTGATATGCGTTACCCGATTGGCAAGGACAAAGTGCGGTGGTTTTTTCGTCCATTTTTCAACAATGATCCTTCAACTAGTTGGCAAATTAGCCTAAGCATATCACATCAAGTTGATGATTTCATTTGCCAAAAAGAAAATAGGGCGAGCAGAATTTGTGATAATTTTTGACCGCACTTTATTTTTTTCTTATTATGCACCCACATTTTGATCGATTTCAGAGGCTTATATGCAATATTCATTAGCACAAACGGAACAAGGCGAAGTTTTAGGATTAACTGCCAAAATGGCAAACCGCCACGGTTTAATCGCAGGGGCAACAGGGACAGGAAAAACCGTTACTTTACGCAAAATGGCGGAAGCGTTCAGCGATGATGGCGTGCCAGTGTTTTTGGTGGACGTGAAAGGGGATTTGTCGGGCTTGGTAAAAGCCGGGGAATTCCAAGGCAAAGTAGCAGAGCGCATCGAACAATTTCATCTAGGCGGCGAAAGCTATTTGCAAGGCTATCCTGTTTCTTTCTGGGACGTATTTGGCGAAACAGGGATTCCATTGCGTACCACCATTTCTGAAATGGGGCCATTGTTGCTTTCTCGTTTATTGAATCTCAATGCTACGCAAGAGGGCTTGCTCAATCTGGTATTCCGCGTGGCGGACGATAAAGGCTTATTGCTGATCGATCTGAAAGATCTGCGTGCAATGCTGAAATATGTGGCAGAAAATGCCAAAACGTTCCAATTGGAATATGGCAATGTGTCCGCCGCTAGTGTGGGCGCAATTCAGCGTGCCTTGCTTGCCTTAGAAAACGAGGGCGCAAGCAAATTGTTTGGCGAGCCTGCTTTAAACCTTGATGATTGGTTACAAACCCGTGATGGACGTGGCGTGATCAACGTATTAAATTCAGAAAAATTAATTAATTCGCCAAAAATGTATAGTGCATTTTTGCTTTGGTTAATGGCGGAATTATTTGAGCAACTGCCTGAAGTGGGTGATCCTGATAAACCAAAATTTGTGATGTTCTTTGATGAAGCGCACTTATTATTTGACGGCGCACCAGCCGCATTGGTGGATAAAGTGGAGCAAGTGGTGCGTTTGATTCGTTCTAAAGGGGTAGGGATTTATTTCGTTACACAAAATCCATTAGACTTGCCTGATACGGTGTTAGGGCAGTTAGGAAACCGCGTGCAACACGCCTTGCGCGCCTTTACGCCACGCGATCAAAAAGCCGTGAAATCGGCGGCCGAAACGTTTCGTACCAATCCAAAAGTGAATGTGGTGGAAACCATTTCGACTTTGGGTGTGGGACAGGCTTTGGTGTCTTTCCTTGACGAAAAAGGTATGCCAGCACCAGTGGAAATTGCTTATATTTATCCACCAAAAAGTCAGCTTAAACCAATTTCTGCTGAACAGCGCAACCAATGGGTGAAAGACGATGATCTTTACCCTTATTACAATAATTATGTGGATAACGTTTCAGCCTTTGAAATGTTACAAGAGCAAGCAGATTTGGCTGCTGTCGCACAAAAACAAGCGGAACAAGCCCAAGAGGAAGAAGAAAACGGCTTTATGGGAAGTTTAAGCCGAATGTTGTTTGGCAAGAAAAAACGCGGCGAACAACTGAGTGTTACCGAACAAGTGGTGAGCAGCGTAGCGAAATCCGTCGGACGCAACATTCGCAACCAAATCACCAAGCAAATTATGCGCGGGATTTTAGGGGCGTTGAAGAAATAAAAAATTAATGAAAGAAAATAATAATATGATGGCGAGCTTAGCGTTTGCTAAGCTCTTTTTTTCATCATTCGCCACAACAAGAGATTCACACCACGCAATATTACTAGCAAAAAGCACAATAAATACAATGGCATATCACCTAATTGTGCATAAGGAGTTTTGCCTACGGCTGGTGCAATACGCTGGGTTAAGGTGGTTTCCACGAACTGTGGCGCTTGGGCGATCACCTGACCTTTGGCATCAATAAAGGCAGTGATTCCTGTGTTAGTGGCGCGAATTTCAGGCTTGCCTAATTCTAACGCACGCATTCTGGCCATTTGC
Organism: Avibacterium avium; assembly: GCF_900454535.1. Lineage (GTDB taxonomy): Bacteria > Pseudomonadota > Gammaproteobacteria > Enterobacterales > Pasteurellaceae > Avibacterium > Avibacterium avium. The sequence goes on from NZ_UGSP01000001.1 coordinate 638,027, forward strand.
AAATGCTGCCAAGGGCCGATGCTGTTACCGAACCACGCATCATTGGAAATGGTCAGTAAGAAATCCGTTTCTGCGTGCAGATTTTTCTGCACTTGCGCACCAAAAATAATTTCGTAACAAATGGCAGGGGTAAATTTACGCTGTTTAGCTAAAAATGGTTGTTGAATTTCTTCCCCTGATTGGAACGCTGACATCGGTAAATTAAACACTGAGCCTAGTGGACGCAGCAAACTTTCCAACGGCACATATTCACCAAATGGAACGAGATGATGCTTGTTATAGCGGTTACTGGTTTGCTCGCTATAAGGTAAATCAGGATCGCCTAAGTTTATGATGGAATTGAATAATTTCCCTTTTTGCCAGTCTTGGTAAATGGTGCCAATCATTACTTGCGTGCCGGTGTTTTGTGCCACTTGTTGCAAGGAAGCCAAAAATGGCTGAATACGATTTTCGAGTGTTGGCAGTGCGGCTTCAGGCAGAATGATCAGATCGCTTTTGCCTAAATGTTGTGCGATAAGACGGCTATAAATCTCTAGCGTGGCATTGAGGTATTCAGGATCCCACTTCAAATTTTGTTCAATGTTGCCTTGCACAAGGGTGATGGTTAAGGCTTTTTCTGGCTTTTCTTGCGTATAATTGGCGGACGATGACCAGATCGTCAAACCGCTTACAATTAAACACAACGCCGATTGTGAAGTGATCACCAACCATTTTTTATCTTTTTGTAATAGGTGAGAAATCAGCGAAAAAAGCACCGCACTTACCCACATGACAAAGAAAGTTAGCCCTTGCACACCAAAGATGGGCGCAAGCCCCGAAAATGGGCTGTCGATTTGTGTGTAGCCAAATTGCAACCACGGAAAGCCAGTAAATAACCAACCGCGTAAAAATTCGGTGAATGTCCAAAGCACGGGATAAAGTGCCAGATTATTCACCTTAAAGCGTTGAATTAAATAAGTAAATAGCGTTGGAAACAGGGCAAGATAAGCCGCTAGCAACACCACCAAAATATAGCTGAGCCACAAAGGTGAACCACCAAATTGGTGAATACTAACGTGTAGCCAATTCACCCCAAAAGTAAAAAAGCTCAAGCCCCATAAAAATGCGCCACAAAGTGCGGTGCTTTTTTTCGCTGTTTTTGCCACCCATAATAATCCCAATAGGGAAACATAGGCCGCGCCCCAAAAATCAAAAGGAGAAAAGGCAAAAACGCCTAATCCCCCTGACAATAAAGCAATGAGATAAATTAATGCTGATTTCATTGAGTGTTATCGTTATTTTCTTCGTGAGTTTCCATTTCTTCCAAACATTCATCAGGCACGGTAACGCGCAACTGAATAATGCGGCGACTGTCTGCGGAAGTAACTTTGAAGTGCAGGTTTTCAAGGGTGATTTCTTCGCCCCGCTTCGGCAAATGACCAAAGGCTTGCATTACCACACCGCCCACGGTATCTACTTCTTCATCGGCAAAATGGGTGTGGAATTGCTGGTTGAAGTCTTCAATATCTGTTAATGCGCGCACTGCGTAAGTATGACGCGAAAGCTGACGTATATCCGCCACGTCTTCTTCATCAAATTCATCTTCAATGTCGCCAACGATTTGTTCCAAAATATCTTCAATGGTTACCAAGCCCGATACTGCACCAAATTCGTCCACCACAATGGCCATATGAAAGCGTTCAGAACGGAAATCTTTCAACATTCTGTCGACTCGCTTGCTTTCAGGCACAATCACTACGGGGCGAAGTAGGGCGAGAAGCTCAAATTCTTCCGCATTGGAACGCAAAAATTTGAGTAAATCTTTGGCGTGCAAAATACCGGCGATATTGTCTTTTTCATCGGTGATCACAGGAAAACGTGAGTGGGCACTCTCAATAATAGTTTCCAAGCAGGCATCTAAATCTTGTTCTGCTTCAATAAAGACGATTTGCGAACGAGGGATCATAATATCTCGTACGCGCAATTCAGCGATTTCCATTACCCCTTCGATCATCTCACGGGTATCTTGATCGATTAATTCATTCTGTTCGGAATCACGGATCACCTCCACCAATTCCTCACGATTTTTCAGCTCACCTTGGAAAAATCGCCCAAATAGGGATTGCAAAAAACTCTTTTTATTTACTGTTTCTAAGCCAGTACTTTGGCTATCATCGGCCATTTTGTTATCTCTTGTCTTTGTTTATGAATGTTTAATAAAAATATACTCGGGCTATCATATCAAAACTTAACCGCTGGGCAAGGGGAATATTGAGTAATATATACCTAAAAACCTTGTGATGCATAAGGAGTAAAAATTTGAAACGTTATTTTATTTTTATTTTGATCACATTCACATTTTTGAAATATGACGATTGTTTTCTAGTTATTACCATCATAGCATAACGCACATTATCATTATTTGTATTATTTAAGGAGAGAAAGATGCCCCGATTTCGTTTATCAAAAGTGATGTGTATGCTAGCGCCTGTGATGTTAGCAAGCATTCCGACTTTACCTGTTTATGCTGAAACAAATTCTGTTGTAGCTGTGGAACACGCCAAAACTCAAAATGCCTATAATCAAATATTACAAAATTGGAAAAACCACCTTACAGGTATATCGTTAGACACTACAAATAATATGGCTAATAATGCGAAACAAGCGTTGTTAAGTAACGATACTTTTGATTTTAGTGAACAAAAAACAGCAGGGGCAAAAATTCGCTCGACAGTGAATACAATCAGAGATTTAGCCGTAGGATATAATAAATCGGGTTCGCAATTTTATCAAAACCAAGACGCTAAGCAGCTAATCGTTTCTTCTTTGGAAAAAATTCATATCGGCGGCTACCAAGTGGGGGAAAAAGAATATGGTAACTTTATGAGTCAGTTCTTAAGGGATATAGCAGGTTATGAGTAAACGGTGTAAGCTCGGATATAAAAAATAGCTAACTTTAATTTGAAAAGATTTTTTAAGAGAAAGAAATCGGGTATTTTGTAGAATAAAAAGCCACCACATACAAAGTGTAGTGGCTTTTATAAATATTTTAGAATGCGTAACTAATATTTAAAGCAATGCTATTGCTTTTAAATTCAATTTCATTTTTCGCTTTTAAGGTTACACGGTTATAATCCAAACCTGCAACAAGGTTATTTACCATTTTAACTTTTACTCCAAAGCCATAGCTGAAACCGAATGCATTATTGTTTTCAAAGGATACTCTATTAAATTTTGAGTTACTTTCATTCATCTCAAAATTACCTGCTTCAACACCAACTTTTATATAGGGAAGAATGTTGTCAATTTGATATCCTTGTAAATAATGAAGTCCCACACGAAAGTTTTCTTTTGCGATCTCTTCTCCTTCTTTATCTTTCACTTTGTTATTGGGGATAGTCAATTTACCTTCAATAATTCCAACGAAATTATCGCCATAATTAAAGGCATAGCCACCAATTACACCAATACCTAGAGAGCGGGAGTTTGAACCAGTATAATTTCCGTGATATTCTGGATAACCAATTTCTTTGACCGGTACGGAGAAAGATTGTTTATTAAAACTAAGTTCTCCACCTAAGTAGCCCCCATTAAATACCTCAGCTTGGGATAAAATAGGTAAAGTAAATAATAACCCAGCGAATAATATTTTTTTCATACTATTTATTCCATTATAAGTTAATTTTTTCTAATTTGGAGCGCTGTTCTTCTGTTAGTGTATTAATATCAATAATATTTAAGGCTCTTTCTTTTCCTGTACTTAATGTACCTATAACTTGTTCTGGAAGTTTATACATTGCTCCTGTAATTGGATCTACAATAAGTAAACCTACTAGACCACCAAATAGTAAATTACCAATATACCAGCCATCTACGTTAGGTGTAACATTAACCGTTGAAATAGATTTTCCTTTTTGGAAAGTAATAGTGTATTCCGCCTTTTTGAAATATCCATCTCCGGCCTTTAGAGTTACTGTTTGAGGTGTAGTTCCTCGACTAATAATTTCACCTTTTGCATTTTTTATCGTAAATTCAGCACCAGAAGGTTCTGATTTAATGGCTACTGGATATTTACTCTCACTGAGAATAGTTGCACAACCTGTAAGTGCTAATGTACTAGAAAGAAATGCGATTTTAAGTAAATTTTTCATAGATAAACCTCATTAAATATGTAAAATGTATGCTTTTAAAGCAATACGATTCTACATAACCTCGGTTGCTATAAACCACACAAAAAACTGACAGTTCTCTGCTCAATATAGGCAGAGATTGAACAAATGGAGCAGGCAATGGCGATACACGAGAAAATTAGATTAATACGAGAAATGAATCATTGGTCGCAAGAAGAAATGGCAGAAAAAATGAATTTATCACCAAGTGGTTATGCAAAAATTGAGCGTGGAGAAACGCAATTACATTACGAAAAATTAAAGAAAATTGCACAAATTTTTGATATGGATATTTCTGAATTGGTCAAAGATGATCGTAATATTTGCTTTTTAATTAGTGAGAATAGCCAACTTAGCTCTAATTATTATGGTACAAGCGAAGCGGTTACCATTGAAAATGAAAAACTCAAATTAGCGTTAAGTTATAAAGATCAACTATTAGAACAAAAAGACAAAGAAATTGAATCCTTAAAAGAAATTATTGCGTTATTGAAAGCACAACACCGTAAAGAAAAATAAGTGCGGTCGTTTTTTACAACTTTTTCTTAAATTTATTCCAAACCTTGTCTTCTTGCCCACGCCATAGGCGTTGGATATTGTCGTGGTGGCGGTAAACAAGTAGGCAGCAGACGAGAGCGACTGGGAAGGTGAATTCAGGTTTGTACCACCATACATAAAAAGGAATGGTGATCGCGGCGATAACTGCGCTTAAAGATGAATAGCCTGTGAGCAAAAACACCGCAAGCCAAGTGCCGAGCATCCACAGATCCACGCCCCAGCCGATAGGGGCGATTGCGCCAAATGCGGTGGCAACGCCTTTTCCGCCTTTAAATTTAAAGAAGATGGGGAAGATATGCCCTAAACAGGCGGCCAGTGCGACCATGCCTAACTGAAATTGGGTTAAGCCAAGATAATAGCCCGCCCATACAGGAAGCATTCCTTTTAGAATGTCAAAAATGAGTACTGCTAAGGCAGCCCAGCGCCCGCCGATGCGTAGTACGTTAGTTGCACCGGGGTTGTGTGAGCCTGTTGTGCGTGGATCAGGTAAGCCTGCTAGGCGACAAAATAAAATAGCGCTCGAAATTGAACCGAGCAAATACGCACAAAACATATAAAAAAGGGCGAAAAGGCTCATTTTTACCTACCTGATTCGTCAAGTGAAAAATTTGTTCGTCTATTGTACATAAACTTGGTAGCATACGCCTAATAGTATTTCAGGATATTGAAGGATTTTATGATAGATCGCATTTTTATTGAAGAATTGGTCGTTTTCGCTCAAATTGGCGTGTATGACTGGGAACAACAAATCAAACAAAAGCTTATTTTTGATATAGAAATGGCGTGGGATTGCCGCCAAGCCGCAGAAAGTGATGATGTGGCATATTGTCTAAATTACGCAGAAGTCAGCGAATTTATCATTGACTATGTGCAATCTAAGCCCTTTTTCTTAATTGAGCGCGTGGCTTATGAAGTGGCAGTGCAGCTTGAACAAAAATATGGGCTGAGCTGGTTAAAAATTAAATTAAGTAAACCTAAAGCCGTAGCACAAGCCCGCAATGTGGGGATTATTGTGGAACGCGGCACAAGATGAACAAACAGCATTATGGCTATCTTTGCCTGATTTTAGCCACCTTATTTTGGGGCGGCAATTATATTTTCGGCAAAATGTTAAGCCGTGAAGTGGATCCCATTGTGCTAACTTATCTTCGTTGGTTTCCCGCTGCGGTAATTTTGTTATTGCTGTTTGCTAAACGTGTCATCACTTTTTATCCCACTATTCAAAAAACGTGGAAAATTTTGACCGCACTTTCTTTACTCGGCATTGTCATTTTCCCGTTATTTCTTTATCAGGGCTTACAAACCACCACCGCACTTAATGCCAGTATTTATCTTGCGGTTGTGCCGATTGCGGTATTATTGCTGAATCGTCTTGTTTTCGGGGATAAAATTCGCCCTTTAATGCTCGCAGGGGCAGTGGTGAGTTTCTTCGGTGTATTATGTTTATTAAGCCAAGGCGATCTACAAACCTTACTGAACTTTAATGTGAATAAAGGGGATTTATGGGCGATTGGCTCGGCCTTGAGCTGGGCGCTGTACTGCTGCATTATCCGCCTACGTCCAACAGACTTACCCAACGCCGTGATGCTCACCTTGCTTGTTGCTATTGCGATGTTGTGCTTTAGCCCTGTTTTTCTATGGAAAGCTTTAACCGCCAGCGAGCCGATTATGAGCCAAATCTCTACGAGCCATTGGGCAATGATTGGGTATTTGGTTATCGGACCGTCAATTTTATCTTACGCCTTTTGGAATTACGGCATAAGCCTTGTGGGCGGCGCGAAAGGTGCGGTGTTTACCAATGTAACGCCGTTATTCGCCGCGTTGCTTGGCATTAGCGTTTTGGGCGAAGCGCTCTATTGGTATCATTTCGCCAGTGGTGCATTAATTGTGCTAGGGTTGCTGATGTGTAATCGGAAAGGATAACGCAATAAATAAACGCGAAAAAACAAAAAAGTGCGGTATTTTTCACCGCACTTTTTTATTATCGTCTAGAAAGATTAATCAATCGCTGGCACATAATTGCCGGCAACGATCGCATCTTTGATGTTATCAGCGGTTTCCAGCACTTGAGCGAGCAAGGCTTGCACGTTTTCAAGGGTGGCAATTGGGCTAAGGGTGGTCATTTTTAAGGCTTGTACGCCATTGACTTTCGTTACCCCAATATTAGCTTCACCACGGGCGAACAATTCGTCTGCGATATTTTGATTGAGATTATCAATAAATTCCGCTGGGTAGTTCGCAGGATTGACACGGAATAACACCGAAGCGAACTGCGGTTCAACTAATAATTCAAGGCCTTCTGTGGCTTTGATGTAATCCGCCACTTCGCGCGTGAGTTTCACCCCGTGGTCGATCATTGAACCGTAAAGCTCTTCACCAAGTGCTTCTACGGTGAACCATAATTTTAACGCATCAAAACGGCGGGTGGTTTGTAGGGATTTTGCCACGAGGTTAGGCACACCGTGTTCTTCATCATATTCTGAGTTGAGATAATCCGCTTTGTAGTCGATGAAGCGATAATTTTCTGGATCACGCAGTAAAAACGCACCGCAGGAAATACTTTGGAAGAAATGCTTGTGGAAATCAAGGGTAACGGAATCTGCCAGCTCTAAGCCGTCTAGCCAGTGGCGGTAGTCGTTGGAAAGCAGTAATGCCCCGCCCCACGCGGCATCAACGTGTAGCCACGCATCATATTGATCGGCTAATTTACGAATGTCTTTGAGTGGATCGATTGCCCCTGCGTCAGTTGTGCCTGCGGTTGCCACAATGCACGCCACCAATTTTCCTTCCGCTTTAAGATTTGCCAAAATTTCCGCCAAGGCATTGACGTCCATTTGTGCATTTTCATTACAAGGCACGCTCACCACGGATTGGAATCCCATTCCCATCATCGCCATATTTTTTTGTACGGAGAAATGGGCGTTTTCTGAACATAACACTTTTACACGTTGCAAGGCTTCTGCTGGCAAGCCATCTTGCTGTACAGACCATTCTTTGCCTTCTGCATTTTGCCAGTGTTTTGCCACGCAAGCATCACGCGCCAATAGCACACCCATTAAGTTAGATTGCGTACCGCCAGAAGTGAATACGCCCGCATCACCTGCGGCATAGCCCACTTTTTCACGTAACCATTCAATCAGTTGCACTTCCATTAATGAGCCTGCGGGGCTTTGATCCCAAGAGTCCATTGATTGGTTGGTGGCGTTAATAAACACTTCTGCCACTTGGCTTGCCACCATTGTTGGGCAATGTAAGTGCGCTAAAGAATGAGGGTGATGCACTTTTAGGCTTTTATTTAAGAATAATTCCGTTAAGCGATCTAAGGATTTTTCTAAGCCAAAACCTTGCTCAGAGGGTTGAAAAGCAATTTCTTCGCGTAGCTGTTTAATGCTACCACCCGTGTACATTTTGTTATTTTTGAGCCAATTTCCTACCGCACTTATTGCTGTTGCCATATTTTTTTCATAATCAGCGATAGATTGTGGATCATTGCAAAGAAGGGATTGTTTGTGTTTTGCGAAATCGACCATTGAGAATTTCCTGAAAGATGATTGAGGTAAAAATAGCTAAAAGGGGCGTTACACACCCCATTTAGCTAGATTAATAATTAGCCACGCACGGCTTTTAATGCGTCTGCAACAGATTGAGCAAAGCGTTTGATTAATTCTTCGCTTTCTGCTTGGGTGATGATGAGTGGGCAAAGAATACGCACCACGTTACCGCCACGACCGCCACGTTCTAACAATAGCTTATTGTTAAAGCAAGCTTTTTGGATTGCAGCGGCAAGTTCACCATCTGCTGGATAAGCGCCGATGCGATCTTGTGGTTTACGCTCATCAACAATCTCAATCCCGATCATTAAACCACGTCCACGCACGTTACCGATACAAGGATACTGCTGGGCTAATTTCTTCAATTCAGTTTGTAAGAAATCACCGCGTTCTAAGGCATTTTGCGCCAAGTTTTGCTCACGCATTACTTTTAATGAGGCATAACCTGTCGCCATTGCCATTTGGTTGCCGCGGAATGTGCCTGTGTGTCCTGCTGGTTGCCACGCATCAAATTCTTTGCGAATGGCTAGCACCGCTAATGGTAAACTTCCACCTACCGCTTTTGACATTACAACGATGTCTGGCTCGATGCCTGCATATTCAAAGGCAAACATTTTTCCTGAACGGCAGAAGCCTGCTTGTACTTCATCAAGAATTAACACAATGCCGTGTTTTTTGGTCACTTCACGGATTTTTTGTAACCATTTCACTGGCGCAGTAACCACACCGCCTTCCCCTTGAATGGCTTCAAGAATCACGGCTGCAGGTTTTACCACACCGCTTTCAACGTCTTCAATAAAGTTTTCAAAATAATAGGTTAAAGCATCAACACCTGCTTCACCACCTAAGCCTAATGGACAACGATATTCGTGCGGATAAGGCATAAATTGCACGCCAGCCATTAAGTTTTGTACCGCGTTTTTCGCGTTTAAGTTGCCTGTCATCGCCAATGAACCGTGGGTCATTCCGTGGTAACCACCAGAGAATGCGATAACATTACCACGCCCTGTGTAGGTTTTAGCAAGTTTTACCGCTGCTTCTGTGCCATCAGCACCAGAAGGGCCACAGAATTGCAAGCGATATTGATCTTTCGGGAAGAAAGAAAGCAGTTCTTCGGTAAATGCGTCTTTTAATGGCGTGGTTAAATCTAATGTATGAAGTGGTAAACCACTGCTTAATACGTCTTGAATAGCTTGGATCACCGCTGGGTGATTATGTCCAAGGGCTAATGTACCTGCACCAGCTAAGCAATCAAGATATTCATTACCTTCTACGTCTGTTACCCAGCAGCCTTGTGCTTTTGCGATCGCCAATGGCAATTTGCGTGGATAACTACGCACATTGGATTCCATTTCATTTTGACGAGTAAGGTAATATTCGTTGGTTGCGTTGTTGATTGGATTTACAGGAGTGTTTGTCATTTTTAATCTATACCTTCGATAAGAGGTTAAAAAAATAAGTCGGGTGCCTTGCGGGAAGCCTAAGCTTTCTTATTCTCAAAATAAGATGCCATGGGGCATTTTGACTCGCTACTTATTAAAAAAAGCGTTTCAGCTTTTTTATTTTTTCCAATTTGGAAAACAGAGATTTCGTAAAGCCGAAGCCCTACAAAAGACGGCATATAGTACCCTTTTTTGCTAGAAAGAAAAGCAATTTTTGTGAGTTTGGGGAAAATAATCAAAAATTACACCGCACTTGCTCTTTTCCAGTAAGTTTTCTGGGCAAAAACGAATTTATTGCTGGTATGTTTGATTTCATCAAGCTCAATTTTCCATAAATCCGTGTTCATTAAACGTGCAAAGGGGTAACGCTCATAATAGCGTTTAAGGGCGGATTTTCGGGTATCTTCATTAAGCAAAATGGCTCGCCCTTTAAATTGCACGCCTTCAATTTCACTCACTTTATCCGTTTGAGTAGCGATCGTGCCAACAACCAGATCACTTTGCTGCATAATTTGTGCATGTTGGGTAGAAAGGGAAGAAAAGAAGATCAAGCTGATATTGCTGTCATCAAGCACATAAAAGCAGTTGGCCGCCCAAAAGCCTTGTGCGCTATGTACGGCAATGCTCATCACGGTTTGCTGTTGTAAAAATTGTGCAATGTTATGGGGAAGATTTTTCATCACATCATTTTTTATCACATAAAAGAAAATGCCCTGCAAAACAGGGCATTAGGTTTACCTTAAGCATTTTTGGCTTCTGTCGTTTGCGCAAGTGCGGTGGAATTTTCTGGCGTTTTTTCGTTTTCTTCAGGGGCCAAGTTTTGCACCGACATAGCGGATTTCAAACTTTCTTGCTGAAGTTGCTTAGCCAATTCATTTTCACCGTTTTGCTCGAACACATAGGTCGCCATTGTAATATCATTTGGCTCAAGCTGTGCTTTATTTTCAATGACTTTCTTGAATGCCTCACTCGCTTTAGCAAATTCACCATTACGTACATACAAGTAGCCTAAAGCACGGTTTGTGCAACAGCAGCCTTGATCTTTACTTTGTTTCGCGCGTTTTTCCATAATTTTCAGCAATTTGCTGTTATCTACTGGTTGAACACGGGTAATTTGCGTGCAAAGTTGTTGTGCCAGTGGGCTGTTGTCGTCCACTTTTTTCAAGGCTTCTAAAATCAATTTATAAGCGGTTTCGTGGTCATCACTGTCAATTAAACGGCGAATTAATCCCACTTTCACATAAAGATCATTTTGACGTTTACGCGGTTGATCGTCCCACCATTTAAGCAAGCCGTCCACGCCTTCTTCATTCATTTTCTCATCAAGCAAACCATCTTCAACGCGATGTTGTAAGGTGGTAAATTCTTTGTCGGAATAAAGCCCTGAATTTTCCACTTGATCAAGAATTTTGTCCAAAGCTTCAAAGGCGTGGGATTTTAAGTAAATCTCAACCGCGAGTTTCAACACTTCTTTATTGCGGTGGGTCATTACTAACAGGCTATCAATGGCACTGCGTGCAGCTGGTAATTTATTTTGTTGTAATAAAATTCGCGTGCGGGCAATTTCAACAAGTAGATTATCCGTGCCAGCCAGTTCGGTCGCTTTAATTAAATAACGATTTGCGCCAAACTCATCGCCACGCTGTTGCGCCGCTTCTGCTGCTTTAATAAAGTTTAAGATTGGCTCATCAGAATGTTTAGCGTTTTTACCAATCAATTTTTCTGCTTTAGAATATTGCCCTTCGTCCATTAGCATCAACCCTTCAAGGGTTTGTTTTTGTGCTTTAAGACGTTTACGGCGGGAGAACCAACCGTAAGTGCTGTTACTCAAACGGCAGAATTTGGTGATGATCCATTCAATGCCATATACCACCGCCATTGCGATCACAAAGAAAATCACAAGGGTGGTGATGGACATTTCAATGCTGTAGCTATTAGTTTCAATCAACACATAGCCTTGTTTGCCCGATAAGTAAGGGCCTGCGATTAAGCCGGCAAGTAACACCAGCATTAAAAATAGGGTTCTAAACATTGCTATTTCCTCTACTGTTGTGTTTGCTCAGGTTTGTCAGAATTTTCTACCGCACTTTTATGTTCTGCATCAGGTTGTTTTTCTGTGTCAGCTTGATTTTCGCTCGGCTTTTCACTTTGGCTTTCATCGCTTTGCGCTGTGTTGTTTTCAGCTTTGTCTGCTTCTGGTTGTTCTGCAGGGGTGGCTTTCGCCTCTTGTGCCGTTTCTTTAGCCACATCTTTATCTACGGAAATTTCAATTTTCTGCACTTCTTGTGATGGTTTATTCAGCAGTTTATCTAGCATATTTAAGCTGCTAAGTTGAGTTGGCACATCGACATAAATAGATTGTTCCGCCAGCTCGTCCACTTCATTTAAGAAAGTTTTTGCCACTTCCGTGTTGGTATCGAAATAACTTCTCACCCAAGATGCCACAGTTTCTAAAGATTGTTTATACAAATCATTTTGCTGACGTGGCACCGCCATAATCGCTAGCTGTAAGCGTAAACGAATGTTTTCACGCAAATAAATATCTTGGTTTGGCGCAAGCAAGGCTTTGCTTTCGGCATTTTTTGGTGTAACGCGAATAAAATGATTTAAGAAAGAGGTCGCACTTTTCTCGGCATTTTCTTTCCAATCTTCCCAAGAACCACTTAATTTTTCGTTAGCGGGATTTGGAACATCAAAATTCACGTTTAGCACGGTGAGTTCGTCCACGTTATTTGCCAGCTGAGAAAGGCGTTGCATAATGGCGTTTTGATCGATATTGTTCACCGACAATAGCTGTTTTAAATCTGCATTAATGGCGCTACGCACTTGCATTGCTCGCGGATCAGACACCTTACTTAAGGTTTCATCAGCCACTTTTAATAGCGAAACCGCGGTATCCACATCATTATCTAGCACTAATTTGCGTAACGCATTGTTTAATAAGAAATCCGCTTCAGAAAGCAACCAATCATTCGGCTGTGCCGTTTTCTGTGCATTACTTAAATTCTTAACTTGATTTTGTAATGAAGTGATTTGTTGATCCTTGATTTCCACCATTTTTTCTAACGCCGTTAATTTATCGTTGGTGGACTGGCTAGTTTGGGCAAGCTGTGCAATTTTTGCTTGATCTTGTTTTAATGCGGCTAAATCGCTATCCATCAAGCCCTGTACGTTGGCTGGCACAGCGCGTTGTTCTAGCGCAGTTAATCGGCCTTGCACTTTGGTTAAATGCTGTTCCGCAAAATAATACCCTGCGCCACCTAGGCCTAACGCTACCAATAAGGCTAAAATCGCCACACCCGTACCGCCTTTTTTAACAATGACGGTTTGTGGCTCAGCAGCTGATTGGCTTGCTTCTGTTTCAGAGGATTTCGCTTGTTGCGATAATTCATCGCGTTCTTGGGTTTGCTCTTTTTCTTTCATTGTTGTTTGCTCTTCCGTTACTTGGGCTTGATTTGAATCGGTGTCCTGCTGTGCTTCCAGCTCATTTTGTTCTGTGCTTTGGGGATTCGCTTCGCTTTCTTGGCTTGCTTGCTGTTGGCTGGTTTGAACAGTAGGTTCTTGTTCTACTTCTTTTCCTACTTCGTGTTGTTCGACTTCTTGCTGTACGGGCTGTACGGGCGAGCTTTCCGTTAAACGATTTTTCCCCATTTTTTTGCCGTGATGTTTAGCCATAATTTATTCCTTATGCTGATTAAACTTCATTTCGTTGCAATACCGCATTTAACATTGATGAATTATTTGCTTTTGGCGAAATACGCACGTTTTGCCACCCTTTTTCTTGGGCGAAATGAGCAATTCTTTCGCTAATTGTAATTAATCCACAAGACATTAACCAATTATGTTCATTTTTTGGCACAAAATCCAGCAATGAACGCAAAATTTCTTCACTCGTTACCACAATTTCACTGATTCCAGCGCGTTTTAACATACTCACTTGCTCTGCCTTATCATAAATCAGCGGTTCGCGGCGGTAACATTCCAAGGTTTGAATTGTCGCCCCTCGTAAACTGGCTTGTTCCGCAAAAAATGCTCGCCCACCATTACCGCGTAAAATCAAAATGGTTTTATCGTGCAAATTTTTCATTGCCGATAAAGAAAGCACGCCCTCACTGGTTTCTTGTTGAAAAGGATAATGAATATTCTGTTCTGTTTGACTGGAAAAGACCTGCGCGGTTCGCTGTCCGACCGTAAAATAATGTAAATCTGCTCGCCATTGAAAGCCGGCTTGCTTCAGGCTTTCTGCGCTGTAAGTTACCGCATTTTGCGATACCACAAAAACGTAATCGCCGGTGTTGAGTTGATTAAGCTGACGGGGTAAATCATTCAGTTCACGCCCAGCCTGAATGGAAAAGAGCGGAAAATGAATGGCTGCAATGCCTGCCTTTGCAAGCATTTCCACCAGTTGCTTGCCCTTTTCATCAGGGCGCGTAACCAACACTGCCATTTTCTTTTCCTTGCTGTTATAAGCCTAGGCGATCAAATACCAAGGGCTTGTAAAATTTCATCAGCCCCTTGTTTTAACAGGCTTTCTGCCACTTGCACGCCTAATTCTTGTGAATTTTCCACCGCACTTTGATTTTCTGCACGAATGATTAAGCTGCCGTCTGTTTTGCCTACCAAGGCTTTGAGATAAAGCTGGTTATCGCGAATTACCGCATAGCCTGCGATGGGTACTTGGCAACCACCTTGTAAGTGGTTATTCATTGCACGTTCTGCTAACACACAGGCGGTGGTTTCGGCATCTGCCAATGGCGCTAATAATTGTTGGGTTTCTAGATCATCGGTGCGACATTCAATGCCCACCGCACCTTGCCCTGCTGCGGGTAAAGAAGTTTCGGTATCAATGAAAGAAGCGATGCGATCGGCCATTCCTAAGCGAATTAAGCCTGCGGAAGCCAAAATAATGGCATCGTAATCGCCGTTATCTAATTTGCTCAAGCGTGTTCCCACATTGCCACGCAAGGATTGAATATTCAAATCTGGACGTAAGGCTTTCAGCTGACACTGGCGGCGTAAACTTGATGTTCCTACCACCGCGCCTTCAGGTAGCTCATCTAAAGTGCGGTAAGAATTTGACACAAATGCATCGCGCGGATCTTCACGTTTACAAATCACGCTCAAGCCTAATCCTGCAGGAAATTGCATTGGCACATCTTTCATTGAATGCACCGCAATATCCGCTTCGCCATTTAATAAGGCGTTCTCTAACTCTTTGACGAACAAGCCTTTGCCGCCAATTTTGGCTAAAGGCGTGTCTAAAATCACATCGCCTTTGGTAACCATTGGCACAAGCTCCACCGTAAGTTGTGGATATAATTGAGTTAAACGATCTTTAATATAGTTAGCTTGCCATAATGCCAAAGGGCTACGGCGCGTGGCGATTTTGAGTAGTTTTTTTGTCGTCATCGTGCAAAAAAGAAGATTAGAAATAATTGCCTTATCCTATCACTGTTGCTGAAAAATGTCAGTTTCCATTTAATTTTTTTGCTTTCCTGTGAGGCAAGTGATAGAGTAATACTTCAATTTCTTTTCAAAAAATGCGAGGAAATTGTTCATTTATCAATCCCTCTTTCCTAGGATATAAATTGAATTACGATATTAATAGTGCTAAAAAGCAAGTGGAATATCTTGATAAAGTGCGTTTTGAACGCGCAATTTCAGGGACATCTCAGAAATTTAAGCAAGTATTTCAAACAATTAGCTTGTTATTGCATCTCAATCACGAAAAATTACCAGGTTATATTGAAAATGCGCCAGCAGGGATTGCTGATTTTAAATTGTCAGACTATCAACAAGATTTCCTAATTAGACAATTTGATTTCACGGAACAGGATATAAAAAACTCGCTATTTTCACACCGCACTTGCGCGCCTATTTTAGGTGTGTATGTGATGGGAAGCATTGCCTCAATCAGCCAAACGTCCATTTCTGATTTGGATATTTGGGTGTGTCATTTAGAAAATATCAGCGCAGCTGATCGCAACTTATTGCACAAAAAAATGGACGCCTTGCAGCAATGGGCTTTAACCTTAGGGATCGAAATTAATCTTTACCCAATGGATCAAAATCGCTTCCGCTGCTTTCGTTATGCCGATCCTTTAACCGCAGAAAATTGTGGTTCAGCACAATATATGCTGCTGCTTGATGAATTTTATCGTTCCGCTATTCGCCTTGCGGGTAAACCCCTATTGTGGCTACATTTAGCGGTAGAAAACGAAAAAGATTACGAAAATGAAGTGGCTCGTTTAATCGAAGAAAAGGTGATCAATCCTGATGATTGGGTGGATTTTGGCGGCTTAGGAGCATTTTCTGCCAATGAATATTTTGGTGCAAGTTTATGGCAACTCTACAAGGGGATCGATTCGCCTTATAAATCCGTCTTAAAAATTTTATTGCTAGAAACCTATTCAGCGGATTATCCCGACACTTACCTTATCGCGCAAGAATTTAAAGCTCGCTTGCTTAATGGAGATAAAAAACATCACTTTGATCCTTATCTCACAATGCTTGATCGCGTAACTAACTATTTGATTGGCTTAAAAGATTTGCAGCGTTTAGAGTTTGTTCGCCGTTGTTTTTACATTAAAGCCAATGAATATAACAGCAATGTAGAAAAAAATACGTGGCGACTTTCTCAATTGCAAAATTTAGCCAGAACTTGGGGCTGGCCGAAAGAATTAGTGCAAGAGCTGAATCAACGGGCGTGCTGGAAAATCAAACGGGTGCGAGAAAGTCATAATAATTTAATCAAATTCCTAATGTTTAGCTATCGCCATTTGGTGCAATTTGCCCGCAAATATAAGGTGAATTCCAGCATAATGCCGCAAGATATTAGCATTTTAACCCGTAAACTTTATACCGCCTTTGAAGAGTTACCGGGCAAAATCACCTTACTCAATGCAATGATTTCCTCTGATTTATCCGAAGCTAATCTGACATTTATTGAGGTAAAAAACAACCGCACTTTCAAAAATGGCTGGTATTTAGTCAATCAGACGCCAGATATTCGTGGTTTTGAGCAAGCACGCTATGTTGAATATAGTGAGAACTTAAATAAATTGGTGGCGTGGGCTTATTTCAATCGGCTACTTACGCCCAAAACCGATTTGCATATTTTCAGTGCAAATGTGAACCAACAAAAATTACGTCATTTTGTTACTGATTTACGCCTTTCCTTGCCTGTTTCAGTGCCCGTAGTGAGCAATAATGAATTAAATCATAATTGTGAAATTAAACATTTAGTGGTGGCGATAAATCTTACCGCTGATCCCACGGCAAATTTATCCGAGGTAAAAACCTCGATTGTTGCCAGTGATTTATTTAGCTTTGGTTCGGATGAGAAAAGTTTAGTGGGCAGTATTGATCTCACTTATCGTAATCTATGGAATGAAATTCGTACCTTGCATTTTGAAGGGCCTAATGCGATCTTACTCGCCTTAAAAGTGCTATCTAATAAAATTTATCGTGGCTCCACCCCACCAAAAAGTGTAAATGTGTTTTGCTATAGTCAATATTACCAAAAAACACTACGTAACATTGTTACCGCACTCGTGAATAAATGTATAAATATTCAAGTTGGGGTAAGTGATGCACCACAAAATAATTTATTGCGTGTTGCAGGCAAAAACTGGCAATTTTTCTTTGAAGATCGTGGAATCAGTTTGCAAGAAATCTCTCCTTCAACCCTTCTTGATAACGATGATTTCAACGTAGAATTACAAGATGCCATTGATAATAAGGAAGCATTGCAAATCCACAAGCAGTATCCTTACGAAATTGATGCTTTTGCCAGTGAAGGCTTTTTACAATTTTTCTTTGAAAATAACTTGGATCACACCTTTAACGTCTATATTTTAGATGAGGCTAATCATATTGAGATTTATCGTAACTGCGAAGGACAAAAAGAGCAGAAAATTAATGAGATAAATCATATTTATCAATCTGCGGGCTTGGATGGAAACAGTAATCCGTATAAAATTGTGCAGAAAAATTTTAACTACCCACAGTTTTATCAATTGTTACCAAAAGAAAATGGCATCACAATAGTGCCGTTTCACAGTCGATTGGTGTCATCATAATCATAAATGGGGAATCACTATGCTTGATAAAATGAAAATATTACTTATTGACGATCATCCCTTGATGCGTCGTGGTATTAAACAATTATTAGAATTAGACGAAACCTTTGAAGTTGTTGGTGATGCGGGCAGCGGCGCTGAAGGGATCAATCTTGCCCTACAGACTTCACCCGATTTAATCATTCTCGATTTGAATATGAAAGGCCTATCGGGTATTGACACACTCAAAGCCTTACGTGAAGAAAATATTGATGCACGTATTATTATTCTCACCGTATCTGATGCAAAAAATGATGTGTTCGCTCTTGTGGATGCAGGTGCTGATGGATATTTACTCAAAGATACCGAACCGGATTTACTGCTCAGACAAATCAAACGCATTGCACAAGGTGAGGTGATTTTAAGTGATTCCATCAAAGATCTGCTACTAGAACAACGCCCAGAACAAGATCCAATCGATGCGCTAACCGATCGTGAGTTGGAGGTGCTACGTCTTATTGCAACTGGGTTATCCAATAAGCAAATTGCCGCTCAGCTTTTCATTTCAGAAGAAACGGTAAAGGTGCATATCCGCAACTTGCTACGTAAACTGAATGTACACTCACGGGTTGCTGCTACTGTGCTTTATTTTCAACATAAAGGCACTTAAACGCATAAACAAACACAGCAGATTTCCTAGCAAAAGTGTGGTAAAAAACACCGCACTTTTTCTCTCCTTATTCCCCTATAAACGCCAAGGCTTGCTCCACAACTTCTATGCCAGCCCCGGCTTTATGGGCGTTTTCGCTGAGATGTCTGCGCCATTGGCGTGCGCCTTTGCAATGTTGAAATGCACCGAGCATATGGCGGGTGATGTGGTTGAGGTGTACACCTTGGGAAAGTTGTTGCTCAATATAAGGGAACATTTTTTCCACCGCTTCTCTTGGGCTGACGATAGGGCTTTGCGGATCAAACAAGGCTTGGTCAATGTAACCCAATAAACTTGGGTTCTGATAGGCTTCACGCCCCACCATTACGCCGTCCACATAACGCAAATGCTGTTGCATTTCTTCAAGGGTTTTAATGCCTCCGTTAATGCTAATCAAAAGTTGTGGGAAATCGCGTTTTAGCTGATAAACACGCTCGTAATCGAGCGGTGGAATTTCACGATTTTCTTTTGGGCTTAAACCACTTAACCACGCTTTGCGTGCGTGAACGATCAATTCTTGGCAACCGGCTTGACTCACTTTCTGCACGAAATCACAAAGAAATTCATAGCTGTCTAAATCATCAATACCAATACGAGTTTTCACCGTAACAGGAATATCCACCACCGCTTGCATTTGTTGCACGCACTGAGCAACTAAATCCGCTTTTGCCATTAGGCACGCGCCAAACATTCCATTTTGCACACGATCAGAGGGGCAGCCCACATTCAGATTAATTTCTTGATAGCCACGTTCGGCGGCCAATTTTGCGCAATGTTGTAACTGTTCGGGATCGCTGCCGCCAAGCTGAAGTGCCACAGGGTTTTCTGCCAGATCAAATTCTAAATGATCGTATTTGGCGTGAATAATCGCGCCTGTGGTAACCATTTCCGTATAAAGCAAGGCGTGTTGGCTGAATTGGCGATGGAAATAACGACAATGGCGTGTTGTCCAATCGAGCATTGGGGCGACAGAAAATCGCCCACGATAAAAGTGCGGTGTTTTTTTTGTTGATTTTTGTTGATTCATTATTTGTTTTCTTCTTGTACGGCTTGCTTTGTTACTTCTTGTTTCACTGCGTCTTGTTTTATAGCCTCTTGTTGCTTCGCCTCCTCTTGGATACGTTGGCGGAAGCGTCCCGCAGCAAAATGATAGAACGGTTTTGCGTTAAATTGGCGTGAAATAATAGAAGCGATAAGGCTACAAATCAAGAGCCAAAATAATACAGGCTCACTCGCAGTCATTTCCATCACGATCACACTTGCCGTAACAGGGGATTGGGTTGCTCCCGTCAAAAATGCTGCCATACAGAGCAAAACTAAAAGGCGTTGATCAACAATTTCTCCCGTAAGCGACCAAACTTGAACACCAATCCCCGCCCCAGTAGTGAGTGCTGGAGTGAAAATGCCGCCTGCTGTGCCAGTCCAATAAGTGGCAACCGTAGCAAATAATTTACTTATCCCAACTTCTGAGGCAACGGTTTGACCATCAAGGGCTTTGGTTACAACTTCGTAACCCGTGCCGTAAGTTTGTCCGTGAGTGAATGTGCCAAGTCCTGCAAGAATCAAGCCTAAAATAAACGCCGTGTAAATAGGGTGGCGGCGAATCCAACCACGCATTTTTGCGGGGGCTGTGCCTGCAACGCCTTTGGCGAGTAACCACGCAAAAACGCCGCCTAACACCCCACTCACTACACCACAGAGGATCACCCATAAAAACATATGAGGTACGGAAGTTTGCCCGTGATAATTGGGGAAATAAGGATTATTGCCTTCAATGGCAACCAAAATAAACCCTGCGGTCAGCACACCGAGTAACACTCGGCGTTCCCAACGCAACAAAATGCCACGGCCTAATTCTTCAATAGCAAAAATCACACCGCCTAATGGGGCATTGAACGCCGCAGCCAATCCTCCCGCCGCCCCTGTTGCCATTAGTTCATTGGCGTTTAGCCCTTTGAATGCCAAGCCGTGGCGACGGCAAACATTGCCCCACGCATACATCACCGCCGCGCCCACTTGCACAGACGGCCCTTCACGCCCCACAGAGGCACCAAATAACATCGCCAAAAACGTGAGTGGAATTTTCCACAGCGTTTGCCCAAAAGCAATGAGCTTGCTTTTATTGGCGCTATACGGCATATCAATAGAGGCAATCACCTGCGGAATCCCACTGCCCGAAACATAGGGGGTATATTTTGCGGTAAACCAAGCTAAAAATGCCAAGCCTAAGGGCAGCACCAGCCATACGGCATAAGGATATTTTGCACTCCATTGGGCATTCCAATGTAAGGCAAGATCAGCAAATTTCGCAAAGCCAAGAGAGAATAAGGATACCAACGCCGCGCCGATCAATAAGCAGGAAAACTCAATGGTTTTACGCGAAATACGATAGCTTTGGCGTAATTTTCGGTGAATAAAATGACGAATTTTTTGGGTGAATCGCTTTAACATTTTAGATGATTGAGATGAAAATAAATTGTGGAAAATTATAGCAATATTTTCGTGCGTGAGATATGGCAAGGATCAAGAAGATGAAAAATAGGCAAAAAATCACCGCACTTATTTCGTAGGTAAAGTAAAGTGCGGTGAAATTTTGTTAAAAATTAAGCCTGATCACCAAGCAATACGCTTTCTAACGCGATTTCAATCATTTCATTGAAGGTTAGTTGGCGTTCTTCTGCCGTGGTTTGCTCGTGAGTGCGAATGTGGTCTGATACGGTACAGATGGTTAAAGCTTTCGCACCAAATTCTGCAGCAACACCATAAATGCCCGCGGCTTCCATTTCTACGCCCAAAATGCCGTATTTTTCCATTACGTCAAACATTTCCACATCTGGCGTATAGAACAGATCAGCAGAATAAAGGTTTCCCACTCGCACATTGATGCCTTTGTTTTTTGCCGCTTGCACGGCAGCTTGGGTCATATCAAAATCGGCAATAGCAGCAAAATCGTTATCTTTAAAGCGAATGCGGTTCACTTTGGAATCCGTACAAGCGCCAAGCCCGATGATCACTTCACGCAATTTCACATCTGGACGCACGGCACCGCACGAACCGACGCGGATAATTTTTTTTACGCCGTATTCGGTGATAAGCTCTTTGGCATAAATAGAGCAAGACGGAATACCCATTCCGTGTCCCATTACGGAGATTTTGCGACCTTTGTATGTGCCGGTGTAGCCAAGCATATTACGCACATTGGTTACTTCTTTGGCATCGTCTAAAAAGGTTTCAGCAATATATTTAGCACGCAACGGGTCGCCCGGCATTAATACTACGTCAGCAAAAGCCCCAGCGGGTGCGTTAATATGTGGAGTCATAATAAAGTCCTCTTATATTGAATTAATCTTGGTTGTCGAAATTAAGGATTGATTTACCGTAATCCATTGGCGGCAGATCAAAATAATCTGCGACAGTTTGCCCTACGTCAGCGAAAGTGTCGCGTTTGCCTAAAAATTGTTTTGGCACTTGCGAACCGTATAATAGCACAGGGATATGCTCGCGAGTGTGATCCGTGCCGTGCCACGTTGGGTCGCAACCGTGATCAGCTGTGAAAATCAGTAAATCATCTTCATTCATTAAGGCGAGCAATTCAGGGATACGGCTGTCGAAATATTCCAATGCAGCAGCATAACCTGCTACATCACGGCGATGGCCGAAATCGGAATCAAAATTCACAAAGTTAGTGAAAACGATGGAATTTTCCCCCGCTCTTTTCACTTCCACAAGGGTTTTGTCGAATAATTCTTCCAAGCCCGTGGCTTTCACTTTTTCGGTGATGCCAGTGTGTGCGTAAATATCAGCAATTTTGCCGATAGAAATCACATCGCCTTGTTTTTCTTCCACTAATTTTTGTAATACGGTTTTGGCAGGTGGCTCAATGGCGTAGTCTTTACGGTTACCTGTGCGAGAAAATTCGCCCGCTTTGTTGCCCACAAATGGGCGAGCGATTACGCGTCCGATATTGTAATCAGCAAGTTCTTCACGCACGATTTCGCATAATTCGTAAAGTTTTTCCAAGCCGTAGGTTTCTTCGTGGCAAGCAATTTGGAAAACGGAATCTGCCGAGGTGTAGAAAATCGGTTTGCCCGTTTTCATATGTTCTTCACCAAGCTGATCTAAGATCACCGTGCCAGAAGAATGGCAGTTGCCGAGATAGCCCTCAAGCCCTGCACGTTCAACAATGCGATCTAAAAGTGCTTGTGGGAAGCTGTTTTCGTGTTCTGGGAAGTAGCCCCAATCGAATAATACTGGCACGCCAGCAATTTCCCAGTGGCCAGATGGAGTGTCTTTGCCTGAGGAAATTTCTTTCGCATAAGCGTAACCCCCAATTAACGCTGGGTTTGGATTAAACCCTGCTGGCAATTCACCGCAAGATTCTTTTGCCGCTAAGCCTAAGCCGAGTTTTTCAAAATTAGGCAGGTGAAGTGGGCCTTTGCGGCCATTTTTGTCTTCTAGCCCTTCCGCACAACGTTGTGCAATGTGGCCTAAGGTATTCGCCCCTTTATCACCAAATTTTTCTGCATCTTCACTTGAACCGATACCGAAAGAGTCTAACATCATTATAAATACGCGTTTCATTTTAAGCTCCTTAATTATTGAACTCTGTTTTTAGAACAACAGAATGTTTGCTTTATTTTTGAACGTTATGTTTCAAGAAGATTTATTACCTGTGTTCAATAATCTACAATAGCAAACGTTTTCTTTGTCTTAATATGACAACACCACGAACAATGTCGTGGTGTTATCGAAAAATTCGGTGAAATTTTACCGCACTTTTCTTACATTTTATAGTGCAGCACCACTTAAACCGATAAATAATCCAGCAATGGTTGCACTCATCAGATTTGCTAATGATCCTGCGATCACCGCTTTGATACCAAGACGTGCAATATCACCACGGCGGCTTGGTGCCATTCCACCTAATCCGCCGATTAAGATCGCAATTGAGCTGAAGTTAGCAAAACCACAAAGGGCAAAGGTGATAATCGCTTTGGTTTTATCGCTTAATTGTACCGCAGCGTCCGCAGCAAGGTAAGGAGCAAATTCTAAGTAGCCAACAAATTCGTTCACTGCTAATTTAATCCCGATCATTTGACCTGCAACCGCAGCTTCGTCCCAAGGCACACCAATCACCCAAGCTAATGGGCGGAAAATCCAACCTAAAATTAAGCCAAGAGAAAGTTCAGGCATACCGAACCAGTTGCCGATACCACCTAATAAACCATTGACTAAGGCAATTAATGCTACGAAGGCAATCAACATTGCGCCCACATTCATTGCCAACTGCATACCAGATGAAGCCCCTGCTGCTGCTGCATCTAAAATATTAGAAGGCTGTTCCAAATCTACTTTTTCAATGTCATCGTTGAATTTTTCTGTTTGTGGCACCATCAATTTAGCAAACAACAAGCCCGCAGGTGCTGCCATAAATGATGCTGCGATTAAGTATGGCAATGGCACGCCTAAACCTGCATAACCTGCCAATACAGAACCTGCGATAGAAGCCAAACCGCCACACATTACAGCAAATAATTCGGATTCAGTCATTTTGCTGATATAAGGTTTCACCACCAATGGCGCTTCTGTTTGTCCCACGAAAATGTTTGCCGCTGCAGACATTGATTCCGCTTTAGACGTGCCTAATGCTTTTTGTAAGCCACCACCAATGATTTTAATGATCCATTGCATTACACCAATGTAATAAAGTAAGGAAATTAGCGCAGAGAAGAACACGATGATCGGTAACACGCGAATGGCGAAAATGAAGCCATCATTACCAAAGGCCTTGAAAGAGGCATCAGTGGCTAAACCACCAAACACAAATTGAACCCCTTCGTTACCGTAATTAATCACTTTACTTACGCCATTAGATAAGGACAGCAAAATATCACGGCCAACAGGCACATAAAGAATAAATGCGCCGATCAGGATTTGAATTAATAACGCACCGCCCACAGTACGCAAACTAATCGCACGGCGATTGCTAGATAATAGAACGGCAATAGCAAGAAGTACAACAATGCCTAGCACACTTATTAAGCTACTCATATTAGAATTTCCTTAAATGTAAAATTGATATAAAAAAGCGAGCTAATTCTACTGTTTTTTGTAATGAAATGCTTGCAAAAATGTACAAAAATGTGAAGGCAAGCGATTGCTTTGCGGTAAAAATGCACAATTTTTACGTCTTTTCGCTATATCTTATACCGATTAAGTTATTGGGCTTTGCGTGAATTTCCTTTATTATGACGGCTAAAGTGCGGTGAAAAATAACGATAAATTAATGAACCAGAAATATAACGTATTACCCCATACCCCTTGGACAGCCACAGGATTATGGCGCGTAGAACGCCATTCCATCATTGTCCTGATTTGCTCACTGATGCTATTAGGCTTGGGTGATGGGCTGCTTTTGCTTTCCAATTTAGGCTCCGCGCCTTGGACGGTGCTTTCGCAAGGCGTTGCCCTGCAAGCAGGGTTTAGCGTGGGTTGGGCATCTTTAATCATCAGCGCCATTGTGATGCTGATGTGGTTTCCCCTTAAGTTAAAAATGGGCTTAGGAACTGTGCTAAATATGCTGTTAATCGCCCTCGCCCTAGGCTTAACCGTGGCGTCAATTCCTGCACCAACCACCTTATTTATTCGCTTTGTTTATGCCATTGTGGGCATTTTGCTCTTTGGCATTGCGTCTGCGTTTTATCTCACTTGTCATCAAGGTGCAGGGCCGCGTGATGGCTTGATGGTAGGGCTATGCCACCGCTTTCATTGGAAAGTGGGAACAGTGCGAACCCTTATGGAAGTGTCTGTTTGTGCGCTCGGCTTTTTACTTGGGGGAACAGTGGGTATAGGCACGTTATTGTTTGCTTTTTCTATTGGCTGGGTGGTACAAATTACCCTTACGTTGCTAAAACGCCGTTATTTTTAACTACACTTTTCAGTCACATTTTTAGCCCGTCATTATTAGGCTTTACATTTCGCTTTTTGATCTATAAAATTCCGAACCGAAACTTGAACTTAAAAATTTTTATGAAACGAAACATTCAGCCCAGAAATACGCAACAACGCCGTCATCGCATTGTGCAATTATTACAAAGCCAAGGCGAAGTGAGCGTGGAACAGCTTGTACAGTTATTTGAAACTTCAGAGGTAACAATTCGCAAAGATTTGACCGCACTTGAAGCCAATGGTGTGTTGGTACGCCGTTATGGTGGGGCGATTTTAATGCCGCAAGAATTGCTTGATGAAAGCCAAGATGAACATCTTTCAAAACGAAAGTTGGCTATTGCGAAAAAAGCGGCGGAACGTATTGCGGATCATAATCGCATTATTATTGATAGCGGTAGCACAACAGCCGCGTTGATCAATCAGCTCAATAAAAAGCAAGGCTTGGTGGTGATGACGAACTCCCTTTCCGTTGCTACTCAATTACGTGCTTTAGAAAATGAGCCAACGCTATTGATGACAGGGGGAACTTGGGACACCCGTTCCGAATCTTTCCAAGGGCAAGTGGCAGCGCAAGTGTTGCGTTCATACAATTTTGATCAGCTCTTTATTGGTGCAGACGGCATTGATTTAGAGCGTGGCACGACCACCTTTAATGAATTAGTGGATTTAAGCCGTGTGATGGCGGAAGTTTCCCGTGAAGTTATCGTGATGGTGGAATCACAAAAAATCGGCAGAAAAATGCCAAATATCGAATTAACTTGGCAGCAAATTGATGTGCTAGTCACGGACGATTTGCTCGCCGCAGAAATTAAACAACAAATTGAAGCACAAGGCGTGGAAGTTATCTGCGCAAGTGCGGTGTAAATTTTTCAACTTTTTTATTTTCTAACCAGAGAGGACATTTTATGTGTGGAATTGTGGGTGCAGTAGCACAACGTGATGTAGCAGAAATTTTAGTCGATGGCTTACATCGTTTGGAATACCGTGGTTATGATTCAGCGGGTATTGCGGTGCTAGATGCAAATCATAATATGCAAATCGTACGCCGTGTAGGTAAAGTAAAAGCCTTAGATGAAGCCCTTGAAGCACACCCAATTTTAGGTGGCACAGGGATTGCACACACTCGTTGGGCAACGCACGGTGAACCTTCAGAAGCCAACGCTCACCCACATCGTTCTGGCAAAATTGCGGTGGTACACAATGGAATTATCGAAAACTATGAAGAATTGCGTGAAGAATTACAAAAACGTGGTTATGAATTTCTTTCGCAAACCGACACCGAGGTGATCGCTCACTTAGTGGAATGGGAATACCGCAGCGCTAGCTCATTATTAGAAGCGGTGCAAAAAACCGTGGCACAATTGCGTGGCGCTTACGGTACGGTGGTAATGCACCAAGATGAACCTGAGCATTTAATCGTAGCACGTTCTGGCAGCCCATTGGTTATCGGTTTAGGTGTGGGGGAAAATTTCTTGGCTTCTGACCCGCTAGCATTGCTCAGCGTAACGCGCCGTTTCATTTATTTAGAAGAAGGCGATGTGGCGGAAATTTCTCGCCGTGATGTACAAATTTTTGATGCACAAGGCAATGCCGTTGAGCGTGAAATGCACGAAGGGCATTTTGAAGCGGACGCCGCAGACAAAGGGCAATATCGCCACTATATGCAAAAAGAAATTTTTGAACAGCCCGTTGCGATTATGAATACCCTAGATGGGCGTATCGTTAATGGTAAAGTCAATATTGATGCCATTGGTCCTAATGCGGCAGAAATCTTGCAAAAAGTGGAGCATATTCAAATTGTGGCGTGCGGAACCTCATACAACGCGGGAATGGTGGCACGCTATTGGTTTGAATCCATTGCTGGCGTAAGCTGTGATGTGGAAATTGCGTCAGAATTTCGCTATCGCAAATTTGTTACTCGCCCAAATAGCCTGCTTATCACCCTTTCTCAATCGGGTGAAACCGCAGATACCTTGGCGGCATTACGCTTAGCTAAAGAATCAGGCTATATGACGGCGATGACAATCTGTAATGTGGCAAGTTCTTCTTTAGTGCGTGAGTCAGATTTCGCCTTTATGACCCGTGCTGGCGTGGAAATTGGCGTGGCATCAACCAAAGCCTTTACCACCCAATTAACCTGTTTATTGTTATTAAATGCGGCAATCGGACGCTTAAAAGGCACGGTGAGCGAAGAGCAAGAACATCATATTGTACAGGCTTTACAACGTTTGCCAGCGCAAATTGAAAGTGCATTAGTTTACGATAAACAAATTGAAAAATTATCGGAAGATTTTGCTGATAAACACCACACTTTATTCTTAGGACGTGGCGAGTTTTACCCAATCGCAATGGAATCTGCATTGAAATTGAAAGAAATTTCCTACATTCACGCAGAAGCCTATGCAGCTGGAGAATTAAAACACGGCCCACTGGCTTTAATTGATAGCGATATGCCGGTGATTGTGGTTGCACCAGAAAATGATTTACTTGAAAAAGTGAAGTCAAACATTGAAGAAGTGCGCGCCCGTGGCGGTCAGCTTTATATCTTTGCTGATCACGATGCCGGTTTTAGCGATGGCGAAGGTTTCAAAACCATCGTGTTACCGAAAGTGGACGAAGTAACCGCACCAATTTTCTACACCGTGCCGTTACAACTGCTTTCTTACCATATCGCCTTAATCAAAGGAACAGACGTGGATCAACCGCGTAACCTTGCGAAAGCGGTAACGGTGGAATAATCTTTCAAACAGCCTTGTAATAATTTGCAAGGCTGTTTTTTTATTTGCTTACGACTGCCAAATTAACTACACTATGTGCGCTTTTGGGGCGCGTTTTTTAGGCCACTTTTAGCAAACTTCCTTTCTTAACACTTTAAAGGCTACCCGTGAGTAGCAAAAGGACATCTATGAACAACAAAGTAAATGATTATGGCTGGAAAGCCTTGATCGGCTCTGCCGTGGGCTATGCAATGGACGGTTTCGACTTACTCATTCTCGGCTTTATGCTCAGCGCAATTTCTGCGGATTTAGCCCTATCAAGCGCACAAGCGGGCTCTTTGGTTACTTGGACATTAATCGGCGCAGTGGCGGGTGGCATTATTTTCGGTGCATTAAGCGATCGTTATGGCCGTGTACGAGTATTAACTTGGACAATCGTGCTATTTGCCGTATTTACCGGCTTATGTGCGCTCGCGCAAGGTTATTGGGATTTATTAATTTATCGCACCATTGCAGGCATTGGTTTAGGCGGTGAATTTGGTATTGGAATGGCATTAGCGGCGGAAGCTTGGCCAGCTCGCCATCGTGCAAAAGCTGCTTCTTATGTAGCATTAGGCTGGCAAGTGGGCGTGCTAGGTGCAGTGTTACTTACACCATTATTATTGCCAATCATCGGCTGGCGCGGAATGTTTATTGTGGGCATTTTCCCAGCTTTCGTGGCGTGGTATTTACGAGCGAAATTACACGAACCAGACGTTTTTACCGAAAAACAGACCGCACTTTCCGCTACGACACAATCAAAATGGCAGGCATTCCGCCAATCTTTCCAATTATTAGTGAAAGATAAACAAACCGCCAAAGTTAGTCTAGGAGTGGTGGTTCTGACTTCCGTACAGAATTTTGGCTATTACGGCATAATGATCTGGCTACCTAATTTCTTGTCTAAACAGCTTGGCTTTAGCTTAACTAAATCTGGCGTTTGGACGGCGGTAACCGTATGCGGAATGATGAGCGGCATCTGGATTTTTGGGCGCCTTGCGGACAAAATCGGGCGCAAACCAAGTTTTCTGCTTTTCCAACTTGGCGCCGTAATCAGTGTGATTACCTACTCACAACTGACCGATCCAAACGCAATGCTGATTGCAGGAGCCTTTCTCGGAATGTTCGTAAATGGAATGATGGGCGGCTACGGTGCATTAATGGCGGAAGCCTACCCAACTCAAGCTCGGGCAACCGCACAAAATGTGCTATTTAATATCGGGCGCGCGGTCGGTGGTTTCGGCCCTGTGGTAGTCGGTGCCGTGGTGGCAAGTTATTCTTTTTCCACTGCGATTGCCTTCCTTGCGCTGATTTATGTGATCGATATGATCGCCACCATTTTCTTAATTCCAGAATTGAAAGGCAAAGCCTTGGATTAATCAAGCTAAGGCTATATGGCAAAAGTGGCTAATCTTTCGCGCAAATCTACTGCACTTTGGCAGGTTTTAATATGCTCAAAAAGTGCGGTGGCTTGTGGGTAAGATTTTTTCAGATATTGTAGCCATTGTTTGGTACGGGCAATGTGGTAAAAGCCCGTATCTTGCAAGTTTTCAATATGCGCATAACGATGCAACAAAGGCATTACCCCTTGCGCCCAATCTAATTTTTCCTGATTAAACTTCACCACAAGGCTTAAGTTTGGAATGGTCAATGCGCCGCGTCCAATCATTACATCTTGGCAGCCTGTTATGGCAAGGCAGTCTTGCGCATCTTGCCAATGCCAAATTTCACCATTTGCGATGACAGGAATGGTTAAACGCTGACGAATTTCACCAATTTTATGCCAATTGATCTTTTCTGCACGATAGCCATCAGTTTTGGTGCGTCCGTGAATGGTGATTTCCGTACCGCCGCCTTGTTGCACCGCATCAGCAATTTCAAAGGAGTGATTATCGCTATCCCAGCCCAAACGCACTTTCACGCTCACTACTTGCTCTTTCGGTAGGGCTTCGCGTAAGGCTTTAGTAGCTTGGTAAATCAATTCGGGCTGCTTTAATAATGCCGCGCCACCGTGACTACCATTCACGGTTTTAGACGGGCAACCGCAGTTAAAATCAATGCCGTGCGATCCCAATTCCACCGCCAACATCGCATTTTCCGCCAGCCACTGTGGGTGTTGGCCTAAAAGTTGTACACGCACAGGCGTTCCCGCGGGCGTTCGCCCACCGCGCTGCAGTTCTGGACATAAACGGTAAAAGGTTTTGACTGGCAAACGCTGATCCACCACACGCACAAACTCCGATACGCACAGATCATAATCGTTAATTTCAGTCAAAAGCTGCCGTACAAGGGGATCAAGCACGCCCTGCATTGGCGCAAGGAAAACACGCATTTTATTTACTATTACTCTTTTGATAAAAATAAAAAAGCTGAATTTTTCACCGCACTTTGTTATTTCAGAGAAACGGTAAAAAATTCAGCAATGAAGAAAGGTTTACTTCCACCCTTTCGCTTTACAAATCAAATCGTAAGCGGCTTGAATTTGTTGGGTTTTTTCTTTCGCCATTTCGAGCATTTCTTCAGGTAAGCCTTTGGCGACTAATTTATCGGGGTGGTTTTCGTTCATTAAACGGCGGTAAGCGCGTTTTACTGTGGCGCGGTCGTCATTTTCGCTCACACCAAGCACGTTGTAAGCATCTTGCAAGGTTGGGCCGCTGTGTGTTTGATAACCACCACCTTGATAGCCGCCTTGTTGGTAATCGCCTTGTTGTGAGCCGTTATATTCATAGTAAAATCCACCGCGACTGAATTGGCGAGCGGCAATTTCTGCCATTAAAATTTGTTGGAATTGGAAACTGGATAAGCCCAATTCTTCCGCTACGACTTGTAGCACTTCTTTTTCGTTTTCGTGCAGGTGATCATCGGCAAAAGCGGCTTGCAGCTGAACACGCAGGAACATTCTTAATAGATCACTACGCTGACCGCAGGCTTGGCAAAATTCGCGGATCACTTGGCGTAGCGGGAAATTCGGATCTTTACCACGATTAAAAGCTTCTTGCGCCAATTTACGCCCTTTATCGTCCAAATTCATTTGGTTCATTAGATTATTGGCAAGCGCGATGTCATCTTGCGTTACGCGCCCTTTCGATTTAGACAAATGCCCGAGAACCGCAAAGGTGGTTTGCATAAACAAGGATTGGCGGGTTTCTTTGCGTTTGAAAAAGCTCGAATTGACGCTGCCTAGTTCATACAATTTTTTGTCGGCTAAATGCCCTAAATAAGCACCAACTAGCCCACCAAAAAAGCCGCCAAAACGGTAGCCAATGAAAAAACCTAATAACTTTCCAATAAAACTCATTCTGTTCTCCAACTTGAGTTATGCATAAAATCTTGAGTTATACATAAAATAAAGTGCGGTGCATTTTTCGAGATTTTTATGCGCTGTACTTATATGCCATACTGCTCACGATAAGCACGCATCGCAGGCAGATATTGTTGATAATCCGCCTCTTGTTCAATAAATTGCATTAAATCGTCAAAATCAATAATCGAAAGCACGTTGCATTGATAATCGCGTTCCACTTCTTGAATGGCAGAAAGCGTACCTTTGCCACGTTCTTTACGATTTAATGCAATCACTACTGCACTTAATGTCGCTTGATTTTGTGCGATTAAATCCATTGCTTCGCGAATTGCCGTGCCAGCGGTGATCACATCGTCCACCAATAGCACCTTGCCTTGCAATGGGCTGCCAATTAAATTGCCGCCTTCGCCGTGATCTTTGGCTTCTTTACGGTTAAAACACACTGGTTTGTCAATGCCATATTGCTTAAACAGCGCTACCGACACCGTGGTGCCAATGGGAATGCCTTTGTAAGCAGGGCCAAAAATCACGTCATAATCTAAGCCGCTTGCTTGAATGGCAGCGGCATAAAATTCGCCTAAACGTGCTAAATCCGCGCCTGTATTAAACAAACCTGCATTAAAGAAATAAGGGCTAATGCGCCCAGATTTCAAGGTAAATTCGCCAAATTTCAGCACATTACGGCTGAGCGCGAATTTGATAAAGTCGATTTTGTAGCCTTGCATTTACGCCCCCAATTATGCTTGCCCTAAGGCTTCACGCTGCGCGTTGAAAATCACTTCACAGCCTTGTTTTGCAAGATCTAACAGGGTTAATAACTCTTCGTGGGAGAATGGCTCACCCTCTGCTGTGCCTTGCACTTCAATCATTCGGCCATCATCGGTCATCACCACGTTCATATCGGTTTCGGCGTTGCTATCTTCCACATATTCCAAATCGCATACCGCTTCGCCCTCTACAATGCCAACAGAAATAGCCGCCACCAGCCCTTTAATTGGGTTCGTTTTTAGCACACCTTTTTCCATTAAGCCGTTGATCGCGTCCACTAACGCCACGCAAGCTCCAGTAATAGAAGCCGTCCGCGTGCCGCCATCGGCTTGGATTACATCACAATCCAGCGTGATTGAACGCTCACCAAGAGCATTCAGATCCACCATTGCACGCAAAGAGCGGGCGATTAAACGCTGAATTTCCATCGTGCGTCCGCCTTGTTTGCCTTTTGCCGCTTCACGTTGCATACGGCTATGGGTGGAGCGTGGCAACATACCATATTCTGCCGTAACCCAACCTTGGTTTTGCCCTTTTAAGAAACGTGGCACACTTTCATCAACACTAGCGGTGCAAAGCACTTTGGTTTCGCCAAATTCCACCAACACCGAACCTTCGGCATATTTGGTGAAATGGCGGGTGATTTTAATTGGGCGGGGTTGATTTAATGGGCGATCATTCGGACGCATTGGAAATTCCTTACTCATTCATAAAATGGCGCTCATTCTAACACGCAAACTGACAGATGAGAAATTTAACGGTAGAATAGGCGGCAATTTTTAGCGTAAATTAAGGATTTATTATGATTTATAGTATGACGGCCTTTGCCCGTTATGAAATCAAACAAGATTGGGGCAATGCGGTTTGGGAGATTCGTTCCGTTAATCAACGTTATTTGGAAACCGTTTTCCGCTTGCCAGAGCCATTTCGCGGTTTGGAAAACACCTTGCGAGAAAAATTACGCCAGCGTTTAACTCGCGGTAAGGTGGAATGTAACCTGCGTTTTGAAGGCAAACAGCAAGCCACAGCCAGCCTTAATTTAAACCAAGCCTTAGCGCAACAGGTGATCCAATCCTTACAATGGATCAAGCAACAAGCTGGCGAAGGGGAAATCAATCTCACCGATGTTCTGCGCTACCCCGGCGTGGTGGAAACCCCAGAGCAGGATTTAGATCGCATTAGCCAAGAATTGTTAGCTGGCTTTGAAGCGGCGCTCGATGAATTTATCGCAATGCGCGGGCGTGAAGGGGAAAAATTAAACGACTTGATCCAACAGCGTTTAACGGCCATCGCCAGTGAAAGTGATAAAGTGCGGTCAAAAATGCCAGAGATTTTGCAATGGCAACGGGAGCGTTTACAGCAACGTTTTGACGAATTGCAATTACAAGCCGATCCACAGCGCCTAGAACAAGAAATGGTGCTATTAGCGCAACGTATTGATGTGGCGGAAGAATTAGATCGTTTACAGCTGCACGTTAAAGAAACCCAACGCATTTTGCAAAAAGGCGGCGCGGTAGGGCGTAAACTTGATTTTATGATGCAAGAACTCAACCGCGAAAGTAATACGCTCGCCTCAAAATCCATCAACGCTGAAGTAACCAATGCGGCGGTGGAGCTTAAAGTGCTTATCGAACAAATGCGTGAACAAATTCAGAATTTGGAATAACAATGATGATTAATTTACACCAATACCGCGTGATTTCCGTGCAAGGGGCGGACGCGGAAAAATTCTTGCAAGGTCAGCTCACTTGCGATGTGAACGGGCTGGCAGATGGGCAATCCACCCTCACCGCCCATTGCGACCCTAAAGGCAAAATGAACAGCGTTTTCCGCCTTATTCGTGCCAATGCGGAGCAGTTTTATCTGCTCATTCGCCACGCTCTATTGCCCTCAGCGTTGGATAATCTGAAAAAATACGCCGTTTTTTCTAAAGTGGTGTTCACAGAGCAAGATTGGCAAATTATCGGTGTTTTAGATAAGCAAAAGTGCGGTGCGATTTCAGCGGATTTTTCTGTTACGCTTCCCGCCCCGCTAAATGGCGTGATTCTGCTCAACCAAACCGCACAGGATCTCGTTTTCACTGGCACAGTGGAACAATGGGATCTTGCCGAAATTCAAGCGGGCTACCCGATTTTATCGCCCGAAAGCCAAAATGAATTTATCCCCCAAGCCTTGAATTTACAATGTATCGAACAAGCCATTTCCTTCCAAAAAGGCTGTTATATCGGGCAAGAAACCGTGGCACGTGCGAAATATCGTGGTATTAACAAACGAGCGATGTTTACCTTCAATCTCGAAACGAACGAACAAACCGCCGCACAAATTCAGCTCGGCTCAGAAATTGAAATGCAGTTAGAAAACGGCTGGCGTAAAACAGGCACTATTTTAAGTGCGGTGCATTTTAACGGCGTTTTATGGTTGCAGGTGGTGATGAATAATCAGTTTGACGCAGATACGGCATTTCGTCTTGTTGGTGAAAACACGAAATTAAATTTAATGCCATTACCTTATAACCTGATCGCATAATTAGAGAAAAAACCTGCCTAATTTGAGCCGAATAGACAATAAAAATACTTGCTTTTAGGTATATTGAGGCTTGATATATTAAGGTTTTTCATAACTTATGCTTTTAAGTTATTTGTAAATTAGGGCATTTCTTTTACAATGCCTTGCATTGAATTTTGAATAATTTCATTTAGTTTCACTAAGGAGAACTTTATGTCTAAAAAATTAACGCTTTTAGCCGCATCTATTTTTGCTTTTGCCACCGCAAGCCAAGCCGTTGCAGCGGAAAGTTTGATTGAACGTATTAACAATAAAGGGACGATCACGGTAGGAACAGAAGGCACTTATGCGCCGTTCACTTACCACGATGCAAGCGGAAAATTAACTGGATATGATGTGGAAGTTACCCGCGCTGTGGCAGAAAAATTGGGCGTAACCGTAGAATTTAAAGAAACCCAATGGGACGCAATGCTTGCTGGCTTAAAAGGCGGTCGTTTCGATTTAGTAGCAAACCAAGTGGCATTGACCACCCCTGAACGCCAAGCCACTTTTGATAAATCTGAGCCTTATAGCTGGTCGGGCGCAATGTTGCTTGCGCGCCAAGATGAAGATCGTCTTCACAAAGTGGAAGATGTGAAAGGCTTGAAAGCCGCACAGACCTTGAGTTCTAACTATGGTGAATTAGCGGTAAATTACGGTGCACAAATTGTGCCAATTGACGGAATGGCACAAGGTTTATTGTTAATTCAACAAAAACGTGCAGACGTAACCTTTAACGATTCTTTAGCGCTGCTGGATTATTTAAAGAAAAATCCAAATTCAGGTTTAAAACCGTTCTGGGAATCTGAGGAAAAAGTGGGCGCAGGCTTAATTGTGAATAAAAATAACGAAGAGGCGTTAGCCAAAATTAACGCGGCAATCGTGGAATTACATAATGACGGCACCCTGAAAAAACTGGGTGAACAATTCTTTGGAAAGGATATCAGTGTTAAATAATTTCTTAGCTTCCTTACCCTTTATGACCGATGCTCGCGCTGAGCTGGTGATAAACGGGTTTCTCCCAATGGTTAAAGCAGCGGTATTGGTTTCAATACCGCTTGCTGTTGTTTCTTTCTTTTTGGGAATGATTATCGCGGTGGGCGTGGCGTTATTACGCGTTACCCCAGTCAATGGCTGGTTGCACCGTATTTTGTTGGCGATTGCGAAAGTCTATATTTCGATTATTCGCGGTACGCCAATGCTAGTGCAAATTTCCGTGGTGTTTTACGGCTTGCCTGCGCTGGGCGTGTTTATCGATCCTATTCCTGCGGCGATTATTGGCTTCTCCCTGAATGTGGGGGCTTACGGTTCTGAAACCGTGCGTGCGGCCATTCAATCTGTGCCGAAAGGACAATGGGAAGCAGGTTACACCATTGGTATGACCTATATGCAAACCTTTCGCCGCATTATTGCTCCGCAAGCTTTCCGTGTTGCCGTTCCACCGCTGAGCAATAGCTTTATCGGCTTGTTTAAAGATACCTCTTTGGCTTCTGTGGTAACCGTAACCGAAATGTTCCGCGTGGCGCAACAAATCGCTAATTCATCTTACGATTTCTTACCTGTGTATATTGAAGCAGGTTTGGTGTATTGGTGTTTCTGTTTCGTGCTGTTTATCATTCAAGCGCGGGTAGAAAAACGTTTAGATCGCTATGTGGCACGATAGGGGAAGGCAATGATCAAAGTACGCAATATTCATAAAACCTTTGCTGATAATCCGGTTTTAAAAGGGGTTGATCTGGATATTCATAAAGGCGAAGTGGTGGTGATTCTGGGGCCTTCTGGTTCGGGAAAAACCACGTTTTTACGTTGTTTGAATGCCTTAGAATTACCCGAAAAAGGCACGATTGATTTTGCTGAAAAAAATCCGCTTTATGTGGATTTTGCCAGCCCTGATATTCAGAAAAAAATCCTGCCATTACGCCGTAAATCAGGAATGGTGTTCCAACAATACAACCTATTTCCGCACAAAACCGCGTTGGAAAATATTATGGAAGGTCCTGTGCAAGTGCAAAAGCGCGATGCGAAAATTGTGCGTCAAGAAGCGGAAGCGTTGCTTGCGAAAGTGGGCTTGTCAGATAAGAAAGATCTTTACCCTTACCAACTTTCAGGCGGCCAGCAACAGCGTGTCGGCATTGCTCGCGTCCTTGCCATTCAGCCTGAACTAATGCTATTTGATGAGCCAACTTCGGCACTTGATCCTGAATTAGTGCAAGATGTATTAAACACGATGAAGGAACTCGCCAATGAAGGCTGGACAATGGTGGTAGTTACCCACGAAATCAAATTTGCACTAGATGTGGCAGATGTGGTGGTGGTAATGGACGGTGGGGTGATTGTGGAACAAGGCTCACCGCAAGAATTGTTCGCCAACCCACAACACGAACGCACCAAAGCCTTTTTGCATCGTTTAAAGGCAGAATAATAAGGTAAGATCACACAAAAAGTGCGGTGAAAAAAAGGCGTTTTTTAACGCCTTTTTCTATGCAAAGCCAATCAAATTTATGCTAACAACAAATTAATCCCTAAGCCTCCCACTATTAACCATAGCCAAATTATCGCCCCCAATAAAAGCGGTTTTGTGCCTGCTTGCTTGAGGGATTTCATATGAGTGGTTAGCCCCAATGCTGCCATTACCATCATTAATAAAACGCTATCAAGCTGAACCAAAAAACTCACTACGGCTTGCGGTAATACATTGAAAGAATTAAAAATTGCTACGCCAATAAATAATAACGCAAAATAAGGAATCACAATTTTGCCTTGTTGCTCTCCGCTTTCTTTGCGTAAAAAATAGGACAACGCGAGCAAAAGTGGCGCGAGCATCATCACTCGCAACATTTTAGAAATCACCGCAGTATCCGCCACTT
Organism: Avibacterium avium; assembly: GCF_900454535.1. Lineage (GTDB taxonomy): Bacteria > Pseudomonadota > Gammaproteobacteria > Enterobacterales > Pasteurellaceae > Avibacterium > Avibacterium avium. Next base: position 675,682 of record NZ_UGSP01000001.1, read on the forward strand.
GAGAGCCTATATTCGCGCCTGCGGCATACACTTGCGCTACTTCGTGAATTGTTGATCCAATATAAATACCAAACGCCTGATCAGGTAAATAGGCTTGCAAATAAGGATACAACACAGGGTAAAGAAACATACTCAGCGTGCCGAAAATCACGATCAATGCCACTGCCACAGAAACTTTATAAGATGGCGCTTTTACGATCGGTTCTGTCGCCATAATCGCCGCCGCCCCACAAATACTACAGCCTGCCGCCGTGAGTTGGACGATCTGACGATCGATTTTCAGCCACTTAATCCCTACCCAACAAGTAAGCAAAAAGGTCAAAATCAGCACGCTAGCATCGGCAAATAACGCACTGAATCCCACTTGACTAATATCCTGAAAGGTTAAACGAAAACCAAATAACACAATCCCGCAACGCAACAAAAAGCCTTTGGCAAACAACACGCCCGTTTTCATTTGCGGCTCAATATAAGGATAAAAGGTATTACCGCCCAAAATCCCCAATACAATAGCTAAGGTCAAGGCGCTAATATGCCACTGCACCGCCAACTGAGTTTGCGCAACCCAGCTCGCCAGCACACTAATTAAAACAGTTAATAATAAACCGGGAATAAGGGTGAGGTGTTTCATTGATTTCTCCATACAGCAAGGTTAGCGTTATACAGTAACGGATTTTTCTAAGAAGTAAATATCACAAGCAAATAAAAGTGCGGTTAAAAACTCACAAAAATCCCACCACACTTAAATTATCCATTTTTGAATAGGGCTTGTGATGCTATAATCTTGCACTATTTTTGATCAGCAATTAGGAAAGAATATGATACGAATTGGGCATGGGTTTGATGTACACGCCTTTGGCGGTGAAGGGCCAATTGTGATTGGTGGGGTAGCAGTGCCTTATGAGAAAGGTTTGCTAGCGCACAGTGATGGCGATGTGGCGTTGCACGCTCTAACTGATGCCTTGTTAGGTGCGGTGGCGCTGGGGGATATTGGTAAATTATTTCCAGACACCGATCCACAATATAAAGGGGCAGACAGCAAAGGTTTGCTGCAAGAGGCTTATCGTCAAGTACAAGGCAAGGGCTACAAAATCGGCAATGTGGACGTAACCATTATTGCGCAAGCGCCAAAAATGCGTCCGCATATTGATAATATGCGCGCTGCCATTGCACAGGTGTTAGATTGCGATGTGGAACAGGTGAACGTGAAAGCCACCACGAGCGAAAAGCTCGGTTTTACTGGGCGCGGCGAAGGGATCGCTTGTGAAGCGGTAGCACTTTTGGTGAAGGCTTAAAATGCAAGAAAAAACAATGCAAGAATTAGCCTTTTTACAATCCCAACCCTCACAGCAAGCACGTTTAAAAGCCGAATGTGCGGATTTTATTGTCAAAGAAGAATTAGGCTATGAAATGGCGGGCGAAGGGGAGTTTGTTGCCCTTTATGTGCGAAAAACCGATGCCAACACGCTGTTTGTCGGCGAAAAATTAGCGGAGTTTGCGGGCGTTCCAGCACGTAATATGAGTTATGCTGGATTGAAAGATCGCAAGGCGGTTACGGAACAATGGTTCTGCTTACATATGGCAGGCCAGCCCACCCCTGATTTCAGCCAGTTTCAGCTAGAGGGAGTGGAAATTCTCAACGTAACACGGCATAACCGCAAAATTCGTACGGGCAGCCTAGATGGCAATCATTTTGAGATTTTATTGCGTGATGCCAAAGAAACAGAGGATCTCAAAGTGCGGTTGGAAAAGCTGAAAAATTTCGGTTTTCCTAATTATTTTACTGAGCAACGTTTTGGCCGTGATGGGCATAATCTCACTCAGGCGATGCGTTGGGCGCAAGGCGAAATTAAGGTGAAAGATCGCAAAAAACGCAGTTTTTATCTTTCCGCCGCACGCAGTGAAATATTTAATTTGGTGGTGTCCGATCGCATTCAAGCACAGCTTACACAGCAAATTTTACTGGGCGACATTGTGCAGCTCAACGGTTCGCACAGTTGGTTTCAAATTGATGAAAATGAAGATTTAAATGCCTTAAAAGAGCGGTTAGAAAATCAAGATATTTTGCTCACCGCGCCTTTAGTTGGGGAAAGCATTCAGCCTACTAATCCGCGTGAAATGGCGATTGTGCAGCAACATCAAGATATTTTAAATTTAATGCAAAAAGAACGAATGAAACCAAGCCGCCGCCCGCTCTTAATGCAAGCACAGCATTTGCATTGGGAATTTTTACCCGAAGGGCTAAAACTGGCATTTTATCTGCCTGCTGGCAGTTATGCCACGGCGCTCGTTCGCGAATTAGTACAGATTATGGAATAGGAAATGCAATGAATATTTTACTTTCAAATGATGACGGCATTCACGCCGAAGGCATTAAAGCGCTTGCCAAAGAATTGCGTAAAATTGCCCAAGTTACCGTGGTTGCGCCTGATCGTAATCGCAGTGCTGCCTCAAGCTCGCTCACCTTGGTTGAGCCTTTACGCCCAATGAAATTGGATAATGGCGATTATTGCATTAATGGCACGCCTGCCGATTGCGTGCATTTAGCCTTGAATGGTTTTCTGTCTGGGCAAGTGGATTTGGTGGTGTCTGGCATTAACGCAGGGGTGAATTTAGGTGATGATGTGCTGTATTCTGGCACGGTTGCTGCGGCGTTTGAAGGTCGTCATCTTGGCTTGCCTGCCATTGCGGTATCCCTTGATGGGCGTCAGCATTATGAAACCGCTGCACGCATTGTGTGTGAACTTGTGCCGAAATTGCATAATCAGTTACTGAAAAGCCGCGAAATCATTAATATTAACGTGCCAGATTTACCTTATGAAGAAATTAAAGGCATTAAAGTTTGCTATTTAGGCTATCGCGCTGCGGCTGCGGAAGTGATTAAACAACAAGATCCCCGTGGCGACACCATTTATTGGATTGGCCCAGCTGGCTTGGCGGAAAATGAGCAAGAAGGCACGGATTTTCACGCAGTGAAAAATGGTTATGTTTCGATCACGCCAATTCAAGCGGATATGACGGCGTATCATTCACTTCAATCTTTACAAGATTGGTTAAAAAGTGAATAATATTTCGCTTTGCAAATAATTGAGGGTATGCCATTGAAAATATTTGGTGCGATGTACGATAAGGTGATGCAGTGGTCAACCCACCGCTATGCAACGGGTTGGTTGATTTTTACTAGCTTTATTGAATCCATTTTTTTCCCTGTTCCGACCGATGTAATGCTGATCCCAATGGCGATTTCTCAGCCCAAAGGTGCTGTGCGTTTTGGCGTTTATGCTGGCGTCGCTTCCGCAATTGGCGGGATTGTGGGCTACGCACTGGGCTATTATGCCTTTGATAGTATTCAGCATTATCTCGTTAGCCTTGGTTATCAAGCACAATTTGACACCCTGCTCAGTTGGTTTCAACGTTGGGGCGTTATGGTGATGTTTCTTGCGGGCTTTACGCCGTTGCCCTATAAACTTTTTACTATCTGTGCGGGTGTAATGCATATGGCATTTGTGCCTTTTTTGCTCATTTCCCTCGTTTCACGGCTGGCAAGGTTTATCTTGGTGGCGAAATTATCCGCTTGGGGCGGGCAGAAATTTGCCCATAAATTACGCCAATCTATTGAATGGATTGGCTGGGCTGTGGTGCTTCTTGCTGTGATCATTTATTTCATTTTCAAATAAAAGTGCGGTCAAAAATGCAGAAATTTTTAATCTTATTTGCTTGCTTTTCTCTGTTAGGAGCTTGTTCATCAGAACCACAACAGCAAGATGAAAATGCCCTTCCACCGGGAATGATGCAGCCTGTGCTTAGCACTGGCGCAACGGAAGATGCCCAATGGCAACCGATTATTGAAAAACAACCTATGCCAGAATCAATGAATTAATAGAGGAACTCCAATGAAAAAATCATTTTTACTTTTACCTATTAGCGTGGCAGTGCTATCCGCTTGTTCATCGAGCGCACCAGCGCCTGTAGAAAGTGCTGATGGCGCATTACCACCAGGCACAATGCAGCCCGTAGATAGCAACGCAGGCAATACTTGGGAACCACAAATTCAACAACAAAGTATGCCTGCCACAATGACTGCACCAACGGCGCAACCTGCTTATCAAGCACCGCAAGTACAAACGCCACAAGTGCAAGCTCCGCAGGTGGCCCAAGTGCAGCGACAAACAAATCAAGTGCAACAACAAGCAAACCAAGTGGTTCAACAAACTAAAAAAACTGCAGCTAACACAGCTGCCAAAGCACAACAGGTTTCGCAAAATTTTGAGATTCCACGTAACCCTGAAACCAATGCGCCAGATTACAGCAAAATCGACAAAGGCTTTTATAAAGGGAACACCTATAAAGTACGCAAAGGCGATACGATGTTCTTAATCGCTTATATTTGCGGCATTGATGTCAAAGAGCTTGCGGCAATGAATAATATGTCTGAGCCTTATACCTTAAGCGTAGGACAAACTTTGAAAGCGTCTAACGAAACCGCACCAGCGCCAGTGAATACCGCTAGCACAGCAAAACCTGCGGAAAAACCAGCTAAGCCTGTTGAGCCAGCGGTAACCTATACACCAGGCCCTAACGGCACACAATATGGCTCTGACGGCTCAATTATTGGCCCAGTCAAATCAAATACTGGCACACCAGCACAAGCCGCTGCGCAAGCGCCTGTAACGGTAACCCCAACTGCACCAGTTGTAGCAAAACCAGTGCAAACTCAAGCTCCAGCCGTATCAAATGTGGCGTGGCAATGGCCAACTAGCGGTAAAATCGTGCAAGGGTTCTCCACTTCAGATGGTGGCAACAAAGGGATCGACATTAGCGGTTCGCGTGGTCAAGCAGTTAATGCCGCCGCAGCAGGCCGTGTCGTTTACGCAGGAAATGCGTTGCGCGGTTATGGGAATCTTATCATCATCAAACATAATGATGATTTCCTCAGTGCCTATGCGCATAACGAAAGCATTTTAGTGAAAGATCAGCAAGAAGTACGCGCAGGTCAGCAAATTGCCAAAATGGGAAGCTCTGGCACAAATAGCGTAAAACTTCACTTTGAAATTCGTTACAAAGGTAAATCCGTTGATCCTGTAAACTATTTACCAAGACGCTAAGATGAAAAAAACTATCACGTTATCCTTGCTCAGTACAGCCCTGATAATGGGCTGTACTTCCCCTTCGTCAATGCCTTTAGTAGGCGCAGACCGCGATGAAAAAGGCTGCATTCCTTCAGCAGGCTACACTTGGTCAGAACTCAAGCAGCAATGCGTGCAACCTTTTTCCATTGCCGATATTCGTCTAACTGATCCTGAAAGCCCAACCCTTGCGGTATATGTCATTCTTGCTGAAGAACAAGGTAAAGCAGAAGTTTTCTCAGCGAAGTTACCGCAAAATTTAATTTTAGATGCGGTAAAAGGTGGCTATGCGGCAAAAGACAAAAGCCTTTATTTATTGAATATCAATAATCAGTGGGAAATTCGGAAAAAGGTGAGATAAGTTCGAAAATATCTAAAAAAATTCCCGCACTTTATAACCAAGTGCGGGGATTTTTTTACTTTATTTTTAAGATTAAACGATATGATTAATGGTGGCTTGGGGTATGTTCGTCTTCATCATCAAAATCGTCAAAAAACTCACCGTCTTCACCATATTCGTCATCTGTGGCATTAGGATCTTCAAAGTAAGTTCCCCAGCCGTCATAAATGCCATTGAATTTGCTGATTAATGGTATGAGTTCTTGTTGCTGTGCGAAAATCTGTTTTTCGTTTAATTCAATTTCACTAATGGCGTCAAAGGAAAACAAAAGTTTACCATTCTCGTCTTGAAATTCTTCTGCATCAGAGACTTCGTAGCCCGCTTTAAATACATCAACCGCGATTTTTTCTAATTTTTCAAAATCATAGTGGCTAATATGATGTTCAATAATATAAAGTGCATTAGGATCGCTACCATCATCAAGTAATTGTTGAATGATACTTTTGGTTTCTTGCTGTAATTCGGCGTTATCAGGAATGGCTTTCATTGTGTTCTCCTTTTATTAAGAATCGGTGAATGACGGAGATAAAAAAATCTCCCTATAATAAGGGAGATTATAATAGAAAGTGTGGATTATTTTTTCAATAAATCACGAATTTCAGTTAATAATTTTTCTTCATTTGAAGGCTCTGCTGGGGCAGCTGGTGCTTCTTCAACAGGTTTTTTCATTTTGTTGATTCCTTTGATTACTAAGAAGATTGCAAAGGCAATGATCACGAAATCAACAATATTTTGTACAAATAGACCATAGTTTAAGGTTACAGCTGGTGTTTCACCTACCGCTTGCTTCAATACGATGTGTAAATCTTTGAAGTCTACGCCACCGGTGAATAAACCTAATACAGGCATAATCACATCAGCAACTAATGAACTAACAATTTTGCCAAATGCGCCACCGATAACCACACCGACAGCCATATCAACAACATTTCCACGCATTGCAAATTCGCGGAATTCTTTCATAAAACTCATAAAAAGCTCCTAAGGTTAAAAATGAGAGATAAATTATTCAAAGAGCGGGTATTATAGGAATAAAAATTAAGAAGTACAGCAATATTTTAACTTTTATTTGCACATCTGGGTTTCTGTTATCTCGGCATAATATTGCTGTGGAACTGATACTCTATCCATTGTTGGTAAGGTTGATATTTTTTGCTAATTCCGCCGTATTTTTGCCATTCTGGGTGATTTGGGGTATCTGGCAGACATTCTGGTTCAAGGGCGATGCCTTGATAATCTTGGTAAGCATAGCCTAGGCGATTTGGCGTGCCAGCCAGATAATTCCCCGTATAAATTTGCAACGCTGGTTGTGAGGTGGAAAGGGCAAGGGAAAGTTGACGATTGCTGGAAGTCAGCACAGCGCAAGGTTGTGTGCCATTGAGTAAAAAGGCGTGATCATAGCCTTTGGTGAGCTGCTGTTCTTGTTGTAAGAAATCTTGCGCGAGCGTTTTTTCTTGGCGGAAATCAAAACTTGAGCCTTGCACCGCTTTGAGTGGCGCGTTAGGAATGCCTTGTCCGTCCACGGGTAAAAAATAGTCCGCATTCAGTTGCAGAAAATGCCCGCGAACGTCCGTGCCTTGGCTTGCATTATCTAAATTAAAATAGGCGTGATTGGTAAGATTAAGCGGTGTGTCTTCATCACTTAGGGCTTCAAATTCAATGCGAACGTTATTTTGTTCCGTTAAGCGATAAGTGGTTTTCACTTGCACATTGCCGATAAAACCTTGATCGCCATCTGGCGAGAACAGGGAAAATTGGACAAAATTATCACCGCACTTTTCCACTTGCCAGCGGCGTTTATCAAAGCCTTCGCCGCCGTGAAGTTGGTGTTTGCCTTGATTGGCGTTAAGGTAAACCGTTCTGCCATTTAAACGAAAACGGCTGTTGGCAATACGGTTGGCATAACGCCCTACGGTTACACCTAAATAGGCCTGTTGTTTTAGGTAATCAGACACTTGCGCGCCCAATAGCACTTCTTGTAAGCCGCCATTAACAGGCACTTGGCAAGAAAGCCAAGTTGCGCCCCAATCCATTAATTGAATGCGCATTCCTTGTTGATTGGTTAGGGTAAATAGCTTGAAGGGCTTGCCGTCTGGCGCAAGCCCTGTGTGAGATTGTCTTAACATACTTCGACCCCTTGTGAGGCGGTGCAAACATAGAAATCTTCTTTTAATCCCGTTTGTTTTTCATAGTTTTCTGCGATGATATTACGCACGGCGTCCACCTTATCCAACGGCGCTACCACCACGATACAACCACCAAAGCCACCGCCTGTCATTCTTGCACCGCCAGTGTTACCCACGGCAAGTTGAGCCAGTTCGACTAAGTAATCAATTTGTGGCACGGTGATCTCGAAATCATCGCGCATTGAATCGTGGGATTGTGCCATTAATTGCCCAAGTTTTGTGAGATCACCTTGTTTTAAGGCTTCTACCGCGGCAAGCACGCGTGCATTTTCGCTAACAACGTGTCTAGCACGTTTAGCCACGATAGGATCAAGTGCGGTGAGTTTTTCTTCCATTTTTTCGAATTGTTCTACGGACACATCACGCAAGGCTTTCACACCAAAAAATTCTGCGGCTTGTTCACATTGCGCACGGCGTGTGTTGTATTCACCTGCCACTAAATCGTGTTTAACGTGCGAATTGACGATCATCACTGCCACATTATTAGGGACAGGGGTTGGCTGAGTTTCAAGGCTGCGGCAATCGATCATTAATAAATGATCTTTTTGTCCAAGGGCGGAGATCAGCTGATCCATATTGCCGCAATTCGCGCCCACAAATTTGTTTTCTGCTTGCTGCCCGATTAATGCCAGCTGGGTATCGCTGAGCGGAAGTTGTGCGAGCTGTTGGCAAAATTTCCCCACCGCCACTTCAAGCGAAGCAGAAGAACTTAACCCCGCAGAAAGTGGGACGTTACCACTAATCACTAAATCCGCGCCTTGTTTGAAGTCAGGGCATTGCGCTTGAATAAATTTCACCACGCCACGTACATAGCCCGTCCATTTGTGGGCGGGATTAGGCTCAATGGGTTTAGCAAGATCAAATTCGTCAAATTCATCAAGATCGGCGGCATAAACACGGAAAAGGCTATCATCACGCTTTGCGCCACATACTGCTGTACCGTAATTAATCGCGCAAGGCATTACAAAGCCGTCATTGTAATCCGTATGCTCGCCGATAATATTGACACGCCCAGGAGCATAAACACGCAGATCAAAAGTGCGGTGGAATTTTTCGGAAAATAATTGTTCTGCTCGTTGTTGTGGGTTCATCGGTTGTCTCCTTTGATTTAGTGGTTGTTGATAATTCATTGTGCATTTGAGTTATCAACAGACCCTAGCGTAATTTGTAATGAATATCGCTTAAGGCACGTAATCGTTCTGCCGCTTGTTCTGCGGTGAGATCGCGCTGGCTTTCGCCTAGCATTTCATAGCCCACCATAAATTTTCGCACCGTGGCGGAGCGTAATAATGGGGGATAAAAATGCGCGTGCAGCTGCCAATGATCATTTTCTTTGCCATTAAATGGGGCAAAATGAAAGCCCATTGAATAAGGGAAAGAGGTTTCAAACAGGTTGTCATATTTGGTGGTGAGCAACTTCAAGGCAAGCGCCAAATCTTGCTGTTGTTCAGTGCTGAGCTGGGCGAAATTTTTAATATGAACTTTTGGCAGTAATAAGGTTTCAAAAGGCCATGCAGCCCAATAAGGTACAAGGGCAACCCAGTGTTTGGTTTCCACCACAATGCGTTCTTTCAGCGCTAATTCACGTTGCACATAGTCCACCAATAGCACAGAACCGTGTTTTTCAAAGTAACGTTGTTGCGCTAAATCTTCTTGTGCCACTTCATTAGGCAGAAAACTGTTTGCCCAGATTTGCCCGTGTGGGTGCGGATTGGAACAACCCATTGCCGCCCCTTTATTTTCAAAGATTTGTACCCAAGGATAACGCTGCCCTAGCTCGTTAAGCTGAGCTTGCCATACGTCAATCACATCAACAATTTCTTCCACCGTGAGTAATGGTAAGGTTTTGCTGTGATCCGGTGAAAAGCAAATCACGCGGCTTTCCCCTTCAGCAGCGGCAGTTTGGAAAAGGGGATCATCACTCGGCGCGGGGGCTGGCGTTTGTTCTAACAAGGCGGAAAAATCATTTTTAAACACAAAGGGTTTGCGGTAATCTGGGTTTTGTTCGCCTGTAATGCGCTTATTGTTTGGGCAAAGGTAACAGCTTGGATCATAGCTCGGTTTTTGCGTTTCTTCATTTTTTTCTTGCTGACCTTGCCACGGACGTTTTGCTCGATGGGGAGAAACCAATACCCAGCGATCGATAAGCGGATTATAGCGGCGGTGTGGATGATCTGCCGCAACAAATTGTTCAGACATAATGTTCTCCTTAAGTGAAAATATGAAAGCGGTTACAAAAATAAACTGCTATAAAATAGCAGATTGCCAAAAATAAACTATTAACTAGATCACAAATTGAGAAAAAAAGTGTGATTTTTTTGTGATGTAGTTTTCATTTTTTAAAGTAAGCGTTTTCAATCACAGAAAATTCTTTATATGATAAGTGCGGTGTAAATTTGCAGAGTTTTTAGGGGAGAAGATGATTACTATTCGTGATGTAGCAAAACAAGCGGGCGTTTCAGTGGCAACGGTTTCGCGCGTGTTGAATAATCATTCTTCCGCCAGTGAAAAGGCATGCCTTGCAGTGCAAAAAGCGGTGCAGGAATTGGGCTATCACCCGAATGCTAATGCGCAAGCCCTTGCCTTGCAAAACACTGACACCATTGGCGTGGTGGTCACGGACGTTACCGATCCTTTCTTTGCGATTTTAGTGAAAGCAGTGGATAAAGTGGCGGAACAGCACAACAAAAGCATTTTGATCGGCATTGGCTATCATAATGCGGAAAAGGAACGTAATGCCATTGAAACCTTGCTACGCAAGCGTTGTAGCTGTTTGGTGGTTCACACCAAAGCCTTGAGCGATGAAGAACTTAGCCAATATTTAAGCCGCATTGCGGGAATGGTGGTGATTAATCGCGTGGTACAAGGCTATGAAAATCGCTGCGTAAGCCTAGATAACACCAAAGGGACGTTTATTGCTACGGAAAATTTAATCCGCCTTGGGCATAAGCACATCGGTTATATTGGTTCAAATCATAAAATTAATGATGAAAAAGAGCGTATTCAAGGCTATCTTAATGCCCTTGCGCAGCACAATTTGCCAATGGCGGAGCATCGTATTGCGCACAGTTCGCCTGATTTTGAAGGGGGAGAGCAGGCGATGATCCATTTGTTGAGCTACAATTCTGATTTGACCGCCGTGGTGGCTTATAACGACACAATGGCGGCAGGCGCAATTTCGGTGCTGAATGAAAACAATATCAACGTGCCGAAACAATTTTCCATTATCGGCTTTGATGATATGCCCATTGCTCGTTATCTGATTCCGAAGCTCACCACTATTCGCTATCCCATTGATTTAATGGCAACTTATGCGGCAAATCTGGCGTTAAGTTTGGTGGATAACCGCATTAATACACCGATTCATACCCAATTTAATCCCACCCTAGTCAGACGATTTTCCACAGAACCCTGCGATTAATTTATGATCACCGTCACATTTTTGAACATTTTTTGTAATCGTTTACAGTAAGTGTGAGAGGGATCACAGTCTTACAGTTTATTTTCTTATATGCTTAATTGTGCTAGAGGTAAATTTTCCACTAAACAATTAAGGAGCTATCCCTATGAAAAAAATCTCATTAAAAATCACCGCACTTGCTTTAACCTTGGGGCTTGCTGGTACTGTTGCTCAAGCAGCGAATCGTGTGGGGGTAACTATTTATAAATATGATGACAACTTTATGTCATTAATGCGTCAAGAAATTGACAAAGAAGCCAAACAATTTAAAGACATTGAATTGTTAATGAACGATTCGCAAAATGCCCAGTCAGTGCAAAATGACCAAGTTGATGTGTTGATTTCTAAAGGGGTGAAAGCCCTTGCGATTAACCTTGTGGATCCAGCGGCTGCACCAACCATTATTAAAAAAGCACAGTTAGAAGATGTACCAGTGATTTTCTTCAATAAAGATCCTGGTGCAAAAGCCATTGGTAGTTATGAGCAAGCTTATTATGTAGGGACTGAGCCGAAAGAATCTGGCGTGATCCAAGGCCAATTAATTGCAAAACACTGGAAAGCTAACCCTGCCTACGATTTAAATAAAGATGGCAAAATTCAATATGTATTATTGAAAGGTGAGCCAGGCCACCCAGATGCGGAAGCGCGTACGAAATATGTGATTGAAGAGCTAAATAAAAACGGCATTGAAACCGAACAACTCTTTATCGACACAGGAATGTGGGACGCGGCATTAGCCAAAGATAAAATGGATGCGTGGTTATCAAGCCCGAAAGCCAACGAAATTGAAGTGATTATTTCTAACAATGACGGTATGGCAATGGGCGCGTTGGAAGCCACCAAAGCACACGGTAAAAAATTACCAATCTTTGGTGTAGATGCCTTGCCAGAAGTGTTACAGCTAGTTAAAAAAGGTGAAATGGCAGGTACAGTGTTAAACGATGGCGTAACACAGGGTAAAGTGATCGTGCAATTTGCCGATAACTTAGCAAAAGGTAAACCAATTGCAGAAGGCACAAACTGGAAATTAGAAAACAAAGTATTGCGTATTCCTTATGTTGGCATTGACGCAGACAACTTAAATGATTTCTTAAAATAATTTTATTGGCATATAGGGGAAGGCTTTCTTCCCCTTTTCTATGGGGTTGGCTATGACAGAACACACACCAAATACCCAAGAAGTCTTGCTTACAATGACCAATGTAAGCAAAACCTTTCCGGGCGTTAAAGCTTTAGACCGGGCAAATCTCACCGTGCGTTCTCACTCAGTACACGCATTAATGGGGGAAAACGGTGCGGGCAAATCCACCTTGCTGAAATGCTTATTTGGCATTTATGCTAAAGACGAAGGTGAGATTCTCTTTTTAAATCAACCAGTTAATTTTAAAACATCAAAAGAAGCACTTGAAAATGGTATTTCAATGGTTCACCAAGAACTCAATCTTGTGCGCCAGCGTAATGTGATGGATAACCTTTGGCTTGGACGTTATCCACTAAAAGGTGTGTTTGTCGATCACGCCAAAATGTATCGTGACACCAAAGCCATTTTTGATGAATTGGATATTGATGTTGATCCTAAAGAAAAAGTGGCAAATCTCTCTGTTTCACAAATGCAAATGATTGAAATTGCAAAGGCTTTTTCTTATAACGCAAAAATTGTGATTATGGACGAACCCACTTCATCGCTATCTGAAAAAGAAGTGGAGCATTTATTTAAAATCATCGAAAAGCTCAAAGAACGCGGTTGTGGAATTATTTATATTTCGCACAAAATGGACGAAATTTTCAAAATTTGCGATGAAATTACCATTTTACGCGATGGCAAATGGATCAACACCGTGCCAGTCAAAGGCAGCACGATGGACGAAATTGTGGCAATGATGGTAGGGCGTGAACTTACGCAACGTTTCCCTGAAAAAACCAACCAGCCACAAGAAGTGATTTTAGAAGTGGAACACCTAACGGCACTGAACCAACCTTCTATTCAAGATGTCAGCTTCCAGCTTCGTAAAGGGGAAATTCTTGGCATCGCAGGACTTGTTGGGGCAAAACGGACAGACATTGTGGAAACCATTTTTGGCGTGCGTGAACGCAAAACGGGCGAGATCAAATTGCACGGAAAAACAATGAAAAATCGCACCGCACTTGAAGCCATTAATAACGGTTTTGCGTTGGTCACGGAAGAACGCCGTTCTACGGGGATTTATGCCAACCTAAATATTGAATTTAACTCATTGATTTCAAATATGAAATCCTATCTAGGTCGGCTTGGCCTACTAAGTGGTGAGAAAATGAAAAGCGACACCCAGTGGGTGATCGATGCAATGAACGTGAAAACGCCATCGCACAAAACTACCATAGGCTCGCTTTCGGGCGGAAACCAGCAAAAAGTGGTCATTGGCCGTTGGTTGCTCACTCAGCCTGAAATTTTAATGCTTGATGAACCCACACGCGGCATTGATATTGGGGCAAAATTTGAAATTTACCAACTGATTATGGAACTCGCTAAAAAGGACAAAGGCATTATTATGATTTCTTCTGAAATGCCAGAACTTCTAGGCGTAACCGACCGAATTTTGGTAATGAGTAACGGAAAAGTGGCGGGCATTGTTGAAACCGCAAAAACTTCGCAAGAAGAAATTCTGCAACTTGCAGCGAAATATCTCTAATTTAGAAGGAAATGAATTATGTCAGCTTTAAAACAAAATAAATCGCTAGATTTCCTTAAGCAAAATGCTATTTACTTTGTGCTGTTGGTACTTCTTGGCATTATCATTATGCAAGATTCCAGCTTTTTGAGTTTAAGAAATTTTAGTAATATTCTTACCCAATCTTCTGTGCGTTTAATCATCGCCCTTGGTGTGGCAGGCGTGCTGATTACGCAAGGGACAGACTTATCCGCAGGACGTCAAGTGGGGCTTGCCGCGGTAATTTCAGCCACATTGCTACAAGCAATGGATAATATGAATCGCGTTTTCCCAAATTTAAGTGAAATTCCTATTCCTGTGGTGATTCTTACCGTCTGTGCAGTGGGAGCAATTATTGGCTTAGTAAACGGGATCGTCATCGCTTATCTTAATGTAACGCCATTTATTGCCACAATGGGAACGATGATCATCGTGTACGGGATCAACTCGCTTTATTATGATGCGGTGGGCTCATCACCAATTGCAGGTTTTAACGAACAATTCTCTACCTTTGCGCAAGGCTTTTTCCGCTTAGGTAGCTTTAAACTTTCCTACATCACCATTTATGCGGCAATTTGTGCTGTGTTTGTGTGGGTGTTATGGAATAAAACACGCTTTGGTAAAAACATCTTTGCCATTGGTGGAAACCCAGAAGCGGCGCGTGTTTCAGGGGTAAACGTAACCCGTAATCTTGTGGCTATTTATATGATAGCAGGGGTATTCTATGCCTTTGGCGGTATGCTTGAAGCAGGGCGTATCGGTAGTGCCACTAATAACCTTGGTTTTATGTATGAACTTGATGCGATTGCCGCTTGTGTGGTGGGCGGCGTATCCTTCGCTGGTGGTGTAGGTACGGTGCTTGGTGTGGTAACTGGGGTATTGATTTTCACCGTAATCAACTATGGTTTAACCTACATTGGCGTAAACCCATACTGGCAATACATCATCAAGGGTAGCATTATCATCTTCGCCGTAGCCATTGACTCGCTTAAATACGCGAAGAAAAAATAAGTGTGGTGAAAAATTCGCAAAAAAATTACCGCACTTAATTTTTCCTACATTAAATAAGATAACTCCACATCAAACGGGCTGGCACATAGGTCAGCCCCTGCATTTTTATGTTCTATATTCTAGCGTGGTATTAAGGTGGGATATGTTTACTACTCTAGATTTTGCGATTTTGTTTTTGTTGGTGAATTGTCTATTTTCAGGTAAGGGCGGATCTATGTGTCCGCCCGATCACCATTTCCAACAATAATCATAAAGAAATAATCCTTCCTTTATGTTATTAACCATTCACTAACCAACTTACAGCGATAACAATTGCAAAAATAGCGAGCCAGATTAAATGTAACCTATTGCTTTTTCTATTGATTTCTTGGTTTTGTAAATAATGGTTGTGCCATTGTTGGCGAAATTGGGCTAAATGGTTTTTATCTAAGGAAAATCCACAGTTAGGGCAGGCTAACATTGTTGTTGTGATCGCTTTTCGGCATTTAGGGCAATGTTGCATCAATACACTGTTCATCTTACAAATCCTTAATTAATGCTACGTTACAATTTCACTCTATTTGAGTGCTTAGCGTAGGCAATGATTTATCTTGCGATATTTGCGAGTGATAAATTTTCTATTTATCTCAATGAGTTCTTGAATAAAAATGGCTGTTTCGGTGAATTTAATTGTTTATTGTTATAAACAAATTATCAAAAAGAGCAATAGGTTATAAGAATCATTTTCCCAATGGTTAGGAGGCGTTTACTTTACACAAAATTTACAATTAATTACGCGAAATTGCCTAGTAATGTAGCGGTTTTGTGCTATTATGCACAACCTAAATTTAATATATGATTGTTTTTTCGACTACAGTCGTTTTTTACTAACCAAAACTAGGTATAAATTATGAATAAAATATTCCGTATTATTTGGAACCACGCTCAACAAAATTGGGTCGTTACCTCAGAATTAGCTAAAGGATATACAAAAGCACAATCATCAAAAAGTGCTTCTCAAACTTTTTTCAATTTTAAATTTAGTGTATTTGCAACAACCCTCGCCTCATTTTTAATAGGTAGTGAGGTATTTGCAGCGGATCCAATTTGTGTTGCTGGCACAGGAGATGGGTCAGTTATTTGCGATGCTAAAAATAAAAATAGCACTACTATTTCGAGGGGGGGGACCTTTGCTGTTGGTAATGCGAATGGTGCAATTAGTGTAAGCAATTCAGGGGTCTTTGGTAATGATAATACACTTACGGATCAAGCAGCATCGAGCCGAGTTGTTGGTAATAACAACTATGTAAATGGGCAGGAATCTTTTGTTCTTGGAAATGACGTCAAAGTGCAAAAAGATAAAGCTGGAACAAGTGCAAGAGTAATAGGTATTGGCAGTAATGTTACAGTAAATGATAATGATTCTATTGCGATTGGTACAGGAACTTATGCCGAGGGCAATTTTGTTACAGCAATAGGTAATAAAGCAAATGCAAGTGGAGATCAGGCTGTTGCAATTGGTTCAAATACAGTAGCGAGAGAATCATCTACAGCTTTAGGGCAGCAAGCCCAAGCTACAGGTAATACAGCATTAGCTGTTGGTGCTGTAGCTAAAGCTGAAGGTGATAACTCAATGGCTGTGGGGCAAGATAGCCAAGCAGTAGGTGCTTCTAGCACAGCAGTTGGTCCTGGGGCGTTAGCTGGTAAAAATAATGCCGTGGCATTGGGTTATCTGGCTAAGGCAACTGAGGGCGGTGCATTAGCATTAGGGTATGGTGCGCAAGCAACCGTGGCAGGAGCTGTAGCATTAGGTGAAAACAGTGTAACAGGTAGAGCGGATAAAACAGCAAGTGCAACAGTAAATGGTATCACTTACTCTGATTTTGCTGGCGCGGATATTGGAAGCAGCCGCGTTGTTTCTGTTGGATCAACTGAAGATGGGAAACAGCGACAAATTCAAAATGTAGCTGCTGGGCGTATTACTAATACTTCTACTGATGCGATCAATGGTTCGCAATTATATGCTGTAGCCAATGAATTGTCTGGTCGTTTAATACATTATTACAGTGTAAATGATAACAGTAAGCAGGGTGGAAACTATAATAACGATGGAGCAACAGGTATAAATGCTTTAGCGGCAGGTGTAGGAGCTCAAGCTCAAGGGCAAGATAGCCTTGCTCAAGGTACTGAAGCGAAATCATATGGCGAAAGTACTATAGCTATTGGTAAAAATGCACGGAGTGGTAGAGGTAAGAAAGGTTTTGCTACTTCATTAGCTGATGAGCCAGAAGCCAATTCAATTGCTATTGGTAATAATGCACAAGCACCTAATAAATCGTCTATAGCTCTGGGGGATAATGCGACTGTTCAGTATTTTGCACCAGATGCTATTGCAATTGGTACAAATGCAAGAATTGGAACATATGCGACTACGTCTATTGCTATTGGTAAAGAAGCAACGGCCAAGCATTATTATAATACAGCTATTGGTCCTAAAACTGTAACTGATGGGGTTGGTGCAACAGCAGTTGGTTTCAGTGCACAAGCATTGGGGAGAGCGTCATTTGCTGCAGGACAAGGTGCAAAAACGGAGAACCAGGCAACAGTTGCGATTGGAGAAAATGCAAAAGCAACTCTTGCTAATAACGTTTCCCTTGGTTCTGGAGCGAGAGATCGTCAAGCAGAACCAATTAATAATGCTACAGTTCAAGGCATAACTTACAGTGGGTTTGCTGGTAAAGCAAAAGCTGTTGTAAGTGTTGGAACAAAAGCGGGTGAGCGCCAGATTATCAATGTTGCGCCAGGTGAAATCTCTGAAAACTCAACTGATGCGATTAATGGTTCGCAACTTTATATGGTGGCAAACACCCTTGGCAATGTGGCAAACACTACCACAAATATTTTAGGTGGCAATGCGACATTAGATCCAAATACTGGCAATATTACAATGACTGATATTGGTGGCACAGGTCAAAACACTGTTAATGACGCAATTAAAGTAGCAAAAACACGTTATTACAGCGTAAATAGCTCTGCGCAAGGTGCGGGCACTAATTATGATAACGACGGTGCAAAAGCTGCTGGTGCACTTGCTGCAGGGGTAGATACCCAAGCTATTGGTGCTGATGATGTTGCTATAGGTAGCAATGCTCTTGCTGATTCTAGTAATGTAGATGAACTAGCAGCTGTTGCTGTAGGCCATAACGCAAAAGCAACCGCTGCTGGGGCTGTTGCAGTGGGAGATTCTGCAGAAGCTCTGAGTATTAATGTAGTTTCTATGGGATATTCTGCAGGGCTTGGTAGCAATGCTGAAAATAGCATTTGGATTGGTGCAAATTCAGGAAATTCTGCGACAGGATACTCAAATATTGGGATTGGCGATGGTGCAGGCAACGGAATTGGTGAAGCAAATCCAGACTCTAACCATAATGTCGCAATGGGTATTTATGCTGGCGGTGGACTGAATGGTTCAAATAACCTTTCTTTAGGCATTTCAGCGGGTAATGCTTTAAATGGTAATGATAATGTTACATTAGGTAATGCCGCAGGCGTAAACCTAAATGGAAATAATAACATCGCAATTGGTCGCCAAGCTGGTACAGCTGTTATTGTAAATAGCGATCCTAACAACGCCGTATTTGCAGGAAATGATGCCGTTACGCGTGAAGTAAGTGATTCAATTAGCTTAGGAAATAATGCACAAGCCTTAAAAGATAACGCTATTGCTGTTGGGTTAAATGCCCAAGCGAAAAATGAGAATGATGTTGCACTAGGAGCAGGCGCAATTACCGAAGCTGCGGTTCCAACAACAGAAGCAACAGTAAATCAGATTACCTACACGGGCTTTGCCGGAACTTCACCGATCGCAACATTAAGTGTTGGTTCCGCTGGTAAAGAACGTACTATCACGAATGTTGCGGCAGGACGTATTAACAAAGATTCAACTGATGCAATTAATGGCTCGCAACTTTATGTTGTTGCAGATAAATTAAGTAATGCTGTAAACAACATTGCTAATGCAACTAACGGTGGTGGTTTTATTCTAACAGATGATAGCAAAACTGAAGTTAAACAAGATTTAGGCAAATCTATCCAGCTGAAAGGTGAGAAAGGAATTACGGTTGCTGCAAATGCAACAGATAAGCAACTTAAAATCGTTCTCGACAATGAAATTACTGTTGGAAACCCAGAAGACCCATCAAATCCAGCTGCTCCGAAAGAGGCAGGCACAATTAATGTGGTTGGAAAAGATGGTAAGAATGGCGTATCCATTAAAGGTGATACAGGCAATGAGAAACCAGGTATCAGTATTGCCGGCAAAGATGGTGCAGATGGCGTAACCTTAACGACAAAAACAGATGGTAAGCCAGGCGTTGATGGAGATGCAGCTAAACCTCGTTTAGAAGTGAATAATGAGCAAGTTGCAACCTTAAATGACGGCGTGAAATATGCTGGCGATATAGGAAACGCTGCAATCAAATTAAACCAAACTGCTACCATTGTTGGTGGTGTTAAAGATAAAAGTAATCTGACTGACAATAATATCGGTGTTGTTGCTAGCCAAGATGGTGATGATGCAAAACTAACTGTGAAATTAGCTAAAAATCTTAATTTAGGCCCTGATGGTAGTATAACTATTTCCAATAGCAGCAATGATAGTTCTTCAGTCAGACTAAACAAAGATGGTTTAGATAATGGCGGCAACAAAATTATCAATGTTGCTGATGGTGATATTAGCCAGAATAGCAAAGATGCAGTAAATGGTGGGCAGCTCTACAATACTATTCAACAGACAGTAAAAGCAGTGAAAATAGAAGTGAAAGAAGGCGATAATATCGTTATTACTTCAGATGTTGGCAGTGATGGTCAGACTATTTACACTGTATCCACCGTAAAAGATGTAAAATTTGATAGTGCGAAGATTGGAAATAAAGTGACCATTAACAATAACGGCATTGATGCGGGGGATACCAAAGTTACAGGTGTGAAAGCAGGTGATGTAAGTAAAGATAGTACAGACGCAGTGAATGGTAGTCAATTACACGAAACCAACCAAAACGTGGCAAAAAATGCAACGAACATTGCAAATAACACTGCAGCGATCAACAAAGGCTTGAACTTTACTGCAGATGACGGCAAAACACTTAACCGTCAATTAGGTGATACAGTAGCTGTTAATGGTGATGAAAATATTACCACCTCTGTTACTTCATCTGGCGTTAAAGTTGCGTTGAACAAAAAACTTAAAGTTGATAGCGTAACTGCTGGTAACACCGTTGTGAATAACGATGGCGTAACTATCGGCACGGGTGATAAAGCTGTGAGCTTAACGCAAAATGGCTTAAACAACGGCGGTAATAGAATTACTAACGTTGCACCAGGTAAAGATCCAACAGACGCAGTGAATGTAGCACAACTTAGCAATGTTACAAACCACCTAGACAACAAAGTGAACAAAGTTGCTAGCGATATGAAACATATGGACAAAAAACTCCGTGCAGGTATCGCAGGCGCAGCTGCATTGGGGGTGTTGGCACAACCAACTAGACCAGGTAAATCAATGGTTTCTGTTGGTGGAACAACTTATCGCGATGAATCAGCAGTTGCATTAGGTGTTTCTCGTGTGTCAGACAATGAGAAATGGGTGATCAAAATTGGTGCATCGGCAAATACTCGCAATAATTATATTGCGGGTGGTTCAGTCGGCTATCAATGGTAATTGCCCAAAAATACCATCGCACTTTGACTGCACCCTAAATCCTAGACACCTAGGAAGTTAAATATTGAGCCCTGTATTGCACAGGGCTCAAACTGTTTAATGCGGGTTTAATCCGCAATTCATTATAATAGAGAATATATTCGCGCAGCGCCTCTTCCAGATCCACGACATTGGAAAAATGATTCGGGTAAAGCATGCAGACTTCACAATGCTAAAAAAGCTCTCTATCACCGCATTATCATAGCAATTATCTTTGAGACTCATGCTTTGAATCGCCTTTGGCAAGCTCTTTTCAACCATCAACATTTCACACCACGCAGCCAGTTGATAAAGGTAACCTTGGTTGCTATCCGATTTAGTAGGCAATAATCTCACGGTTCGCCAAATCCATTATCGGCGAAAGATACCGCTTTCATTCCCTACACTAATAAACTTGGTCATATCAGTGCTCCATTTCTCGTTTAGCACCTTTGCTTTAAAATTTCTTGCCATTAAATTTGGTGCGAGATAATCGGTTCTTCCTGTATTCATACGCTTTTTTCGCTTTTACGCAGGAATGGATGTTTAGGTGACACATTTGTTTCAGCACCGTTTTTCCACTTAGACAATATCCTTTCTCGCGCAACTATTCCCTGCCCAGAGAATAACGTATCTCCCACAGTTTAAATTCTGTTGAATAATGTTCTTCCATAAAAAAATCTGCTTCTCAATTTGTGTATGGTGCCGAACTTTTGAGGAGCAGATCGCTTTTTTTAGGGAAAAGAGCGGTGGTTTTTTGTTGTTTTTTATTATTCGACTAAGAGAAAAATTTTTGCAATAAATTCAATATTGTCATCAAACTGTAATATTGTTTTCTTAAACTTCCCATTGCCAAATAACTGGCAAGTTAAATAATGGAGAGAGCAATATGAAAAAATCTATGCTGAAGATTTTTACCGTATTAGGCATATCAATGAGTTTCTTGGCGGTGGCAAAAGCCCAAACAATCACTGGCGCGGGTGCTTCATTTCCTTATCCCATTTATGCGAAGTGGGCATCTCTTTATGAAAAAGAAACAGGCAACCGAGTGAATTATCAATCTATTGGCTCTGGTGGCGGACAGCAACAAATCATTTCAAAAACCATTGATTTTGGTGCATCAGATGATCCAATGAAAACCTCGCTTCTTGAAAAACATCAGCTTTTACAATTTCCGGCGATCATTGGTGGAACAGTTCCCGTGATTAATCTGCCTGAGATTTCCGCTGGGGATTTAAAACTCTCAGGCGAATTATTGGCAGACATTTTTTTAGGCAAAATAAAAAAATGGAACGATCCTGCGATTGCCAAGCTGAATGAAAATCTAGCCCTACCTAATAAAGATATTATTGTGATTTATCGTTCAGATGGTTCAGGAACGACATTTGGCTGGACGAATTATTTATCTAAAGTTTCGCCAGAATGGAAAGAAAAAGTTGGCGAAGGCAAATCAGTAAAATGGCCGGTAGGACAAGGCGGTAAAGGCAATGAAGGTGTTGCCGCCTATGTTGGTCAAATTAAATATTCAGTGAGTTATGTGGAATACGCCTATGCCAAACAAAATAACTTGGCTTGGGTAACGCTACAAAATAAAGCAGGGAAATTTGTTGCACCATCAAAAGAAAGCTTTACTTCAGCGGCAGCGAATGCGAAGTGGAATGAAGTGGACAATATGGGCGTGATCTTAACCAATGAAGCAGGCGAAAATTCTTGGCCAATTACGGCGGCAAGTTTTATTTTGTTACATAAACTGGCGGATAAACCTGCATCAACCAAAGGAGTGTTAGACTTTTTTGCTTGGGCATTTAGCCAAGGGCAAGAGGCAGCCAGCGAACTTGATTATGTACCGCTACCAGAAGCTGTTGTTCAGCAAATTAAAACCAAATGGCAATCTGAAATTAAAGATGCACAGGGTAAGACTGTTTATTAAAGTGCGGTCTATTTTTTAATAATTTTATGCGCTTAGCGGGGCGATGAGTAATAAACCGCTAGGCGCTAAGATGAATGGCTTGTGTATGAAAAATCTTAATGCTCAATGTAGTAAACAAAAAATCTTTGAATTTGTTTTTCATAGTTTAACCCGATTTTTTGCCTTTATTGTTCTTATTATGCTGGCTTCCATTTTGCTATCGTTAATTTATGGCAGCTGGGATTCAATTCAACAATTTGGCCTTGCCTTTTTATGGACTGATGAATGGAATCCAACGCAAGATATTTATGGTGCCATTGTGCCTATTGTAGGGACGTTGATTTCGGCACTTTTTGCGTTAATCATTGCCGTGCCAATATCTTTTGGGATTGCGACTTTTTTAATTGAGCTTGCGCCAGAGAAATTAAAGAAACCGATTAGCATCGCCGTGGAAATGTTGGCGGCCATTCCTTCCATTATCTATGGAATGTGGGGGCTGTTTGTGTTTGTGCCATTATTTCAAACCTATATTCAACCGCATTTGATTGATACCCTTGGGGATATTCCTTACCTTGGCGCATTATTTTCTGGCGCGCCCTTTGGCGTTGGATTATTCACCGCAGGATTAGTGCTTGCCATTATGATTATCCCATTTATTGCATCAATTATGCGTGAAGTATTCTCTGTTGTTCCACCTATGCTAAAAGAATCCGCGTATGGACTAGGTGCAACCACTTGGGAAGTGGTTTGGCACATTGTATTACCCTACACCAAAACAGGGGTGATAGGGGGAATTATGCTGGGGCTTGGGCGAGCATTGGGGGAAACGATGGCGATTACATTCGTAATAGGAAATTCCTTCCATTTGCCAAGTTCTATTTTTTCACCAAGTACTTCCATCGCCTCAGCAATTGCTAATGAATTTAATGAAGCGGCAGGCCTACAAAAATCTTCATTAATGGAATTAGGATTGATCTTATTCTTAATTACTACTTTGGTACTGGCTTTATCTCGCATTTTAATTGCTCGTATGACCTTAAAAGAAGGAAAACGCTAATGATGAATAATGAGATGACCGCGCGTTTTAAACAGCGAAAATGTATCAATAATTTAATGATCGGTGTTGCAATACTGGCGGTGATTTTTGGGTTATTTTGGTTATCTTGGATCATTATCACCTTAATCATAAAAGGGATTCCTGCATTTTCATTTGAATTGTTTTTAGAAAAAACGCCGGGGCCTGGTGAAAAAGGAGGATTGCTTAACGCCATTATTGGCTCGACACAAATGCTCATTGTTGCCTTATTTATCGGCGCACCAATCGGTGTTTTGGCTGGAACTTATTTAGCTGAATATGGCAGATTTAGTAAATTAGCCACAATGACCCGTTTTTTAAATGATATTCTGCTTTCTGCACCATCAATTATTATTGGATTATTTATTTATTCTATTTATGTTGCACAAGTGAATCATTTCTCTGGTTGGGCGGGCGCATTGGCATTAGCTGTAATTGTGATTCCGATTGTGGTGAGAACAACGGAAAATATGCTTGTACTTATTCCGAATAATCTACGCGAAGCAGCAATTTCACTGGGTTGTCCACGTTGGAAAGTGATCACAATGATTTGCTATAAAGCAGTAAAATCAGGGATTCTAACTGGGATTTTATTGGCTGTTGCACGCATTGCAGGGGAAACTGCACCACTACTTTTCACCGCCCTTTCCAATCAATTTATCTCATTTAATATGAACGAGCCGATGGCAAATTTACCGGTTGTGATTTATCAATATGCCGCAAGCCCATTTAAAGATTGGAATGAATTAGCTTGGGCTGGAGCAAGCCTAATTACTGTGTTTGTACTCAGCTTAAATATTTTTATTCGCTTTTATTTTTCGAATAAACAAAAATAGGGGACTGTTATGCTTGACATTAAAAATAGCAAAATTGAAGTAAAAAACTTAAATTTCTATTACGGTGATTTTCACGCCTTGAAAAATATTAATTTACGCATACCAAGCAATAAAGTTACTGCATTTATTGGCCCGTCAGGTTGTGGAAAATCCACACTATTGAGAACATTTAATCGAATGTTTGAGTTATATCCCACACAAAAGGCGACAGGGGGAATTTATTTAGATGGCGATAATTTACTCACAACAAAAACTGATATCGCCATTATTCGTGCTAAAGTTGGTATGGTATTTCAAAAACCTACCCCTTTTCCAATGTCTATTTACGATAATATTGCTTTTGGAATTAAATTATTTGAAAAGTTAAGCAAATCAGAAATGAATGATCGTGTGGAATGGGCATTAACTAAAGCGGCATTATGGAATGAAGTTAAGGATAAATTGAATAAAAATGGCGATAGCTTATCTGGCGGGCAACAACAGCGTTTATGTATTGCAAGAAGCATTGCCATTAAACCTGATGTACTATTGCTAGATGAACCTTGTTCTGCACTTGATCCTATTTCTACAATGAAAATTGAAGAGCTTATTTTTGAATTAAAACAAGATTATACACTTGCGATTGTTACCCATAATATGCAGCAAGCTGCACGCTGTTCTGATTATACGGCCTATATGTATTTAGGTGAATTGGTGGAATTTGGTGAAACTAAAATGATTTTTGAACATCCAAAAGATAAAAGAACAGAAGACTATATTCATGGTAGAATGGGTTAGGCTCAGCTTAGTGAATTTGCGCATTTTTATATTATGGAGATGGCAATGACAACAAGGATTTTAGTCGTTGAAGATGAACAAGCTATTCGAGAAATGATTAAATTATTTCTTGAACAGCAGGGATATGCCATTATTGAGGCCTGTGATTATCAAAGTGCGGTGAAAAAAATAGCAGAAAATCCTAAATTAATTTTATTAGATTGGATGCTACCTGGACGTTCAGGTATTCAATTTATTCATTACCTGAAAAAAACGCCACAATTTGGTAGTATTCCAATTATTATGCTCACCGCGCGCAGTGCGGAAGAAGATTGCATTGCCTGTTTGAACGCAGGGGCCGATGATTATGTGAGTAAGCCATTTTCACCAAAAGTATTACTTGCCCGCATTGATGCGCTACTGCGTAGAACCTATGAACAAATCCCTAATATATTGAATATAGACGGATTAATTCTTGATCAAAATGCCAAACGTGTTACCTACCAACAAAACCAAATTAATCTAAGTTCCACTGAATTTAAATTGCTCCATTTTTTTATGCAGCACCCTGAGAAAGTATATAGCCGCGCGCAGTTACTTGATTTTATTTGGGGAAATGATATTTATGTGGAAGACAGAACCGTAGATGTTTATATTCGAAGATTGCGTAAATGCTTAGAACCTTACGGTTTTGAACGTTATATACAAACCGTGCGAGGTAGCGGTTATCGTTTTTCCAATCATTTTGGAGCAATGAACGAAAATGAAACTTTCTGCTAAACATATTTTATTAGAAACGATTTTACTGATTGCAACCGCTTTCTTTTTCAGTTTATTTGCCAAAGATTTTTATTTCTGGTTAATTATTTGTTTAATTATCGCCTTGATTTGGCATCATAATAATGAATTTAAACTGCTTAGCCTTTTATATCCCCAGCTTGAATCAAAAAAAAGAAAAACAATTTTAGAATATATTCTTCCAACACAAGATTATTGGCGGCGAAAAAATCGGAAAGAAAAAATAAAAACCTTAAGGTTGCTCTCAAAATTGAATAAACATATTCAATATTTCCCAGAGGGCATTATCATCTGTCAAAAAGAGGGGGAAATCCTTTGGTGTAACAGCGCAGCACAAGAAATATTTTCTTTCTATTGGCACAAAAAAGCACACAAAAATATTTTTAGCATTATTTTTTATCCTGAGTTTAAAGATTATTTCAATTATTCCGCGTCCCAACACCCTTTGGTTTTATTAACAGAAGACCAGCGTTATATTGAAATTAGCGCTAATATTTATGACAGTAACAACATACTTTTAATTGTGCGCGATGTAACACAATTAATTCGACTTCTTCATACTAGACAAACTTTTTTATCTAATGTAAACCACGAATTGCGTACGCCACTTACTGTATTAAAGGGGTATTTAGAATTATTAGCGGAAACTCAACCAGCCGATGCCTTATATAATAAAGCAATCCAAGCGATGCAAGAACAAAGCCAAAGAATGTCGCACTTGCTTGATCAATTAAGTCTTCTGGCAAAAATTGAACATTCTAATAATGAACATTACCCCGTTAATTTATCCGAAATCATTCATTCATTACAAAAAAACACCTTTATACTGAATGCCAATTCTCAGCGATTACTATTTGATATTGCACCTAATTTAACAATTCTGGGTGATGAAAATCAGCTACAAAGTGCAGTTTCAAATTTAATCTATAATGCCATTCGGCACGCAGGGAAAAATGCACAAATTCACATCCGCTGGCAACCTTGTGAAGACGGCGCAATATTTAGCGTATCAGACAATGGTATCGGCATTGCAGAAAAACATCTCCCCCATCTAACCGAACGCTTCTACCGCGTTGATGAATCGCGTAATAACCAAACGGGCGGCAGTGGATTAGGCCTAGCCATTGTTAAACATATCCTCGAACAACACCACACCCATTTAGATATCACAAGCCAAGAAGGGCAGGGCAGCACCTTTTCTTTTTTAATTAATAAGAAATATTTGCTTGATGATCCCGCTATGACAAAACTCCCCAAAAACTAACCGCACTTTATCTATCGTTAATCCTTCAATGAATAGAAAGTACAGTGTTTTTTTCTGATTTTTTTGTCTAAATTATCATCAACTAAAAACTTGTTCTGTTGAAATTAAGGCTTTTGCTCTTATATAGATTTAAAATTTTAAAGAGGGAAATGTAATGAACAAAAATCAAGAAACTCGTGGATTTCAATCTGAAGTTAAACAATTACTTCAATTAATGATCCACTCACTTTACTCGAATAAAGAAATCTTTCTGCGTGAGCTAATCTCAAATGCCTCTGATGCAGCGGACAAGCTGCGTTTTAAGGCACTTTCTGCACCTGAATTATATGAAGGTGATGGCGATTTAAAAGTGCGCATTAGTTTTGATGAAGAAAAAGGCACAATCACCATTAGCGATAACGGAATTGGAATGACGCGTGAGCAGGTGATCGATCATTTAGGGACGATTGCGAAATCAGGAACAAAAGAATTTTTGACCGCACTTGGGGCGGAGCAAGCGAAAGACAGCCAGCTTATCGGGCAATTTGGTGTCGGTTTTTATTCTGCCTTTATTGTGGCGGATAAAGTTACCGTGAAAACCCGTGCAGCAGGTGTGCCAGCCGATCAAGGCGTGTTGTGGGAATCTAATGGCGATGGTGAATATACCGTAGCCGATATTGAGAAAAAAGATCGTGGTACAGAAATCACCTTGCATTTGCGTGAAGAGGATAAAGGATTTACCAACGCGTGGCGTTTGCGTGAAATCATCAGCAAATATTCCGATCATATTGGCTTGCCAGTTGAAATTCTAAGCAAAGAATATGATGATGAAGGCAAAGAAACCGGCGTGAAATGGGAAAAGATCAACAAAGCCCAAGCCTTGTGGACACGCTCAAAAGGCGAAATCTCTGATGAAGAATATAAAGAATTTTACAAACATTTAAGCCACGATTTTGCCGATCCGCTTTTATGGGCGCACAATAAAGTAGAAGGAAATCAAGAATATACCAGCTTGCTTTATGTGCCGTCTAAAGCCCCTTGGGATCTCTTTAACCGTGATCACAAACAAGGTTTGAAGCTCTATGTGCAACGTGTGTTTATTATGGACGATGCGGAACAATTTATGCCGAATTATCTGCGTTTTATGCGTGGTTTAATTGATAGCAATGATTTACCGCTCAATGTTTCTCGTGAAATTTTGCAAGATAACAAAGTAACCGCCGCCTTGCGCAAATCGCTTACCAAGCGTTCATTACAAATGTTAGAAAAATTAGCGAAAGACAATCCAGAGCAATATTTACAATTTTGGAAAGAATTTGGCTTGGTGTTAAAAGAAGGCGTGGCGGAAGATGTAGCTAACCGCGAGCAAATTGCCCGTTTATATCGTTTTGCTTCAACGCATAATGATAGCAGCGAGCAAACCGTTTCCTTGCAAGATTATGTTTCGCGAATGAAAGAAGGGCAAAAAGCCATTTATTACATCACGGCAGATAGCTATATTGCGGCGAAAAATAGCCCGCACTTGGAGCTGTTTAATAAGAAAGGCATTGAAGTGTTGTTGCTTTCTGATCGTATTGATGAATGGATGGTAAGTTATCTCACCGAATTTGATGGCAAGCCATTGCAGCCAATCACCAAATCCGATCTTGATTTAGGCGATTTAGCGGATCAAGAACAGGAAGAACAAAAGGCACAAGATGAAGCCTTTGGTGCTTTCGTTGAACGCGTGAAAACTTTATTGGGGGATCGCGTGAAAGCAGTGCGTTTAACCCATCGTTTAACGGATACCCCAGCGGTGGTTTCAACGGATAACGATCAAATGACCACACAAATGGCGAAATTGTTTGCAATGAGTGGGCAGCTAGTGCCAGAAGTGAAATATACCTTTGAGCTAAATCCAGACCATTCGTTAGTGAAAAAAGTGGCGGAGATGACAGACGATGCAGCCTTTGCAAATTGGGTGGAATTACTGCTTGAACAAGCAATGTTTGCGGAGCGCGGATCGCTGGAAAATCCAACCGCATTCATTAAACGTGTAAATGAGTTGTTATCTTAATAAATTAGGTTAGAATAGGAGCGTTGTCTAAAACTAGGCAACGCTTATTTTTTGACTTATAAAAAGGAATGGTATGAAAAAATTTATTGTCGTTATCAGCTTATTGTTATCTGCTTGTAGTTCAGTGCTGAATGTTACTCAATCGGCTAAATTAGCTAACAGCTGCCAAACCTATTTCAATATTTTAGATGAGAATGTTGCCACTTCCACCTTACCAGCGGAAACCTTGCAGGCATTGCAACAGGATTTTGCGCAATATCGCAAAGAATTTACAAAACTCTCTGCTGAGAAACAAGAACAATTCTGCCGTGCGCGTTTGGCACGTTTTCAACATTAATTTTCTTTCCCTGCGTAACAAGGAGCGTCAATGAGCATTTTTATTGCGTGGGGAAATATTCAACAGGCTTATCCTTTTAGCCAAATTCCCACAGAATTATTAAGCTATAAATTACGTCAAGCACCGCCTGAACAACCACGTTTGTTGCAACGTTATCGTTGCCGTTGGGTGGCGCATTTTTTGCTATGGGAATTATTAAAAACAGCACAAATTTCCACCGCACTTTTATCGCAAATCGCATATAGCCAAAGCCAGCGCCCTTATTTTCCTACGCCGAATATTGATTTTAATATCAGCCATTCAGGCGATTGGGTGGCAGTGATACTCAAGGTTGATGAAAAAAATGAAAACCAAAGTGCGGTGGGAATTGACATCGAATTTCCGCAAAAACAACGGGATTATGCTGCCTTGCTTGGCCATTTCGCCCCTGAACAAGAACAACAATGGTTTACCAAGCAGCCCGACAAAAAAACAGCCTTTTATCGTATTTGGTGTTTGCGTGAAGCGCTGTTGAAATCACAAGGTGTAGGCATTGTGAAATTATCGGAAGTAGATCACCAAGCAGAGAACCTGCAATTATTTTCTGCTTATTGCCCGCAAGGGGAAGCCATATTTACGCAAGAATTGCCCTTTTATTTGGCCGTTTTTGCTAATGAACCCTTTACAACAGCACATTATTTTTATTGGAATGATGAAGGCTTAATTCCCACTGAATTAAGGCAAAAAATTTGCTATAAAGTGAACCGCACTTTAACGGATTTTTGACGACTTAAAAGGCAAGGGAAAGCGGGCAATCCGCCCTAGACTTCACTTATTATTTTGTTTAGACTTGTAACAATTTTTTGACAAATGGAGAAAAGAATGTCCTTTAATGGTTCAGATCAAGATCCTTGGGGAAAACCAGGGAGCAACCCAAATCAATCGGATAACAAATCCGATCAAAATAACCAATGGGATAAGCGCAATAAGCAGGAACAATCCCCACCTGATCTTGAAGAAGT
The DNA here is from genome assembly GCF_900454535.1 of Avibacterium avium. Taxonomy (GTDB): domain Bacteria; phylum Pseudomonadota; class Gammaproteobacteria; order Enterobacterales; family Pasteurellaceae; genus Avibacterium; species Avibacterium avium. The sequence goes on from NZ_UGSP01000001.1 coordinate 706,279, forward strand.
CTTTAGTAATTTATTGAAAAAACTCGGTGGTGGCCAAAATGGTGGCAACCATAATGGTGGCGGCAAAGGCTTGTCATTCGGCTTAGGTAAATTATTACCTGTTGCCGCGGTGATTGGTGCGATTGTTTGGGGCGTGAGCGGTTTTTATACCGTGAAAGAAGCGGAACGTGGCGTGGTGTTGCGTTTTGGTGAGCTGGAAAAAATCGTACAACCGGGTTTGAACTGGAAACCGACTTTCGTAGATAAAGTGATCCCTGTTAATGTGGAACAAGTGAAAGAGCTAAAAACCCAAGGGGCAATGCTTACTCGCGATGAAAATATGGTGAAAGTGGAAATGACCGTGCAATATCGCGTGAGTGATCCAGCAAAATATTTATTCAGTGTAACCAATGCCGATGACAGCTTAAACCAAGCTACCGACAGTGCGTTGCGTTATGTGATTGGACATATGTCAATGGACGACATTTTAACCACAGGGCGTTCCATCGTGCGTGAAGACACTTGGAAAGCCTTGAATAGCATTATTCAGCCTTATGATATGGGGCTAGAAGTGCTTGATGTGAACTTCCAATCTGCGCGCCCGCCAGAAGAAGTGAAAGCCGCCTTTGATGATGCGATCAAAGCACAAGAAGATGAGCAACGCTATATTCGTGAAGCGGAAGCCTATGCTCGCGAGCAAGAGCCAATCGCGCGTGGTAATGCACAACGCATTATTGAAGAAGCCACGGCCTATAAAGATCAAGTGGTGTTAAATGCGCAAGGGGAAGTGGAACGTTTCCAACGCTTATTGCCTGAATTTAAAGCCGCGCCGCAATTATTGCGTGATCGCTTATATATTCAAACGATGGAAAAAGTGATGGCAAACACGCCAAAAGTATTGCTTGATAGCAACGGCAATAATTTAAGTGTACTGCCGCTCGATAAAATTTTATCGCAAAAAAATAGCCAAAAAAGCACCGCACCTAACTCATCAAATTCACAAAGTGCGGTGAAAAATCAGGAAATTTATTCTGAAACTCACTCTTTTTCCAACAGTGAGAGCTATCAACAATCATCTGAAAATCGCCAAGGGAGATTTAACTAATGCGTAAGATTTTAACCCCTGTTTTACTGGTATTGCTCGCGGTGATTTATTCTAGCCTTGTGATTGTAGATGAAGGCACGCGCGGCATTATGTTGCGTTTCGGCAAAGTTCATCGTGATTCTGACAATAAAGTGGTGGTGTATGAGCCGGGTTTGCACCTTAAAATCCCATTTATTGACTCAATGAAAGTGTTAGATGCGCGTATTCGCACCCTTGATGGCGCGCCAGATCGCTTTGTTACTGTTGAGAAAAAAGATCTTTTAGTGGATTCTTATGTGAAATGGCGAATCAGTGATTTTGGCCGTTTCTTCACCGCAACAGGTGGCGGCGATTATACTCAAGCGTCCAACTTATTACGCCGTAAAGTGAATGACCGTTTACGCTCTGAAGTGGGTTCACGCACCATTAAAGACATTGTGTCAGGGACACGTGGCGAATTAATGGTTGGCGCACGCAAAGCCTTGAATACAGGGCAAGATAGCACCTCAGAATTAGGGATTGAAGTGGTTGATGTGCGAGTAAAACAAATCAATCTCCCTGATGAAGTGTCTTCATCAATCTATCAACGTATGCGTGCAGAGCGTGATGCAGTGGCCCGTGAACATCGTTCACAAGGTAAAGAAAAAGCCGCATTTATTCAAGCCGATGTGGATCGTAAAGTTACAGTAATTCTGGCCACCGCCAATAAAACGGCACAAGAATTACGTGGTAACGGTGATGCCGCCGCCGCCAAACTCTACGCCGATGCCTTTGCACAAGAACCTGAGTTTTACAGCTTTGTGCGTAGTATGAAAGCCTATGAAAAAAGCTTTGCAGAATCAAACAATATGCTGATTCTCAAACCAGACAGCGACTTCTTCCGCTTTATGCAAGCGCCGAAGTAAAATATATAAGGGCTATATCTATATTAGATTAGCCCTAAACTCCTCACTATTCTCACAAAATATTCACTTGCTTTTGCTATAATTTTATAATTGAAGCTAGAGGAAATTATAAAATTATGACAACTCGACCAAAAGATATTGATGCTACGCTTTTGCAGATAGAAATTTTAAGGATTATTCCTAGGCTGCCAGCGAGCATAGAGGCAAAAACGATTCACGAAAAACTGAAAGATTTAGGCTTTAATCGTGATTTACGTAGTATTCAGAGAACGCAACAAGCACTTTGCTTACATTTTGATGATTTAGAATGTAACAACGATAACAAGCCTTATACCTATTACTGGAAAGAACGTTCAGCTGGGTTCGCCCTCCCCGTTTTAAATGAACAGCAATCTCTATTACTCAAACTCGCAGAAAAACAGCTTAAATATTGGGGCTGTAGTAGATTAGCCCTAAATTTCACACCATTTTCGCAATATTTTTAACTGCTCTTTTGGTGTCCCAAAGTTAAACCGAAATTCACATTCCTTCAAGAATAAAGGAAAGTTTTTTCGGTTAATTCCATTATATTTTCGCAGTACCCGCTTCGCCTGATTCCAAAAATTTTCAATGCCATTAATATGATTTTGTTTCACCGCAAATAGCTCGGAATGATTGATTCGTTCGTGGTGAAATTCACTCACATCAAGCGCATCATAACTGCGATAAGTGTCCGTATAAACCCAGCTATCAGGCTTGATTTTTCTTTTAATAACAGGGAGTAATGTTTCACTCTTGGTGTTTTCAACCACAACAGTAAATACCTTTCCTTGTCGTTTTAGTCACCCAAAAACAGCAACTTTTCCAGCCGCTCCTCGTCCTCGTTTTCCCTTTCGATGACCACCAAAATAGCTTTCGTCTAGTTCAATTTCCCCCTCAAAAATCTCGTTAACTTCAAGGGATAAATGATAGCCAATCACAAGCCTGATTTTATGGTAGAACAAAGCGGCTGTATTCGGTTGAATATCTAGCAAATTTGCTGCCGTTCTTGCAGTAACTTCTGCGACAAAAAACTCAAGCAGTTTTTTTGTATGGATTTCTTTAATTTACAATATGTTATCTTCATTTTTGTAGTATAGCATTGTTGCTAATCTACTACAGCCCTTTAAATTTTGTAAAAATAAATCATAAAAAACCAAGAGAAGAAAATACTCACTTTTATTAAAGCATCAAGACCATAAAATATTATCTATATAACCGGAAAGTGAATTACCAGATGGGTTATTAAATAAGTTCATATGTAGCCACTGTTATCGGTGTATTGGTTGAAGTGCCTGTGATGCTTTCACTTGTTGCGTTGTTAAATCGTTGGAATAAATAATGAAAAGCAGTGGGATTTTCGCAATTTACAAATTTTCACGAAAATCCCTCTATTTTTATAGTTAGATACCACTATTCCACTTTAAACATCCCCATCATACCGAGATTTTCATGTTCTAAAATATGGCAATGGTACATTTTCAACCCAGTATGTCCTTGCTTAAAGCGAATAATCACTTTTTCATAAGGGCGTAAATTAACCACATCTTTTAACGCTCTGCCTTCTGGCTTAAAGGTTTTACCGTTTAACGTATGTTGAATTACTTCAAATTGAGTGCCGTGTAAATGGAATGGATGATCCATATGGCTTTCATTGAAGATTTCCCACTGTTCCACTTCATTCAATTTGGTAACAAAATCAATACGGTTCATATCAAAGGTTTGACCGTTGATTAAGAACATACCATTCATCATTGGTGAAATAGGGTTGTCCGTTGGTGTTGTAGTAGCGTGATGTGTACCGTGATTCATCATTGGCATATTCGTATGGTTCATCATTTTTTCACTAAAGCGAATTTGGCGAACCTGCTTTGGCTCATCCCAGTTAGGCAAGGACCTTAAGCTTTCAGGTAACTGAACAGGTTCTGATTTCACCTGAATTGTGGCTAAAGTGATATCTTTAGGCTGTTCTTGCACCATCATCTTACGGCGATCATAATAACCGCTTTGTAAATTGACTGTTCCTTGCGTTTCACCCACCATAATCACTTCAACGCGTTCGGCTGGTGTAAGTAGCAGTTCATCAACAGGCGAGCGAGGTTTTTCAAGTAAACCACCTTCGGTACCCACCACAATCCATTTCACCCCTGGAATGTTTAAACGAAAATAACGAGCGCTAGTGGCATTCCAAAGACGGATTCGTTCATTCGTTTTCACTTGAATCTGGGGCTGATATTGACCGTTGATTAACACAAATTCACCCTCACGGCCGTTCATCCAATCTAACATCGTGTTTGCTGGAATGGTGCCATCGGCATTTAAACGCAGATCGGAAATCACCCAATGTTGTTCAGGAAGGTGTGCAAGCGGATCATTTTTCGCTTTAACAACGAAAGTGCCTGCTAAGCCTTTATAGACTTGTTCGGAAACATGGTCATGTGGATGAGGGTGGTACCAATATGTCCCAGCACTGCCTTGAGGTAGCGTAAAGCGATAGACTTTTTTCCCTTGCGGTTCAACCATATCCATCGGGTTACCATCCGCCTCATTTGGTACATCTAAGCCGTGCCAATGTACTGTTGAGGGTTGTGGTAGGTGATTGATAAATTCAATTTCTACGGTGTCGCCTTCAAATACTTCAATTTGTGGCCCTGGTAGTTGTCCGTTATAAGCCCAAAATTCCGTTTCTTTATTGTCTGCGAGGCGAATTTTAATTGGCTCTGCTTTTAAAGTGGCTTTGAATAGCCCTGCTTGAGTCGATTGATTAGCAAGTTTTGGCAATATCCCATTAAGCGATAAACCTGAAGGCATTGCCTCAGTTGGCATTAGGCCAGTAGGTACTGAATGCATCATCGCCATATTGCCATGTTGTGCGTGGTTCATCATATTCGCAAGGCTATAAAGCGAGCTACTGGCTAAGCTAATTCCAATTCCATAACGTAAAAAATCTCGACGTTTCATTCTTTCACCCCCCTATTGGTTATAGGATTTGAACACTTCACTTTCACCGTTTTTCTTAATTAAAACAACATCATAAGGATCTTTGCGTCCGCCGTATGCTTCACCGTCCATACCTGGTGAACCAATCGGCATGCCAGGTGCGGACAAGCCAACTGCATCGGGTTTTTCTGCGAGTAAACGTTTGATATCCTCAGCAGGTACATGTCCTTCAATCACATAGCCATCAATCACTGCCGTGTGGCAAGAGGCGTGTTCATTTTTAATGTTAAAGCGCTTATGAGCATCATAATTGCCTGTTTCGTTGACTTTAATCTCAAAACCGTTTTTCTGCATATAGCTGATCCATTCATTACAACAGCCACAAGTCGGGCTTTTCCACACTTCCATAGAAAGTGTTTGTGCTTGAGCACAAGCGGTTATCCCTAAACTTAAAAGCAACAATGAGCGGGTGAATTTATGTAATTTCATAAGATGTCCTTATTTTTATTGAGATGGAATGGCGCAATGTTAAAGCTTGACCTAGGGTTAAGGTCAAGTAATCTGAAAAAATTCTATCATTTGAAAATTTTTCTCAAAATCCTACTGCTTGTAGTAGAGATATGCCAACGTACCATCCACTATTATTTTTGGGGCTGTACTAGATAACTAGAATAAATTCTGCTTTACTAAATGTTCTAAAATGGAAATTTGAACTTTTATTTCACTGTGGTTAAAACGCCATTCACATTCCTTCAAATACAGTTCAAAATGCTCTTTGGGAATGCCGTTAAACTTCCGTAAGTGGCGTTTTGCCTGATTCCAAAAGTTCTCAATTCCGTTAATATGATTTTGTCGTTCAGCAAAATGTGTGCTGTGATTGATGCGAAAGTAGCTAAACTCACTCACATCAAGTACATCATAGCTTTTGTAACAATCAGTATAAACAATACTGTCAGGCTTTACCTGCTCACGTATTATCAGCAATAAAGTGGCAGTTTGCGTATTGGGCACAGCAACGGTGTAAACCTTGCCGTTGCGCTTCAGAAGCCCGAATACAGCCACTTTGCCGGCTGCCCCGCGACCGCGTTTGCCTTTGCGCTGTCCGCCAAAATAGCTTTCATCAACCTCTACTTCGCCATCAAACATTTCCAGATGCGGGCTGTTATGGAAAATCAGTAAACGTAAACGATGAAAATAATAGGCAGCAGTGTTTTTATTAACGCCGACTAATTGAGCTGCAGTGCGAGCACTAACACCCGCAATAAACAGTTCAATCAGTTTGTTTTGCTTGTACTGACTTAAACGACTTCTTCTCATAGGGATTATTCTAACCTGAAATTAGATTTCCCTAGTTATCTAGTACAGCCCCTTAAATATTTGTTTAAAACACCGTTTGGAGCAATTCAAGCGGTGTTTTTGTGTGGAAATTTTGCAAAAATGAACTTTCAGGCTGCCTGAAAAACATTATCCTTTATCTTTAATACTTTTAATGATTTGACAATTTTCAATTTCTTTATTTTGACAACCAATAATTTGTTCCAAAAATGATTTAACTTCTTGTAATTGCTTAATTTGTTCGTTGATATGTGATAAATGTTTTTGGGTTAATTCATCAACATCATCACATTGATGATTGGGAGTTGTTTGAAATGTCAATAAGACCTGAATGTCATTTAAAGAAAAACCGATATTGCGACAAGTTTTAATAAAGCGTAATTGTTCTAGCTGATTTTCATCAAAAACTCGGTAGCCATTAGCTTGAAAAGTTGGCTTGATTAAGCCTTGTTTTTCATAATAACGAATGGTTTCTAAATGCACGCCTGTTTGTTCACTGGCTTGTTTAATTTGAAAAATTTTTGACATTGTACTTGACTCTGTAATAACTACGGAGTTTATATTATAGCAAATTTCAATCATCTTTCGGAGTTTGTTATGGCGTGCCAAAGTTGTTGCAGTTCAAATCAGCCCATTCATCAATCACCCAAGTACAAAAAAGCCTTGTGGATTGTCTTGATATTAAATTTATCAATGTTCTTTGTGGAAATTGTAATGGGGATTAAATCGGGTTCAACTTCGCTGTTGTCGGACAGCTTGGATTTCTTGGGCGATAGTGCCAATTATTTGATAAGTTTGATTGTTTTGCCAATGGCATTAAGTTACCGTGCCAAAGCATCTATGGTTAAGGGGCTAACGATGGGCGTTTTTGGCTTATTTATTTTAATTACAACCATTTATCGTGCGTTTTATGGGGAAATTCCCAGTTATAGCGAAATGAGTATTGTGGGATTTTTGGCGTTATTGGTGAATGTGTCGGCATTGTTGATATTATTAAAATTCCGTGATGGCGACAGTAATGTCCGAAGTGTATGGGTATGTTCTCGCAATGATGCGATTGGTAATGTGGCAGTGATTTTGGCTGGCATAGCAGTTTATTTTTTTCAATCAAAATATCCGGATTTAATTGTGGCGTTTATTTTGGCATTTTTAGCATTACAAGCCAGTCAAGAAATCATCAAAAGGGCTTGGGTGGAAGTAAAAGTCAGTTAATTTATAAACACCGTTTGAATTTGATTTTCAAGCGGTGTTTTTGTTTGAGAATTTTGCAAAATAACTTTCAGGCAGCCTGAAAAACCTACACCCCTTTATTTTCCAGCGATTTTCGGTTTATCCACCACACCAGCGACAACATCACAGGCACTTCAACCAACACGCCCACCACCGTTGCCAATGCCGCCCCTGAATTTAAACCAAATAAAGCAATCGCCACCGCCACCGCCAATTCAAAAAAATTGCTTGTGCCGATTAAGCAAGCAGGGGCGGAAATGGCGTGGGGCAATTTAAGCCATTTTGCCCAAATCGCACTCAAGGCAAAAATGCCGTAAGTCTGCACCAATAAAGGAATGGCAATCAGCAGGATAATCATCGGCTTATCCACAATGGTTTGTGCCTGAAACGCAAACAACAGCACCACCGTCAATAACAATCCCAAGATAGACAAAGGCTTAAAACGCTGGCTGAATTGGCGAATTTTGTGTTCATCTTGCAAAGATTTGCGAGTGGCAACTCCCACAAGCAAAGGCAACACCAAATACAGCAACACGCTAAAAAACAGCGTATCCCACGGGATTGTGATGTCGTTGATACCCAAAAGTAGCCCAGCAATCGGGGCAAAGGCAAAAATCATAATCACATCATTTAAAGACACTTGCACCAGCGTGTAATTGGGGTCGCCTTTGACCAGTTGAGACCAAACAAAAACCATTGCCGTACAAGGTGCAACCCCAAGCAAAATCATACCTGCAATGTATTCGTTTGCCGATTGTTCATCTACCCAGCCAGCAAAAAACACCTTAAAAAACAACCAGCCAACAAGTGCCATCGTAAAAGGCTTAATCAACCAATTCACCGTTAAAGTCAGCCACAGCCCTTTGGGATTGTGGCGGATATTTTTAATGGCAAGCCAGTCAATTTGTATCATCATCGGATAAATCATCAGCCAAATCAGCACCGCAATCGGCAAATTGATTTGAGCCACCTGCATTGTGGCAATCCATTGAAAATAAGGTGTAAACCAAATACCCAGCCCCACGCCAAGCAAAATCGCCAACCCCACCCACACACTCAAAAATCGTTCAAAAATGCCCATTTTATGCCCCTTGTACGCGGATGATTTCGCCATCTTCTTTGACAAAATCACTGTGTAATACCACAGGTGAAATGCTCAGAAACACTTCGCTTGGACGGCACAAACGCACGCCTTTTTCGGTGATGACAATCGGGCGGTTGATTAAAATGGGGGCGGTTAGCATTGCCTTGATGATGTCGTTGTCACTCACCTCGTTGTCCAAATTAAATTGTTGATATTCAGGCACATTACTTCGCAAAAGCTCTCTGGGCGTGATGTTCATTTGCTTAATCAGTTGGCGTAGTGTGCGTTCATCGGGCGGGGTGTCCAGATAATGAATAATGGTCGGCTCAATGCCCAAATGGCGAATCAAAGCCAGCGTGTTGCGAGAAGTACCACATTTGGGATTGTGATAAATGCTGATTGGGTGCATAGTATGTTCCTTACTTCAAGAGTTATTGAAATGAATGGGCAAAAAAATTTGCTAACACGATTGGCAAAATTTTTCGCAATCGCCACCGCTTGCGTTTTCACAACAGCGATGCAATAAAAACTCAATCAAGCCGTTCATCATCGCCAAATTGGCGAAATAACGGACAAATTTTCCCTGCTGTTCACTGTAAACAAGGTTGGCGTTTGCCAAAGTTTTTAAGTGAAACGACAGATTATTGGGGGCAAGATTGAGCTGTTTTGCCAAATCGCCCGCCACCATACCACGCCCCCCTTCGGCGGTCAGAGCTTGGAAAATGGCAAGGCGTGTGGGCGAAGCAAGACTTTCAAACAGTTTGCTGGCGTGTTCGGTGTTCATATTCATAGGCGGTTAGTATAGCAGGGTGTGTTTTTCATTTCAATAGGTATTGAAATGATGTTTGTGTGTTCAGGTAGCCTGAAAATTTAGGGGCTGTAGTAGATTAGCAACAATGCTATACTACAAAAATGAAGATAACATATTGTAAATTAGAGAAATCCATACAGAAAAAACTGCTTGAGTTTTTTGTCGCAGAAGTTACTGCAAGAACAGCAGCAAATTTGCTAGATATTCAACCGAATACAGCCGCTTTGTTCTACCATAAAATCAGGCTTGTGATTGGCTATCATTTATCCCTTGAAGTTAACGAGATTTTTGGGGGGGGGGGGAAATTGAACTAGACGAAAGCTATTTTGGTGGTCATCGAAAGGGAAAACGAGGACGAGGAGCGGCTGGAAAAGTTGCTGTTTTTGGGTGACTAAAACGACAAGGAAAGGTATTTACTGTTGTGGTTGAAAACACCAAGAGTGAAACATTACTCCCTGTTATTAAAAGAAAAATCAAGCCTGATAGCTGGGTTTATACGGACACTTATCGCAGTTATGATGCGCTTGATATGAGTGAATTTCACCACGAACGAATCAATCATTCCGAGCTATTTGCGGTGAAACAAAATCATATTAATGGCATTGATAATTTTTGGAATCAGGCGAAGCGGATACTGCGAAAATATAATGGAATTAACCGAAAAAACTTTCCTTTATTCTTGAAGGAATGTGAATTTCGGTTTAACTTTGGGACACCAAAAGAGCAGTTAAAAATATTGCGAAAATGGTGTGAAATTTAGGGCTAATCTACTACAGCTCCTAAATTTTTAACAACGTTTAAACATATCATCCGTTATTGGGAATTATATTTGGAAAATAGTAAACTCAAAATTAGCGAGGAAATAAAGAATCGAGATTATTGGATTAGACATATTGGACACGAAGATAAAAAAATCTCTCGTATTATCGTAAGCCTTAATTTATGTGGACAGCCAGCGCTTGCAAAGCAGTTGCAACATATTGCTATTCAATTAGGAATGGAGAAAGGTACACCAAAACCTGAAACAGTTGAAATTTGGAAGCGGTTATTAGATGAATAGGCTAAAATCAGCGTTTTCAGCAAAAAATGGCACGTTAAGCGTGCCATTTTTATTGGGATATGTGGGGACAAATTATTCCTCAATCGCTAATTCTTTCAAATATTGAAAAATCTCACGATAGGCTTTTGGTGGTTTGTTTTGTGCTTTTTCTTTTTGCGCTGCGCGGATTAGGTTGCGCAGATGTTGGCGATCAGCATAGGGGTAGTCATTCAGTACATTGCTTAATGCTTCGTCCCCTTTGGCGATAAGTTCATCACGCAGTAATTCTAATTTATGCAACAGCGCTTGTTGGTGATTGTGTTTATTCTCGATTTTATCCAAGGCCTCTTGAATTGGCTCAGCATCTACTTGACGCAGCAGTTTGCCAATATATTGTAGCTGGCGGCGTTTTGCTTCTTTTTGTAAGCGTTGAGCGAGCGCGATGGCATCAAGAATATTTTCTTCCAATGGAATTTTTTCTAAGTTGGTTTTGGTTAGATTTACCAATTTTTCACCAAGCTGTTTTAAGGCTTCCGCATCACGTTTTATTTCACTTTTGCTTACCCAAATAATTTCTTCTTGTTCTTCATCTTCCCAATCAAATTGTTCTTTTCTACGTTTTGCCATAAGGTTTTCCTAAATCTAAATGCGCTAAATAGGCGTTAGTGTAGCATAATTTCGGCTAAATTAGCGAGATAAGGGAAAATGGGATAGAATACGGCAAATTTTGATAAGAGGTTAAAAAATGCAACAAAATCCTACCGCACTTTTAAAACAGCAAGAACAAGAATTGCGTGAGGCTGTGAGTTATGCCATTGATATTGCAACAAAAGCGGGAGCAAGCGCAGAAGTTGCCGTGACCAAAGTGAATGGACTTTCTGTTTCCACTCGTTTGCAAGAAATTGAAAATGTGGAATTTAATAATGATGGAGCATTAGGTATTTCGGTTTATTTAGGCCAACAAAAAGGCAATGCGTCCACTTCTGATTTAAGCCCTGTGGCGATCAAAAATGCGGTGGAAGCCGCTCTTGCCATTGCGAAATATACGTCGCCTGATGATTGCGCAGGCTTGGCTGATCGCGATTTAATGGCGTTTGATGCGCCAGATTTATCCCTTTATCACCCCACTGAAATTGATGTGGATCGGGCGGCAACGTTAGCATTGAATGCAGAAAAAGTGGCGTTGGATTATGATGAGCGTATTGTGAATAGTGAAGGGGCTGCTTTTAATTCTCATACTGGCGTGCGAGTTTATGGCAACAGCTATGGAATGTTGCAGAGCTATTTGTCTAGCCGTTATTCTCTTTCTTGTTCGATGATTGTGGGAGAAAATGATCAGCTTGAGCGTGATTATGAATATACTATTTCGCGTTATCCGGATAAGTTAGAAAATCCAGCTTGGGTGGGCGAAAATGCGGCGAAAAAAGCCTTATCACGTTTAAATCCACAAAAAATTGCAACCCAAGAAGTGCCTGTAGTGTTTTTAAATGATGTGGCAACAGGGTTGATCAGTCATTTGACCGCAGCGATTAGTGGCGGCAGTTTATACCGTAAAGCGAGCTTTTTATTAGATGCCTTAGGCAAGCAAATTTTGCCAGATTGGTTTCACATTAGTGAACGCCCACATTTAATAGGGAAATTGGCTTCTTCACCTTTTGATAGTGAAGGTGTGCGAACTCGTGATATGGAAATTATTGAGCAAGGCATTTTGCAAACTTACTTATTAACCAGTTATAGTGGGCGAAAACTGGGTATGCAAAGCACGGGCCACGCGGGTGGCATTCATAATTGGTTAGTGAAACCAAATTTGCAAGGGGGATTGACCGCACTTTTAGAAAAAATGGGGACGGGCTTGCTAGTTACGGATCTCATGGGGCAAGGCGTCAATCTCGTTACTGGTGATTATTCCCGTGGAGCAGCAGGATTTTGGGTGGAAAATGGGCAAATCCAATATCCAGTGGCTGAAATTACCATAGCAGGATCACTTCCCGAAATGTTTAAGCAAATTGTCGCCGTGGCGGACGATGTTGAACACCGCTCTAACATTCAAACTGGTTCAATCTTGTTAGAAAAAATGAAGGTATCAGGAAATTAATTTTATAAATGAGAATTATTCTTATTGACAATGCTTTTTAGTTTGCTAGAATGAAGGCGTTTGTTAAGTATTGTTGTTGAAAATGATGATTCATTTTTAAGATGCTCCAAACAAGTAGAGTAGAAAGTAAATTCGTTAGGGTATTTAAAAGGCTGAGACTTATATCTCGGCCTTTTTTTTGCTACAATTTCACCGTTTTTAACTCAATCATTTCGCCATTGGCGGGCTTAAAGGTAAATTAATAATGAAAAAACACTATGTAGATGTGATGATTTCGGAACAAGATGTGCATGCAAGAATTCACGAGTTAGGCCGTGAGATTACGCAATATTATCATCATCAAAAGGTAGAAAAGCTGATTGTGGTTGGCTTGTTGCGTGGTTCATTTATGTTTATGGCAGATCTGGTGCGTGAAATTGATTTACCGGTGGAAGTGGAATTTATGACCACCACAAGCTATGGCAGCGGAATGACGACAAATCACGATGTGAAAATTAGCAAGGATCTTGATGGCGATATTCGTAATGAACAGGTTCTCATTGTGGAAGATATTATTGACACCGGTTACACCTTGCAAAAAGTGCGTGAAATGCTAAAACTGCGTGAGCCAGCCTCATTGCGTATTTGTACTTTATTGGATAAACCTTCGCGCCGTGAAGTGGAAGTGCCAGTGGATTGGGTAGGTTTCACAATTCCTGATGAATTCGTGGTGGGCTACGGCATTGATTACGCACAGCGTTATCGTAATTTGGGTTACATTGGAAAAGTGGTTTTACAAGAAGCGTAATTTTTGTAGAGATAGTGGAGATAAAAGAAAGGCTTGTGTTTAACAAGCCTTTCTTTTTATTTTCCCTTAAGGTATTGATTCTAATCGTTATCTTGCTGAATAGAAGTAAGTTTAGCTAGTGCAACATCGCAACTTTTAATCTGGGTAGCAAGCTCCATTTCTAAAATCTGTTTTTTACTTTGTTTTAGCTTACTTTTGATTTTATTTAATTGAGTATGTGTTCCAGGTTGCTTCTCAGCCTGAGAGATCAGTTTTTCTGTTTCTTTAAACAGTTTCTGACATTGTTGAGGAATGGCATTTTGTTGTGCTGCATTTGCCGTAGAGAAGGTAACAAATGTACAGGCCATTATGGTTGCCAAAAGAGCGGTCTTTTTCTTGAGCATTTTGCTGAGACTCCTTTTATTTTAAAAAATTTTAAATCCATTTATAAATCAATCTGTTATGGATAAAGAAAATTGTAATAGGTTAATGAATAAAAATAAACGAGAGAAACTTATCAAAAAAATCCGCTGAAGTCTAGTTATTTGCCGTTTTTTTAGTCTATATTTTTAACTTTGTTATAATTGATGTTGTAAAAATGTTGGGAAAATTTATAATTCCTGCTTTGACTTAAATAGCCTAGTTATTTGGAGTTGAAATGTAAAAATGTGATCGGTGTGGCATTATTCGCTATTTTTTATCCATACTTTTAGTAGTAGAATAATACCGATCTGGAGTTATGTGCGTTTCGTTTGTTACAAAATGGTTATAATTTAGCCGTTTTTGTAACAAAGGTAATTCAGCATAATTGCCTTAAGGGTGTACCTTTAAGATTTTGGGGTGATTACACAGTAATCATTGGTTTAGAACTTGTAATATTTACAAGGAGTTGAGATGTTAGACGTTGTTGAACTCTCTAGATTGCAGTTTGCATTAACTGCGTTATATCACTTCTTGTTTGTGCCATTAACATTGGGTTTATCTTTCATTCTTGTGATTATGGAAACCCTTTATGTGGCAACAGGCAAAGAAGTTTATAAAGATATGACAAAATTCTGGGGTAAGTTATTTGGTATTAACTTTGCCTTAGGGGTAACAACTGGTATTACAATGGAATTCCAGTTCGGGACTAACTGGTCATATTATTCACATTATGTGGGCGATATTTTTGGTGCACCACTGGCAATTGAGGCATTATTAGCCTTCTTCTTAGAATCTACCTTTGTTGGGTTATTCTTCTTCGGTTGGGATCGTTTATCAAAAGGTAAGCACTTACTCTCAACATACTGCGTGGCTTTCGGTTCAAACCTTTCTGCAATGTGGATTTTGGTGGCAAACGGCTGGATGCAAGCGCCAGTAGGCTCAGATTTCAATTTTGAAACAATGCGAATGGAAATGACCAGCTTTATGGATCTTTGGTTAAATCCAGTTGCACAAAGTAAATTCCTCCATACGTTATCTGCAGGTTATGTTTCAGGCGCATTCTTTGTTTTAGCAATTAGTGCTTATTACATCTTAAAAGGACGTGATATTGGTTTTGCTAAACGTTCTTTCTCTGTCGCTTCTGTATTCGGTATTATTGCCGTTGTGTCTGTGCTAATTATGGGTGATGAATCTGGTTATGAAATCGGACAAAAACAACCAATGAAATTAGCCGCAATGGAAGGTGAGTGGCATACTGAACCCGCACCAGCTAACTGGAATATGATTGTGGTGCCAAATCAAGCAGAAAGACATAATGATTTTGCCTTACAAATTCCTTACGCCGCAGGGATTATCGTAACTCGTTCATTGGATAAAACCTTTGCAGGGATTAACGATATTTTAGTGGTGAATGAACAACGTGTTCGTCAAGGTATGGTGGCTTATGGTTTGCTTGAGCAATTAAGAGCAGAGAAAAAAGCTGGTCAAATCAATGAAGAAACCAAAGCACAATTTGATGCAGTGCGTGGTGATCTTGGTTATGGCTTACTATTAAAACGCTATACAGACAAAGTGGTTGATGCAACAGAATCACAAATTAAGCAAGCAACCTTAGATACTGTACCTAATGTTGGGCCAACATTCTGGGCGTTCCGTGTAATGATGGCAGCAGGTGGCTTAATTCTTATCTTAATGATTGCCGCCGTGGTACAAAATGTGCGTAAAACAGTGGGTAAAAGCCGCTTCTTGTTACACGCATTATTATGGGGACTTCCGCTTCCTTGGCTTGCCATTGAAAGTGGCTGGTTCTTAGCGGAATATGGTCGTCAGCCTTGGGCTATTTACGATATGTTACCAGTTGGTGTGGCAGCATCGAACTTAACCACTGGCGAATTATGGTTCTCAATCGGTCTGATTTGCGCCCTTTATACTATTTTCTTAGTAGTGGAAATGTACTTAATGTTTAAATATGCTCGTCTTGGCCCGAGTGCATTAAAAACAGGTCGTTACTACTTTGAGCAGTCATCTAAATAATTAGGAGCCTAACTATGATTGATTACGAATTTTTACGTTTTGTTTGGTGGGTTCTCGTTGGTATATTACTGATTGGCTTCGTAGTAACCGATGGATTTGATATGGGCGTTTTAACACTATTACCATTTGCAGGTAAAAAAGAAGTGGAAAAACGCATTATGATCAACTCAATCGCTCCCCACTGGGACGGAAACCAAGTGTGGTTATTAACTGCTGGCGGTGCAATGTTTGCAGCTTGGCCATTAGTTTATGCAACTTCATTCTCAGGTTTCTTTATTGCAATGATCTTAGTGTTAGCGGCATTATTCTTCCGTCCAGTGGGCTTAGAATATCGCGCTAAAATCGACAATCCATTATGGCGCAAGCTATGGGATTGGGGCTTATTCATTGGTGGATTTGTGCCATCAGTAGTATTTGGTGTGGCCTTTGGTAACCTATTACAAGGTGTGCCATTCTATTTCAATGATATGCACCAAATTTTCTACACAGGATCATTCTTTGAATTATTAAACCCATTTGCCTTACTTTGTGGCTTAATTAGCTTATCAATGCTCATTACGCAAGGCGGTGCGTGGTTACAATTAAAAACCACTTCTGAATTGCGTGAGCGTGCAAGAGTGATTACCCAAGTTGGCGCAATGGCAACCTTAATCACCTTCGTATTAGCAGGCGTGTGGTTATACTTCAAAGATGGCTATGTGGTAACTAGCGTAGTGGATCATAATGCACCTTCATCACCATTAACAAAACAAGTGGCAGTTGAAGCGGGCGCGTGGTTCAAAAACTACTTTGATGCCCCTGTATTGTTCATCTTCCCTGCTTTAGCGGTAGGTGGTGCGTTATTAAATGTATTGGCATCGAAAGCAAACCGCTGTGGTTTTGCCTTCTTGTTCTCATCATTAACAATGGCTGGCGTGATCTTAACTTGTGGCGTGGCAATGTTCCCATTTGTAATGCCATCAAGCTCTCATCCTGATATGAGCCTATTAATGTGGGATTCAACATCAAGCCAATTAACCTTAACCTTAATGCTTGGTTTTGCATTAGTGTTTGTGGTGATCTTATTGTCTTACACCATCTGGTCATACATCAAAATGTTTGGTCGTTTGGACAGTGATTTCATCGAAGACAACAAAAACTCATTATACTAAGGAGCGAAGTTATGTTTTATGTTTTATGGGTAGTGGGTGTCTTGTTTGCCATAATGCTAAGTGCAGTGATTACCATTGGCATTGAAAAAACAGGTAAATTTGACGAGTAAGTCAATGATTGATAAAGCATATCATTTAGTAAATAAGGGCTCTTGGCGAGCCCTTTCGTTGATCTTAGCTATCGCATTAACCCTTTGCTTTTTCTTTAATATTAATGAATTTGCCACACAATTAAGAACGGCGCCACCTGTTTGGGTTATTTTTATTTTGTGGGCAACGGTGATTTTATGGATTCACGGCATTGGGTTTGAAATTCGTGCAGCCATTTGGAAAGGGCTATTTTTTCCTTATGTTGGTTATATCGTTGGCATCATTGCCTTAGTGCAACATTTCCTTTTGCCAGCGTTCACGCATTGATCAAATACTCATTTATCAAAGTGCGGTGATTTTTTGCCAAGTTTTTCTTATATCAGCAAATAAAGCAAAAATCTTTTTAATTTTCACCGCACTTTATTTCTTGCTAATCCTGATTAAGCTCTCTACAATACGGCAATTTTCTGTACTAAAAAACAACGATTAAAAACTCAAGGTTGATAATTTATGCAACGATTTTCTCTACCAATACGAGTTTATTATGAAGATACCGATGCAGGCGGAGTGGTTTATCACGCCCGTTATCTGCATTTCTTTGAGCGAGCAAGAACCGATTACCTGCGTGAATTAGGCTTTTCTCAACAGGCATTGCTTGATGAACATAATCTCGCATTTGTTGTCAAAACAATGCAGATTGATTATCGTCTTGCCGCAAAGCTAGATGATTTATTAACGGTGGAAACAGAAGTAAGCGGCATTAAAGGCGCAACAATTTTGTTTTCGCAGCAAATAAAACGTAATGATGTGTTGATTTGTACGGCTGAAGTAAAAGTGGCCTGTGTGGATCTCACAAAAATGAAACCTGTTGCTATTCCACAAGAAATTAAAGCAGCATTTAACGGGTAAATAAGCACTTACCTATTTTACTATCCTATTTTTTGGAGCTATGTAATGACCAGTGAATTGAACTTTTTGGAACTGTTTTTAAAAGCCAGTGTAGTGGTTCAAATTGTAATTGTAATCCTGATCGCCTTTTCCATTATGTCTTGGGCGATCATTATCCAACGCAGCCGCGTATTAACCAAAGCCTTAAAAGATTCCTCCGCGTTTGAAGATCGTTTTTGGTCTGGCGAAGAATTAAATAAATTATACGAAGGCCTATCTAACCGCCGTGATGGTTTAACAGGTAGCGAACAAATTTTCTATGTCGGCTTTAAAGAGTTCTCACGCTTGAAAAAAGCCAACCCAGATGCCCCAGAAGCCATTATTCAAGGCAGCACGCGCGCAATGAATTTGGCAATGAACCGTGAAATTGAAGATGTGGAAACACGCGTACCATTCCTAGCTACGGTCGCATCAATCAGCCCATATATCGGCTTATTTGGTACGGTTTGGGGAATTATGCACGCCTTTATGGCGCTAAGTGGCGCCAAACAAGCCACCTTGCAAATGGTTGCACCGGGGATCGCAGAAGCCTTGATCGCAACAGCAATTGGTCTATTTGCCGCAATTCCTGCGGTAATGGCGTATAACCGTTTAAGTTTACGCGTCAATAAACTTGAGCAAAATTATGGTAACTTTATTGATGAATTTACCACCATCTTGCATCGTCAAGTTTTCGGTCGTCATCAATAGTATGTCGCACAAAGTGCGGTGATTTTTAGCAAAGTTTTTAGAGGCAATAATGTCTTATCGTCGTAAACGTCGTGATATAAAATCTGAAATCAATATAGTGCCATTTTTAGATGTGTTATTAGTGCTATTGCTTATTTTTATGGCAACCGCACCAATCATTTCACAAAGTGTGCAAGTGGAATTGCCTGATGCGGTAGAAAGCCAATCCGTATCCAATGAAGACAAAGTGCCCGTTATTTTAGAAGTTTCAGGCATTGGTCAATATAGCCTTTCCATTGGCGGTGAACGCAGTGAAAATCTCACAGAAGAAATGGTTACGCAAATGGCTAAACAAGAATATGACAAAGACAACAACACAATGTTCTTGGTTGGCGGAGCGAAAGATGTGCCTTATGAAGAAGTGATTAAAGCACTCAATTTACTGCATCTAGCAGGAATAAAATCTGTTGGATTAATGACAAACCCAATTTAAGGTAAGTAGGTCTATTGTGCGTAATAATCAACGAAATAACGGAATTGGCGCCTTTGCCATTTCAATTATTCTGCACATTATTCTATTTGGTTTGTTAATTCTTGGCTCGCTTTATTACAAAGTAGAAATAATGGGCGGCGGTGAAGGTGATGGCGATGTGATCAGCGCCGTAATGGTCGATACAGGATCCGCCGCACAGGAATGGGGACGTTTGCAACAACAGAAAAAAGGGCAGGTGGATAAACCTACTCAACCGCAGCAGAAAGAACCGGATCCACAAGAACAAAAACAAGCACAATTAGAAGAGCAAAAACGTCAGCAAGAATTGGAACGCCAGAAGCAGTTTGAAAAACAGCTGGAGCAAGAGCGTCAAAAACAGCTTGAACTGAAAAAACAGCAAGAACAGTTGGCAGAGCAACAAAGGCAGCGTGAAGAACAAGCTCGCATTGCCTTAGAAAAACAGAAGTTGCAAGAAGCAAAGGCGAAACAAGAGGCGGAAGCCGCAAAGCTGAAAGCAGACGCGGAGGCAAAACGTTTAGCGGCACAAGCTAAAAAAGCGGAAGAAGAAGCCAAAGCGAAAGCTGCTGAGCAAGCGAAGAAAGCCGAAGAAGCCAAAGCGAAAGCCACTGAGCAAGCGAAAAAAGCCAAAGAACAAGCTGAAAAAGAAGCCAAGTTAAAAGCCGAAAAAGCAGCGGCGGAGGCAAAAGCTAAAGCGGACGCAGAGAAAAAAGCTCAAGCGGAAAAATCAAAGGTTGAAGCTGCTGCAAAAGCCAAAGCAGAGGCAGAAGCTAAAGCGAAAGCTGAAGCCAAGGCAAAAGCAGACAAAGCTAAGGCAGAAGCGAAAGCAAAGGCTGAAGCCAACAAACGCCGCGCCCAACAAGCCGCATTAGATGATTTTCTTAACGGTGGTGATATTGGTGGTGGCAGTGCTAAAGTTGGCGGTAATGCAAATAAAGCAGGTAGCCAAGGTAGTGGCGCAGGTTTAGGTGCAGGTGATGGCAAAAAAGAAGGTGATCGCTATGCAGGCGTCATTAAGAAAGAAATTCAACGCCGTTTCTTAAAAGATCCGAGCTTTGCAGGGAAAGTCTGTCGCATTCGTATTCAATTGCAACGTGATGGCACGATCTCAAGTTATCAAAGAATTTCTGGCCCTGATGATATTTGTTCTGCGGCAATGAGTGCAGTAGCAAGAACGAAGAAAGTGCCGGCTGCGCCATCAGATGCTATTTATAGTAAATATAAATCACCAGTTATTGATTTTGATTTGAAGTAATTGGTTTAACAATCTAAGGTGAATTTTATGAAAGTAATGATTCGTATCACACAGTTTTTAACGATGCTATGGGTGCTATTGGCAAATGTCGCCTTAGCAGATGACGAAGTTCGTATTGTGATTGACGAAGGGGTTGATAGCGCGCGCCCTATCGCCGTTGTGCCATTTAAATGGAATGGCGCAGGTGCAATGCCAACCAATGTGGCGGATATTATCGCCGCCGATTTAAGAAATAGCGGTAAATTCAATCCCATTTCGCCAGCAAAAATGCCACAACAACCTACTTCAGCTTCAGAAGTGAATCCAGATGCGTGGTCATCTTTAGGTATTGATGCTATCGTGGTTGGACAAGTTACACCAAATGGCAATGGATACAGCATTGCTTATCAACTTGTGGATACTATTGGGGCATCAGGCACAGCAGGCGCAGTATTAGCGCAAAATCAATATGCCGTTCCAGCCAGCGCAATTCGCTTAGGCGCGCATACGGTAAGTGATGAAGTGTTTGAAAAACTCACAGGCATTCGTGGGGCATTTAGAACAAAAATCGCCTATGTGGTGCAAAAAAATGGTGGCTCAAAGCCTTATCAAGTGCGTGTTGCTGATTATGATGGACATAACCAATTTATCGTTACCCAAAGCGCACAGCCATTAATGTCGCCAGCTTGGTCACCAGATGGTAATAAACTTGCTTATGTTTCTTTTGAAAACCGCAAATCTCAGCTCGTAGTGCAAGATTTACGCTCAGGCGCGCGCCGCGTGGTTGCTTCTTTCAAAGGACATAATGGTGCGCCAGCGTTTTCGCCTGATGGTTCAAGATTAGCCTTTGCTTCATCAAAAGATGGTGTGCTAAATATTTATGTAATGAATTTAGGCAGTGGCAGCGTTTCACAATTAACGAGCGGTTCAGGTAACAACACTGAGCCTGCGTGGTCGCCAGATGGTCGCTCAATCGTCTTTACTTCTGATAGAAGTGGTTCACCACAAGTATATCAAATGAGTGCAAGTGGTGGCGGTGCAACTTTACTAAGTTCTGGTGGTCGCACTTATAGCGGACAAATTTCTGCTGATGGCAGCACCTTAATAATGATTTCTGCGGATCACATTATGAAAAAAGATCTCGCAACAGGCGCAACAGAGATGTTGAGCTCAACTTTCTTAGATGAAAGTCCAAGCATCTCACCAAATGGAATTATGATTATTTATAGTTCTACACAAGGTTTAGGAAAGGTGCTACAATTGGTTTCTGCTGATGGGCGTTTCAAAGCACGTCTGCCGGGAAGTGATGGGCAAGTGAAATTTCCAGCTTGGTCCCCATATTTAACTAAAAACTAGGAGAAGTTAATGAAAAACTTTGCAAAATTATTAGTAGTAGCAGGCTCTGTAGCAGTATTAGCAGCTTGTAGTTCTTCAAAAGATGAAACTGCTGGTACAACATCTGTAGCAACTGCCCAAAGCTTTGGCGGTTATTCAGTTGAAGATTTACAGCAACGTTACAACACAGTTTACTTTGGATTCGATAAATACAACATCGAAGGTGAATACCAACAAATCTTAGATGCGCACGCTGCATATTTAACAGCAACTCCAGCATCTAAAGTGGTTGTTGAAGGTAACACTGACGAACGTGGTACGCCAGAGTACAACATCGCATTAGGTCAACGCCGTGCTGACGCAGTAGCGCACTACTTATCTGCTAAAGGTGTTCAAGCAGGTCAGCTTTCAACCGTTTCTTACGGTGAAGAAAAACCAGCTGAGTTAGGCCACACTGAAGCTGCATATTCTAAAAACCGTCGTGCAGTGTTAGCATACTAATCTGCCTTATTGACGAAACAAAAAAACCGAGCCTTGAATGCTCGGTTTTTTATTTATCTGCGTAGTAAAGGGTGATGTAGTTGTTGTTTATTCGTGCAAACAAACAAAAAATAGAAAATTTTTATTGATTATTAAAATAAAAACAGTATTATAAGCCTCCGTTACGCAATGATACCTGTTCGGGTCGTTAGCTCAGTCGGTAGAGCAGCGGACTTTTAATCCGTTGGTCGAAGGTTCGAATCCTTCACGACCCACCAATCAAACGTAACAGCCTAAATATATTTAGGGTCGTTAGCTCAGTCGGTAGAGCAGCGGACTTTTAATCCGTTGGTCGAAGGTTCGAATCCTTCACGACCCACCACTTCAAAGCCATCAAATATACTTAGGGTCGTTAGCTCAGTCGGTAGAGCAGCGGACTTTTAATCCGTTGGTCGAAGGTTCGAATCCTTCACGACCCACCATCATCGATTTATCCCCAAATTTTCATCACAATCTATCTTCTATCTTATTATTTTTAATCTATTACATTCTTACGCTTTATTCTCGTTTTCTGATTATTTTTGCGATCTCGATTCCAAAACTTTCTTCATTTCCTACTAAAAAAGCACCGCACTTGTTAGGCTTGCGTATAGAAAATTACCGATAAACAAGGCAAAAGTGCGGTTGAAAAATCCGCGTTTTTATTATGGCTAAAATGAAAGGTTTCACGCTATTAGAATTTCTTATCGTGCTATTGATTTCCAGTATGCTATTGCTTACGGCCTTGCCCGTATGGCAACAGAATCAGGAACAATGGTTGCTAGGCAAAGAGCAACAGCGCTTATATTTATTTTTCCGTACCATTCAACGGCGCGTAGAAAATTCTAATCAAGTATGGTTTTTAGTGGCGAATCGTGATCTGACAAGTCAAAAATGGTGCATTGCCGCCCAAGTCAAAAGCGAAAAAATATGCAACTGTTTACAACCGCACTTATGTGCAGACGAGCTAATGGCGAATATTTATCAACCCTTGTTTCCAAAACAAACAATGATTAGCAGTAAACATTATTTTCCGCAAGAAATGGCTAGATTCAGCGGTATCCGCAATACCATTCAAGCGGACTGCTTCTTATTGCAAGCAGGGCAAGCGAAAACCTTATTTTCTTTTTTTAATGTGGGTAGCTTAAAGCTAAAACAGGGAAATTCGCTCAGTGCGTGCGGAGAGCCTTAGATGAACCGCTATTTAAAAGGGCAAAGTTTGCTAGGTTTGATGATCGCCTTGGTGGTATCTAGCCTATTATTAATCGCCATCGTGAAATTTTATCAACATAGCCAATGGCAAATTCAGCAAATGAATGCACGGCTGTTTTTACAAGCCGAAATAGAAAGAACCCTGCAATTAATCGGCAAAGATTTACGCCGAACGGGATTTCGTGCAGCCGTTGGAAAGCGTAAAGTGGATAATCTTGCCTTGTTCGAGCAAGACAGCCAAGGCACAAGTCTTGTTGTTAGCCAAGCCACGGGAGAAAAGCCGAATAGCTGTGTGTTATTTTTCTATGATTTGGATAATTCAGGTTGTATTGGCTCTACTTACACCAAAGGATTATGCGTTGAAAATGGTAAAAATCGAGCAAAAGAAATCGAACGTGAATTGTTTGGTTATCGCCTAAAGCAAAAAATGCTAGAAACACGTTTAACTTACAAAAACACCGTTAAGCAAAAATGCACAAAAGAAGAATGCCAAACTTACATTCAGCAACCCGCGTGTGAGAAAGGCGGTTGGGTGGATCTGTTTGATGATCGTGAAATTGCGATCACCCATTTTTCTTTGCAGTGGCTAAAAGAACCTTTGTTGCTTGTAGCACAGTTAAAAGGGCAACTCGTCAAGCAGCCGCATATTGAATATGAAAGCGAAACAGTGATTCCTTTGCTCAATCAAGGCGGTGCAGAATGAAGGCACAAAAAGGCATTGTTACCCTAACTCTATTGTTGTTGCTTAGTTCATTATTGATGATCGCAATGTTGTTTAATCAAGAAGAACTACATTTTTATCGAGCAATGAATGCACAGCAAAAATATTATGCGGAAAATGATGTAGCGCTCTTGCCAATAAGCAGTCAACATCTGCAACAAGAATGTGAAAAATTACCCTTAGATTATGCGGATTCTGTCTATCGTCTTGAGTTTAAAAATCCAACAAAAAACCACCGCACTTTTGATGAGGCCGCGCATTTTGCTTGGTGCGAGCGAATAAGCCTATTTCAGAAAACGCCGAGTCGTGGCATAAGTGCGGGGGAATTTTCGCAATATTTTGATCCTGCGATCACACCTCTGTTTGCTAAAGTTTTACAGCAAGAAAATATCAGCAAATATCCCCTTTATTGGTTTTCTGAACGCGAGAAACATTGGGAAATCAACGGCAATATTTATGCGGTGATTGTGGCGGAAGGTGATTTAACTTTATCTGGCAAAGGGGAAATTCGCGGCGCTGTGATTACGCAAGGGCAATTACATCAAGGGGAAAATGTGAAATTAGTTTACAATAAGAAAACGCTACAAGAAGTGGTACAGGCTTATCGTTTTTGGCGGCTAGCAAAAAGGAGCTGGTATGATTTCGAGCCTTTATAGACCGCTAAAATACAAAGGAATGAATTTATTTTCTTTGCTAATGACTTTAACCCTATTTAGTGGTATTTTTCTGTCCATTAATCAATGGCTCACGCACCAGCGGCAAAGTGCGGTGAAAATTTATCAAGATTTACAAGCCATTTCTATTGCGCATAATCAGCAGCAGCGTCTGTTTATGGGGCTGAGTTGTCAAACTCAAATTGAACAAAATCAGCTTATTTTTCATCTTCATTGTCATAAAAATAAAGTTACTGTGCGTTATCCCACAGGGGAAACCAGCTTATAAAAGGAAATTCTGTGCTAACCGTTTATTATTCCAATTTGCTTGAAACACAAAAAGAGATCCTACTGCATTTAATGAAAACAATGCCGTTGGACGATCCGTTGCAGTCGGAAACTATTTTGGTACAAAGTCCCGGAATGGCGCAGTGGCTGCAATGGCAAATTGCGGAAAAGCAAGGAATTTCAGCGAATTTACAATTTCCTATGCCAGCAACTTTTATTTGGCAGCTGTATCGCGATAATTTGTTTAATGTAACGCAGCAAAATCAATTTGCCAAAGAGCAGATTGTATGGCGCTTAATGCGATTGATTCCGCAATATTTAGCACAACCCGCCTTTGCACCATTGCGAGATTATCTCAATTCTGCGCCACAATCGGCACAGCAAAAGTTGTATCAGCTAGCAGAAAAAGTGGCAGATTTATTTGACCAATATTTGGTGTATCGTCCAGATTGGATTAGCGCGTGGGAAAAAAATGCCGACAGCAGCATCGCACAACAAATTGCGGCACAGAAAAGTGAAGATAAACAACAGTTAGCCGATCAAATTACACGCCATATTGAATGGCAAGGCATTTTGTGGCGTGCATTAGTGGTGGAAATTCAACAGCAAAATGGCAGTGAAGAAGTCTGGCACAGGGCGTATTTACACCAACAATTTCTTCAGCTACTGGGTGAAAAAGCACCATTGAAACTGCCGAAACGCATTTTTGTGTTTGGTATTTCAGCCCTGCCAAAAGTGTATCTGGAAATTCTCAATGGCATCAGCGAGTTTTGTGATGTGCATTTATTTTTTACCAATCCTTGCCGTGAGTATTGGGGGGATATTGTCGATAAGCAATATTGGCAAAAATTACAGCAGCGTTCCCGCACCGATCAACAAAGCCAGCAAGCTAACCCATTATTTTCTCATCAGCAAATTGCACGATTAGAACAAGAGCTGTACGAGCGCACTGCCGAGCAAGAAATGTTGCAAGTGGGTAATCCGTTACTTTCTTCTTGGGGCAAGCAAGGGCGTGATTTTCTTTATCTACTCACCGATTTGCAAGCTAATGAAATTAATGCCTATGTAGCATTGGCAGAAGACAGTTTATTACACCAAATTCAGCAACGCATTTTAACCCTTACCCCAACAGGCATTGAGCCGCTGCATTTTGCTCCGCAAGATCTGTCTTTTTCCATTCACGCCTGTTATAGCGCAATGCGAGAAGTAGAAGCCTTGCAGGATTATTTACTGCATTTATTTAATCAAGACCCGGGCCTAACGCCAAAAGATGTGGTGGTAATGGTCGCCGATATTGATAAATATACCCCTTATATTCGCGCGGTTTTTGAGCAGGGTAAGCCTTACATTCCATTTTCCATTTCGGATAATAAATTGTCGGAAAATGATGTGATCGTGTCGGCTTTCATCAAATTGTTAAACCTGAAAGAAAGTCTGTTTAGCGCGCAAGATGTGATGGATTTTCTCGATATTCCAAGTATCCGCGCCCGTTTTCATATTGAGCTTGAAGATTTGCCTTATATTCATCATTGGGTAGAAGATTCAGGCATTCGCTTTGGCTTGGAAAAATATCAGGGCGTGGCGCAAGAAAATTATAACGCGTGGAAAGCGGGGCTGGAACGAATGTTGCTCGGCTATGCAATGCGTGAAGAAAATGGCATTTGGCAAGACAGCCTAGGTTTTGATAATAGCTACGGCTTAAAAGGGCAATTAGCAGGCTATTTAGCGGAATTTATTGAACAACTTTATCAATGGTGTCAAACACTTTGCGGCGAACATTCTGTTGAGCAATGGCAGCAAGCTTTATTCCAACTGGTGGAAACCTTTTTCCAATTTGACGAAACGAGCCAAGAAACCCAATGGTATCTTAATGATTGCATTGAAACCTTTGCCGAGCCTTTGGTCAATGTGCAATTTGAACAACCACTTGGCGCAGAAGTGGTGGCGGAAGTGATGAGTGGCTATTTGCAAGAAAATCCGCATAACTTACGTTTTTTGGCGGGGAAAGTGAATTTTTGCACCTTATTGCCAATGCGTTCAATCCCATTCCGCGTGGTGTGCTTGCTAGGAATGAATGAAGGAGAATACCCACGCCAAAGTACACCAAATAGCTTTGATCTTATGCAATATCATCAGCAAAAAGGCGATCGTTTCAAACGAGATGATGATCGCTATCTCTTCCTTGAAGCGCTTGTTTCTGCGCAAGATTATTTCTATCTCAGTTATGTCGGGCATTCAATCATTGATGATGAACCGAAAGAACCCTCTGTACTGGTAAATCAATTATTGGATTATGTGGCAGAAAATTTGCCAGTGCCTGAGAATGAGGAGGGCGAAAATCCGAATGAATATTGGCGTAAAAAATTGGTGCTACATCACCCAATGACCGCTTTTAGCGAGAAAAATTTCAGTAAAAAACACCGCACTTTTGCGCGCAAATGGTTGCCATTAGTGAATAAAACCGCGCAGCAAGAACAGGGCTTTATTCAGCCGTTGAATAATGATCATCGGGTGCAAACAGTGGCGTTAAGCCAGCTTATCGCCTTTGTGCAGCACCCGATCCGATTTTTCCTAGAGCAGATTTTAGGCATTCACCTGCAAAATGAAGAAAGTGCCTTAAGGGATACAGAAAATTTCGATTTCGATAACTTGGAGCGCTATGCCATTAACCAGCAACTGCTCTATCTCAATGATAATGAATTTAACCAATTTTTCCGCCAATTACAAATTAAAGGCATAATGCCAAGGGGCGCATTTGCCGAAGTACAAGAGCAAAAACTTAGCCAAGATATTCGTGATCTGAAAAAAGAGGTGGCAGACTATTTAACACAAGAAAGCCAAAGCGTGGCGGTGGAGCTAGATTTCATCCTGCCAACTCAAACCTTGTGTTTAACAGGCGTAATCAATCAGCTTTATCCTTTGGTTGATGGCACATCAAAGGGGAAAGTGGAGAGAGTTACTTGGCGTGTGGGTGGGAAAATCCGCGATAAAGATCTGATTGAAAACTGGATCTATTATTTAGTGCAATGTGCAACACAAGAAAATGTCGCCCCTGCTCATAGTTACGCCAAAGGCGAACAAGTGCGGTTTAAAATTCTGCCAAAAAATACCGCACTTGCACAATTACAATGTTATCTAGAAGCCTATGTTCAAGCCCTGCAATCCCCTTGCTTAGTGCTAACAGAAAATTTGGGGAACTATTTCAAAGCACTCAAAAATGAAAAAGGCAAAGATGATGAAGCCAAAATCCAACAAAAATGCTTGGCCATCTTGTACGAAAGCATTTATGGCAACGATTATGGTTTTAAGCAAGAAGATAAATACTGGCAACGCGTGTTAAGCGAACAAGAATTAGCGCAACTGGACTTAAACGCAATGACCAGCATAATGCAGGATTGGTTTGGGTTGATGTTGGATAGCTTGGAATAATTAAATCAGGAACACACAATGAAATTTACCAAAACACTTTTAGCAACGGTACTCTTTTCTTTTTCCATTTTAGGCGCAACGCAAGTGGCTTATGCCTACACAGCTGAGCAAGAAAAACAATTCCAACAAGCCTTGGATGCAGCTTATAACAATGATTTTTATACTGCATTTAAACTATTCCAATCGTTGGAAAAGCAGGGCGTTTCAGAGGCTGAATACAATTTAGGTTTATGCTAAGCGTTAGAATGGTTTGAGAAAGCGGCAGAGCAAGATGATTGGCAAGCATTCTTATTGCTTGCAGATGCCTACCTTAAAGGTTACGGAATAAAACAAGATCCCTTAAAAGCCAGAGAATATTTTGCACACGCTTGCTACGCAGGGGTTCAGGAAGCTTGTGGTATGTACCGTCAATTGAACGAAACACAGTAAACTAGCAATAAGGAAAAACAATGAAAAAAATCACCGCCCTTTTGGGACTATTGTTTTCGCCTATGTTATGGGCAGGAAATTTTGGCACAGAAGTGATGTCAGAAATGATTTATTCTGTGTATGAAGAATGTAATCAGGGAAAATTAGGCGAATTATCGAGAATTCTTGAAATTCCTAAAGCGCAATTCTGTGGGTGTTTTATTTCGCAAATACAAAATGAATTTGAACATTTGGGCCTTGAGCAAAAATTAAATGAAGGCAATATGACCATTAAGCAGTTAGAAAATGCGATGGAAAATATTGGGGAGAAGTCGTCAGAATATTGCATTGATAAATTATCCCCTGAAAAATAGGCGGTGAATTTAACAATGTTTGCAATAAGCCCCACAAACTGCGGGCTTATTTTTTATGGTTTTCTAAGGATTTGTATTGGATTAAAACATTTTCCTTTCGCACCTAGCCCCCGTGTTGCCTTTCTTCCTTCAGCAAAATAGGTTTGTTACTTGTAATACAGGTAATACGTTCTTGTAATAACCTTGTACTTAATTAAGGAGAACCATATGACTATTACCGTAAGATTGCCTGATGAGTTGCAACGACGTTTAGATCATTTAGCTATCGAAACAGGAAGAGCAAAATCTTTCTACATTAAACAAGCCCTAGAAGCCTATTTAGAAGATTTGGAGGATTTGCTTTTAGCTAATGCAACATTAGAACGCGTTCGTTCAGGCAAAGAAAAAACATACACCTTAAAGGTCGTAGAGAATGAACTCAATTTGGACGGTGATATTCGCTGATACCGCCAGAAAACAACTTGTCAAACTTGCTAAGAAAAACCCTCAACAAGCACAATGTATAATAAATTACCTCAAATCACTTGAAACCCTTGAAGAGCTGAGAGATAGAGGCAAAGGCTTGGTTGGCGATTTATCTGGAATGTGGCGCTATCGTGTTGGGGATTATCGTATTATTTGTCACATTGATAATGGAGAATTACTTATCACGGCATTAGAAATCGGTCATTGAAGAGAAATCTACAATTAAGCCCCACAAAAGTGCGGGCTTATTTTTTATAGTTTTCCAAGGACTTGTGCTGAATTAATACATTTTCCCCTTTGGCTTGGAAATATTCACCGATTTGTTGAGCAATGTAAACGGAGCGGTGTTTGCCGCCGGTGCAGCCAATGGCGATGGTGAGATAGCTGCGGTTATTTTGTTTTAACATTGGCAGCCAAGTTTCAATGTAATTGCGGGTGAGATAAATAAAGTGGTTCACTTCATTATGCTTGTTGAGAAAATCCATTACAGGTTGTTCTAACCCGGTCATTGGGCGTAGTTCGGGATTCCAGTGAGGATTAGGCAGAAAACGCACATCAAACACATAGTCTGCATCAAGCGGAATGCCATATTTAAAGCCAAAAGATTCAACGATAATTTTTAATTCTTTTTGTGTATGCCCGAGCAAAAATTCACGCAGGCGTTCCGCCAATTCGTGGGTGGAAAGATGGGTAGTGTCAATAATTAAATTGGCGGCATCAATCAGTGGGGTGAGATATTGCTGTTCCGCATCAATGGCCGCTTCAAGGGAAAGGGAATCAACGGAAAGCGGGTGCAGGCGACGAGAATCGCTATAACGCTTAATGAGCGCATTGCGTTCACTATCTAGGAAAATAATTTTTACCTGATGATGTTGTTGCAGCTGCTCAAGGCTGTGTTCCAGTTCTGCGTTTGAAGAAGGAAGATTGCGAATATCAATGCTAATGGCCACAGAGGATTGTTTTTTCGCCAGAATCGTTGCCAGCTCAGGCAGAAGAGTGACGGGGAGATTATCCACACAATAGTAGCCAATGTCTTCTAAGGCACGCAAGGCAACGGATTTGCCTGCGCCAGAACGTCCGCTAATAATGATGATTTCCACCTGATTTCTCCCCTGAATGATTGTTACTGTTCTGTTTCTACCGTTTGCTCATTCTGTGTATTTTCTTGTTCGGCTTTTAGTTCAGCTTTTGCTCACTTTCTTGTTCGTCATCAGAATGATTATCCGCATACTCAAAAATTTGCCAAATTTCCTCTGCACTTTGTGCTGCTCTTAACTGCTTACAAAGAGATTTATCCAGCAACTTTTCCGCTAATTTAGGTAACACGGATTGAGAAAATTCGCCACAAGCTTCGGCAGGAATGAGCAAGGCAAAAATTAAATCCACATCGCGGTGATCAGCAGCTTCATAATCAATCGGCGTGGCAAGTTGCAAAAACACGGCAATAGGTTTATTGCCCGTATGCAAACGCCCTTTAGGCATTGCTACGCCATTACCTAGGCCTGAATTGCCCAGCTTTTCACGGTTAAATAAGCAGTCAAAACTGCTGTGTTCGGGATCGTCTTCTCCGTGGATTTGATCCGCCACAATGCGGCTAATGGTTTCAAAAACACGCTTTTTACTTGAGCAAACCAGTCCTTGGCGAATATTTTCAGGACTCAGTAATTGGGTAAATTTAGTCATAAGTTATAGTTTAAATTCTTCACCGAGATAAACCCGTTTCACCTGTTCGTTATTCATCACCTCTTCAGGTGTGCCTGTGGCGATCATTTTCCCTGCGCTTACAATGTAAGCACGCTCGCACACATCAAGGGTTTCACGCACGTTGTGGTCGGTAATTAGCACACCTAAACCACGATCGCGCAGATCCATAATAATCTTTTTAATGTCAATTACAGAAATGGGATCGACCCCGGCAAAAGGTTCATCTAATAAAATAAATTTAGGATTTGCGGCTAACGCACGGGCAATTTCCACACGGCGGCGTTCCCCACCTGAAAGGGATTGCCCTAGGTTATCGCGAATATGGCCAATGTTAAATTCTTCGATTAATTCTTCCGCTCTTTCGCGGCGTTGTTGGGCATTGAGATCGTTACGAATTTCTAACACCGCCATTAGGTTGTCGTACACGCTTAAACGGCGGAAAATAGACGCTTCCTGCGGCAAATAGCCCACGCCTTTTCTGGCGCGATCGTGCATTGGCAACAAGCTAATATCTTCATCATCAATACGAATTTTGCCTTCATCTTGTTGCACCAAGCCGACAACCATATAGAACGTGGTGGTTTTGCCCGCGCCATTAGGCCCAAGCAAGCCCACAATTTCATTTGATCTCACGTTTAAACTCACATCAGAAACCACTTTGCGGCTCTTGTAGCTTTTGGCTAAATGTTCTGCATAAAGCGTTGGCATAAGGCTATCCTATTTCTTTTTACTGTTTAATTGCGCAGGAATTAATACGGTTTTAACACGAGATTTGCTTGAACCTGAGGCTTTTAGCTGTTGTTTTTTCACATCATAAGTGATTAATTGCCCAGTGATTTTGCTGTCTAGCTGTTTTAATTCTGCATTGCCCGTTAAGGTTAAAAATTCTGTACCAAGATCGTAATGCACTTTATTCGCTTTGCCGTCCACAGGCTTGCCATCATCTAATAATTGATGAAAG
The DNA here is from genome assembly GCF_900454535.1 of Avibacterium avium. GTDB lineage: Bacteria > Pseudomonadota > Gammaproteobacteria > Enterobacterales > Pasteurellaceae > Avibacterium > Avibacterium avium. The sequence continues at coordinate 738,694 of NZ_UGSP01000001.1, forward strand.
GTAACAGGACGACCATAGGCATCTACGGTTTCTTTCTTGTTGGAATTTTCAGGTGGACGCGTAATTACCACTTTATCCGCTTTGATCAAAATAGAACCTTGGGTGATCACCACATTATCGGTAAAGGTTACCGTTTGGTTTTCCATATCTAACGATTGATTGTTAGATTCAATGTTAATCGGTTGATTGGTATCATCTTTTAGCGCAAACGCTGACATTGAAGTCATAAGTGCGGTAAAAAATAAAAGAGATTTACTTGTTAATTTCATAGTGGGTTTTCACCTGTTCTGCTAAGGTTGCAATTTGTTGTTTTAAGTTACCAGTTAATTTGGCGCCGCTTGATGTAAAATTCAAGCCAGTAATGGTGGCCATTGTATCAGAGTGAATATCTTGCGTCTTTAAATTTACCGTAGCCCGTTCGGTATCCACGCGTTGCAGACGCGAATCGCTCAACAGACTTTGCACCAACACATTTCCTTCTAAATGTAAAAGTTCATCTTTGGTTAATTGAGCTTTGTCTGCGCGAATTTTCCAGCTTTGTGTGCCTAAATTTTCATCTTGCACATCATATAAGTAAACCAAGGGCTGCTGGAAATCCGTGTTTCCACTGTTGTTATAGTATTCCACTTTATCGGCTAGGGCGAAATATTGCTTTTCACCCGTAGGCGAAAACACGGTGGTTTGCATTTTATTGCCAATGTATTCAGGGCTATCTTCTGATTTGATTAACCCTTGCGTGTCAGAATCGCTTCCTTGCAGGCTATATAGCCAAGCCAGTAGGCCTAAAGCAATCACTGATAAAATAATATTCCAACGAATATTCATAAATTAAACGATGTTCCAGATTAATGTGAAGGCGAATCATAGCATAATTTGGCAAAAGCAAGAACAATGTCGTGTAAAAGTGCGGAGATTTTTTATTAAATTTTGCGCGCGCATTGCCTTTTGGGTGCCATTGTAAAGAATGTAAAGATCGAAATGCCGTTTGACATTCTTGGCATATCTAATATGATCTGCCTTTCAATTTAAAATCAAAACAAGGCAAGTATTCGATTAATGAATCATTCTTTTGTAGAAGTAAAAAATCTCACCTTTAAGCGTGGTGAGCGTGTCATTTATGATCGCCTGAATTTACGCGTTGAACAGGGAAAAATTACCGCCATAATGGGGCCGTCAGGGATTGGAAAAACCACCTTGTTGCGTCTTATTGGAGGGCAACTTTCACCTGATAGCGGAGAAATTTTGGTCGATGGTAAGGATATTTGTCAAATGTCCCGTGCGGAGCTTTATAAATTGCGTCAGCGCATCGGAATGCTCTTTCAGTCAGGCGCGTTGTTTACCGATATGTCCACCTTTGATAACGTGGCGTTTCCTATTCGTGAACATACCAATTTGCCGGAACAGTTAATCCGTGAAATGGTATTGATGAAATTGCAAGCGGTGGGATTACGCGGTGCAGCGGATTTAATGCCTTCTGAATTATCTGGCGGTATGGCAAGACGCGCAGCCTTGGCGCGAACCATTGCCCTTGACCCTGAATTAATTATGTATGATGAACCCTTTACAGGGCAAGATCCGATTAGTATGGGCGTGATTGTGAGCCTGATTAAACGCTTAAATCAAGCCTTACAGCTCACTTCTATTGTGGTTTCCCACGATGTGCAAGAAGTGCTAAGCATCGCCGATTATGCCTACATTATTGCAGATAAGAAAGTGATTGCTGAAGGAACGCCTGCCGAATTGCTCGCCAGCCAAGATCCACAAGTACAACAGTTTATTAAAGGTGAAGCAGACGGCCCTGTGCGTTTCCATTACCCCGCTGGCGATTATGTTCAGGAGTTATTTGATGATAAGTGATATGATTTCCGCCTTGGGGCGCAGTGCCATCAATTTTTGCAAAGGCATTGGGCGTTCAGGTTTTATGCTGTGGGGCGCATTAGTCGGGCAACCACAAATTAGAAAGCATTTTCCGTTGCTGATTAAACAGCTTTATGTCTTGGGCGTGCAATCTTTACTGATTATTATGCTTTCAGGCTTGTTTATTGGTATGGTGCTTGGGCTACAAGGCTATGTGGTGCTAGTGGATTTTTCTGCAGAAACCAGCCTTGGGCAACTGGTTGCCCTTTCCTTATTACGCGAGCTAGGCCCTGTGGTTACCGCATTATTATTTGCTGGTCGTGCAGGTTCTGCGCTAACCGCAGAAATTGGTTTGATGAAAGCCACCGAACAGCTTTCTAGTCTTGAAATGATGGCGGTTGATCCGTTGCGTCGTGTGATTTCGCCACGTTTTTGGGCAGGCGTGATTGCAATGCCAATTTTATCCATTATTTTTATCGCCATTGGCATTTGGGGCGGCTCATTGGTGGGCGTAGATTGGAAAGGTGTGGACGCAGGCAGTTTTTGGTCAGTAATGCAAAACTCAGTGAGCTGGAAAACCGATATTCTCAATGGCTTAATTAAGAGTCTATTTTTCGCCATTGCCGTGGTATGGATTGCTCTGTTTAATGGGTATGACAGCGTACCAACTTCCGAAGGCATCAGCAAAGCCACCACTAAAACCGTGGTAAATGCTTCCCTTGTGGTGCTTGGGCTAGATTTCGTCTTAACCGCGATAATGTTTGGTGGGAGTTAATCAGGCTGATTAACTAAGAAGTTTCATTTCATTAAAAACAGCACAAAATAAAGTGCGGTGTAAATTTAAGGTATTTTTATGCGACAAACAGCAAAGTATGAATTTTGGGTAGGGTTATTTTTATTGCTTGCCATTGGCGCTTTTGTCTTTTTAGGATTAAAGGTGGCAAATGTGCAAGGCTTTAGCCAAGCAAAATCTTATCAAGTGAGTGCAACTTTTGACAATATTGGTGGACTAAAAGTGCGTGCGCCATTAAAAGTTGGCGGTGTAGTAATTGGGCGAGTAAGTGATATCGAGCTTGATCCACAAACCTATTTGCCAGTGGTGAAGATTGCGATCAATCAAGAATATAACGAAATTCCTGATAACAGCTCGCTTTCCATTAAAACCTCAGGCTTATTAGGTGAACAATATATTGCGTTGAGCATTGGTTTTGATGATGGCGAAACTACCAAAATGCTCAAAGATGGCAGCAAAATTGTGGATACCAAATCTGCAATGGTGTTAGAGGATTTAGTCGGTCAGTTCCTGTATGGGGATAAGAATAAATCTGATGACAGCAAATCTGAAGCGCAACAATAATTTCTTTTTTCGTTTTACGGAGGAATCAATGTTAAAACAAACAATGACAAACTGGTTAAGCAAAACTTTAGTAATTTTCACCGCACTTTTTGCGGTGCAAGCAATGGCGGACGACAGTCCTTATGGTTTAATGCAAAAGGCATCAGACAAATTGTTTAGTGATATTGCTAACAGCCAAAGCCAAATTAAACAAAACCCAAATTATTTAAGAACCATTGTGCGTAAAGATTTAATGCCTTATGTACACGTTAATTATGCGGGATCATTGGTGTTAGGGCAGTATTTCAAAAGCACCACACCAGAGCAGCGTACAAAATTTTTCGCCGCCTTTGATCAATTTATTGAGCAATCTTATGCGCAAGTTTTAACCTTATATAAAAACCAAAAAATTGACATTGAAAAACCGAAAAATGTGTCTGATAACCAAATGAGCATTCGCGTGAAAGTAGTGCAAAATGGTAATGCGCAGCCAATTAATTTAACCTTCTTCTGGCGTAAAAACAGCAGAACGGGTGAATGGCAAGTGTATGATATGGCGGCTGAAGGCGTGAGTATGGTAAACACCAAAAAACAAGAATGGAGTGCAACGTTACGCAAAGACGGCATTGAAGCGCTGACCCAACAAGTGCAAAAAGCGGCAAATGCGCCTGTTACATTGGGTAAATAATCAATGCACAATACATCAGGTTTAGCACCAAGTTTAACTTGGGCATTTGAACAAAATGATGATAAGATAACGCTCCGCTTGACTGGAGCGTTATCCAGAAAAACGTTGTTGCCATTGTGGGAACAACGTTATTCTTTTTTATCTACGGATAAAATTGCGCACCAGCAACTTATTTGGGAACTTGCCGATTTAACGCGAATTGACAGTGCAGGCTTTGCCTTATTGTGTGATTTTATTCATCATTGCCAAAAGCAAGCGCAGACGCAAATCATTCAAAATGCACCTGAGCAATTCCTCACATTGGCTGATCTTTTTGGGTTATCAAAATGGATTGACCCGTTTTTACAACATAGTGGAAAGAATTAATGGAAACGCAAGAAATTGAACGAATTTTAAAAGACGCACTTGGGCTTGAAGAAGTTTATGTACAAGGCGAAAATGCGCATTTTGGCGTGATTGTGATTGATGATGAAATTGCCGGGCTTTCAAGATTAAAACAGCAACAAACCATTTATGCACCGTTAATGCAATATTTTTCTTCAGGCGAAATTCACGCCTTAACCATCAAAACCTTTACCCAAGAAAAGTGGAAACGCGAGCGTTTACTTAATCCCATTAATTAATTTTTAGGACGTTGATATGCAAAAATTTCGTGTTTATGGGCAATCTCGTTTAAGCGGTGATGTCAAAATCTCAGGGGCAAAAAATGCCGCTTTGCCTATTTTATTTGTCGCAATCTTAGCCGAAGAACCTGTTACCTTAACCAATGTACCCGAGTTAAAAGATATTGAAACCACGCTAAAAATTTTGCGTCAGCTTGGTATGCAAGTAGAGCAAAAAGACGGTGGCGTGGTGTATTTAGACGGCTCAAAAATTAATCATTTCATTGCACCTTATGAATTAGTGAAAACAATGCGCGCTTCAATTTGGGCATTAGCACCTTTGGTGGCGCGTTTTCATCAAGGACAGGTTTCGCTCCCAGGTGGCTGTGCCATTGGTGCGCGTCCTGTGGATTTGCATATCAGCGGTTTAGAACGTTTAGGCGCAGAAATAGTGCTTGAAGATGGTTATGTCAAAGCGCATACCAATGGACGTTTGATCGGCACACGAATTGTAATGGAAAAAGTGAGCGTGGGCGCAACCCTTTCTATTATGACAGCAGCCACCCTTGCACAGGGAACAACCATTATTGAAAATGCCGCACGCGAACCTGAAATTGTGGATACCGCCGTATTCTTAAATAAAATGGGTGCAAAAATTAGCGGTGCAGGCACAGATACTATCACTATTGAAGGGGTAGAGCGTTTAACTGGCTGCGAACACGCGGTGGTGGCCGATCGTATTGAAACTGGCACATTCCTTGTGGCAGGGGCGATTTCAGGCGGGCGTATTGTCTGCCGTAACACCAAAGCAGATACCCTTGATGCGGTGATTGATAAATTGCGTGAAGCGGGGGCTGAAATTGAGATCACCGAAGATACCATCACGCTAGATATGAAAGGCAAACGTCCGAAAGCCGTGAATATTCGTACAATGCCACACCCTGGTTTCCCAACAGATATGCAAGCGCAGTTCACCTTATTAAATATGGTGGCGGAAGGCACAAGTAAAATTACCGAAACCATTTTTGAAAACCGCTTTATGCACATTCCAGAATTAATCCGTATGGGCGGAAAAGCCGAAATTGAAGGCAATACCGCGATTTGCCACGGTGTAGAAAGCCTTTCAGGTGCGGAAGTAATGGCAACGGATTTACGCGCTTCAATCAGCTTGGTGCTAGCAGGTTGTATCGCAAGTGGTGAAACCATTGTAGATCGCATTTATCATATTGATCGTGGTTATGAGCATATCGAAGATAAATTGCGTGGTTTAGGCGCGAAAATTGAGCGCTTTAATGATACAAGCGAAAGCTATTAATTAAGCAGAGAACGGGATTGCAATGTAATCCCGTTTTTTTATGAAAAAATGACCGCACTTTTTACTCTTAATAAAAAGTGCATTTCCAAGATTAACATTGTTGTCGCATTTTCCCTTAAGTATAATTCTTGCACTTAGCTAAATTATTAATTATGATCGGAGTTTATGATGAACATCGCCTTGATTATCGGCAGTTTAAGCCAAAAATCCATTAACCGTAGCGTAGCCAATTATATCGTTTCACAATTTCCAGCAGATGTAAAAGTAACCGAAGTACGTATTGATGATTTGCCTCTTTATACCCAAGATCGCGATCAGGTGGACGTGCCAGAATATGATCGTGTGCGTGAGCAAATCAAAAACGCCGATGCAGTGCTAATTGTTAGCCCTGAGCATAACCGTGCAATGCCTGCCGCGACTAAGAATATCATTGATATTGCTTCTCGTCCTTATGGCCAAAATTTATGGCAGGGCAAGAAAGTGGCGATTGTTACGGCTTCACCAGGCGCTTATGGTGGAATTAATTCTGGTTTGCAAATTCGCCAAAGTTTGCAAAGCATTGGTGCGAATGTACTAACCACCGCTGAAGTCTTTTTAAGCAAAGCTAATCAGGCATTGAATGAACAAGGTGAAGTAGCCGATGAACGCACTGCGGGTTTCTTAAGTAAGTTTGCGCAAACTTTTATTCAATGGGCGAAAGCATAAGGCAACGAATTAGAGCATAAGGAGTGAAAATGAGCGTAGATAAATTAAATGCGATTACTAAAGATGTGGGCGGAATTCCTGTAGCTCGTTTATTGCCACAAGCGGGTAAACGCACCATTGGCGCGTGGTGTTTTCTTGATCACGCAGGGCCATCAGAGTTTACTGATGATAATGCAGGCTTACAAGTAGGCGCACACCCACATACTAATTTGCAAACTTTCACTTGGATGCTAGAGGGCGAAGTTTGGCACCAAGACAGCCTTGGTTATCGTCAATTAATTAAGCCAAAACAAGTGAACTTAATGACCGCAGGCACAGGCAATCAGCGTGGTATTAGCCATACGGAACAAACTCCTGAAGGCGTGCATCAGCTTCACGCAGTACAACTTTGGATTGCGCTTCCAATGGATCAAGACATTGAGCCAAATTTTCAACATTATCCTGAATTACCTGAATGGCAAGAAAATGGCGTGAATTACATTTTAACCACAGGTAGCTATCAAGGCAGAACCGCGCCAACGCAACAATATAGCCCGTTAGTTGGCGTAGATATTCAATTTCAACAAGCACAAACGATCAACATAGAACAACAGCCAAACTTTGAATATGGCGTACTGGTACTGAAAGGTGAAGTAGAAATTGAAGGACTAGTTTACCAACAAGATCAACTGGTTAGCTTAACGGATTGCCAAGCTCACGAATTCAAAATTAAAGGTGAAGCAGGCAGCCATATTATGCTGCTAGGCGGAGAACCATTACCACATAAAACCTTAGTGTGGTGGAATTTCGTGGCAGACAGTCAAGATGCCTTACGCCAAGCAGTAGAAGATTGGAACAACGGGCATTCCCGTTTTGGACATATCGATCTAGAAGGTACGCGATTACATCGTTTGAAAGCACCGCAGATCCCTGCAAAATTAGCCTAAAAATCACCGCACTTTTGCGATAAATACCACCAATAACGCCACAATATTGTGGCGTTATAACTATTTTTTCGATCCCGATCGCAAAACATTTCTTTATTTCCCCTAAAAATAGGATCTTCCTTGATAATTGCATCAGTGTTTTATTATCAAGTTTGCATAATGAAGATCAATGAACTGTTACTTCGCTTATTGCAAGTGCCAAAACTTGGCGCGAATAGGATTCAAAAAATACTGGCTGAAATTAGCCCTGAACAGCTTTTAGACTATGACACGATTGCTTTCAAACAAATGGGGTGGACTGAGAGCCAAATTCAGCGCTGGTTTAATCCTGAGCGTAAATTTATTGATCCTGCGTTAGATTGGGCGCAAAGTGCGGGCAATTTTTTGCTTAATTTTACTGAGCAAGATTATCCTTATTTGTTAAAACAAATTCCTTCCGCGCCACCACTGCTATTTTTACAAGGAAATTTAACCGCACTTTCGCAACCACAAATTGCTATTGTGGGCAGCCGTTATTGCTCTAATTATGGGGAATATTGGGCGAAGTTTTTCGCTCAACAATTAAATCAGGCAGGTTTTGCCATTACCAGTGGCTTGGCGCTAGGTATTGATGGCTTTTGTCATCAAGCAGTGGTAGCGCAAAAAGGACAGACTATTGCCGTATTAGGCAGTGGACTGAATGCGGTTTATCCCACTAAACATCGTGGCTTAGCCCAACAGATTATTGAGAATAACGGGGTATTGGTTTCTGAGTTTCTACCCAACCAACCGCCCGTGGCAGAGAATTTTCCACGCCGTAATCGTATTATCAGCGGGCTTTCTCTTGGCACCTTGATCATCGAAGCCACAGAACGAAGTGGCTCATTGATCACCGCACGCTACGCCCTTGAGCAAAACCGAGAAATCTTTGCGCTCCCCGGTAATATCCAGAATGGCTTCAGTGAAGGCTGCCATAAATTGATTAAACAAGGCGCTACACTGGTGGAAAATGTGCAGGACATTGTGGATAATCTGCCGAATTACGGCTATTCCGCATCATTTTATGCACTGCCAAAACAGCAAGATCTCCCATTTAACTCAACTCGCCCTCAAACTAAAAGAGCAGCCCCACAACAATCTGAACCGCCAAGCCACCCCGAACTTTACGCCCAACTTAGCCATATTGCCATCAGCCTTGACGAGCTTTCCGCCCGCTTATCTTTACCCATTGATGCACTACTCACACAATTATTAAGTTTGGAATTGCAAGGTTTGGTGGTAAGCGAAAATGGCTTATATCGAAGGAGTTAAAAGACTTGACAAAATAATTTAAAAGCACAGAATAAGTAGGCGAGGGTTGGCTCGATAATAACCTGAAATAAAACTAGGACATAAGAGCCTATGGGTGGCAGGCACCAAAATAAACCTGAAACAAAGCTAGGACGTAAGCGCCTATGGGTGGCAGGCACCAAAATAAACCAACCATTTTTATTCTAGAAAAGCCTACTTATGTAGGCTTTTTTTATATCTAGGATTTTGAAGTATGGCAAATAATCAGCAAGAAAGATTGAAGAAATATATTAATGATATTTATCAAATAGCCGATTTTCTACAAAGAACATTTATTAACAAAGAAGTTGTTTATAAGACAAAACACGTTGAGATATCGATTTATTTTAGAAAGAGTAACTTTATGCATCTTTGCGGTATAAAATATAAAGAAGGAGCTAAAGCATTCTTTGGAAGTGCATTGAGTAAAAGTATTGATTTGTCTAAGGTAGAAGTAAAAGATGATGGCACTACATTCATTAAGTTAAAATTACTTAAATATATTCCATTAATAATTACAGATAAGGCAACATTATCTACTGAACACTCGTTATATTTACATCTTAGCTTTGATGCGGCAATTAAAGCTAAACAGAATAAAAACCAATTTGCTATTACACTAATTAATGATAATGCTAAATTTATTCCAAATTCATTATTAAACACTTCAAAAATAAACCAATTTCCAGTCGGTGATAAAATAATAGAGATTTATTCTCTTGATTATCATTCTAAGGGAAAATATTATTATCTTCTCTCAAGAAATTGATACAACCGATAACTCACTTGCCCAGTGGTTTTTTCTTTTAATATTTGCCAATTATCTGGCACGCTTAGGGTTTTGTTTTTTTCCGTTTCCACATAAATTAGTGCATCGGGTTTTAGCCAATTAAATTTAATCAGCAAATCAACGGTTTGTTGTGCGAGATCAAAATGAAAAGGTGGATCGAGAAACACCAAGTCAAACATGGGGTTTGGTTCTGGTTGCTGTAAATAATGCAAGCTATCTTGGTTAATCACACGTCCTTGCTGTGGCTTACATTTTAGCTGTTGTAGATTTTGCGTGAGTTGCTTTGCCACTTGCTTATTGAGTTCCAAAAAGGTCACTTGCTTAGCTTGGCGTGAAAGGGCTTCTAACCCCAATGAACCGCTGCCAGCAAAACAATCTAAGCAAGTCGCGTCCACAATATAAGGCATCAGCCAGTTAAATAGCGTTTCTTTCACCCGATCACCTGTTGGGCGCAAGCCTTCCGCATTCAACACAGGTAATTTCCGCCCACGCCAAAGCCCCGCAATAATACGGACTTCACCTTTTGCCAGATTTGTATGTTGCTTGCGTGCTACAGGATTTTTTTTCATAGGGATTCGCCAAATTATGATAAACTATGCAAACTTTTCGCTGAACTTAATGCCTATTTTCAGCCGATTTTTGCGTTCGGTAACAGAATAAAATCAGGTGGCATAGTTTAGTATAAAATTCAGAAAATCAGTAATTTTTTTATAATAGCGAGTAATTTATGGCAGAAAAAAATAAAAAAGGTGGTTTTTGGTCTTGGTTTGGATTAGGAAAAAAGAAAGAAGAAACATCGAACCAAGCTGAGGTACAAGAAACAGAAAGCATTGAGCAAACAGAACTTCCGCAAGAAGCAAATGCGGTGGAAAATCTCGAGGTTTTAGCACAAGAAACAGAAATCGTAGAGCAAACAGAGCTTCCGCAAGAGCCAAGTGCAGTGGGAAATCCAGAAGTTTTAGCGCAAGAAACAAAGAGCTCCGAGCAAGCCGAACTTCCGCAAGAACCAAGCTCGGTGGAAAATCCAGAAGTTTTAGTGCAAGAAACAGAAATCATAGAGCAAACCGAGCTTTCACAAGAACCAAGTGCGGTAGAAAATCCTGACATTTTAGCGCAAGAAACAGAAATTACCGAGCAAGCAGAGCTTCCGCAAGAACCAAGTGCAGTGAGAAATTCTGACGTTTTGTCGCAAGAAATAGAAATCATTGAGCAAGCAGAACTTCCGCAAGAACCAAGTGCGCTGGAAAATCCAGAAGTTTTGGTGGAAGAAACAGAAATCGTAGAGCAAACAGAGCTTCCACAAGAGCCAAGTGTGGTGGAAAATCCTGAAATTTCAACGCAAGAAAAACCAAGCGAAGGGGGCTTTTTTAGCCGTTTGGTGAAAGGCTTAATTCGCACCAAACAAAATATTGGTTCGGGCTTTTTTGGGCTATTTTCGGGCAAAAAAATTGATGATGATCTGTTTGAAGAATTAGAAGAACAGTTACTCATTGCTGATATTGGTATGCCAACAACCACTAAAATTATCAATAACTTAACGCAGCACGCTAGCCGTAAGCAGCTAAAAGATGCGGATTTACTGTATCAACAATTAAAATTAGAGCTCGCGGAGATTATCAAGCCTGTGGCGCAGCCTTTAGAAATTGATACCAGCAAAAAGCCTTATGTGATTTTAATGGTGGGCGTCAATGGCGTAGGGAAAACCACCACCATTGGTAAACTCGCGCGCCAATTCCAAATGCAAGGTAAATCCGTGATGTTAGCCGCAGGGGATACTTTCCGTGCCGCAGCCGTAGAACAGCTTCAAGTATGGGGGGAACGTAATCATATTCCCGTGGTGGCACAAAGCACGGGTGCAGATTCCGCTTCGGTGATCTATGATGCAATGCAATCGGCCGCTGCGCGCAATATCGATATTTTGATTGCCGATACCGCAGGGCGTTTGCAAAATAAAAATAATCTAATGGACGAGCTGAAAAAAATCGTTCGCGTAATGAAAAAATACGATGAAACCGCGCCGCACGAAATTATGCTTACCCTTGATGCTGGCACAGGGCAAAACGCTATTAGCCAAGCCAAATTATTCAACGAAGCAGTGGGACTAACGGGAATTAGCTTAACCAAATTAGACGGTACAGCCAAAGGCGGCGTGATTTTCGCCATCGCCGATCAATTCAAATTACCAATTCGTTATATTGGGGTAGGGGAAAAAATTGAAGATCTGCGCCCATTCCAAGCTGATGAATTTATCGAAGCGCTATTTAGCCACGAAGAATAAACAGCTAAGGATAAGTAAATAGAAGAATGCTCCCTTATTCCCTTATATTAGGGTAGGGAGCATTTTTTAATGGGAGTGAGAATGTGGTTTTTGCTTATCTTGCTTGATGAGAATTTGCCACACAATACTTACCCCACTGCGCAAAATAAACACACTTAAAATGGCGCTAGCGACAATATCTATCCACTGAATTTGCCACAGCCACGCGCTTAGCCCCGCAATGATGGCGATAACAGAGCCAAATAAATCAGCCAGAACGTGTAAATAGGCTGCGCGAATATTTAAGTTTTCGTGATCACTTTTTAGCATTAACCACGCCACAATCATATTGACCAACAGCCCCACAATCGCCACGCCTAGCATTGGTAAGGCATTAATCGGTAAAGGATTTTGCCAGCGTTCAATGGCTTCCCATAAAATCCAAATCGCCACAATAATTAAAGAAAGCGCATTGAGCAGAGCGAAATATTTCTGTGTTTTATGGCTGAAAAATAGGGCGACAAAGGCAAGCAATAAAGAAAGGCTATCGTTTGCCATATGACCTGCGTCCGCCATTAATGTTAGGCTGTTGAAATAATAACCGCCGAGAAATTCGATCACCATATAAGCGGTGATAATGGCAAAACTGAACGCTAAAATGCGTTGATTTTGTGAGCCGTGATCGTGGTGGTGATGGTGCATAAATGATCCTAAATAAAAATTTGCCATAGTATAGGTTTAACTGGTGGTAAAGGTCAAGTTTTGGGGCTAGTTTTATAAAAATGCGAGAAAAAAGCACCGCACTTTGATCTTCGATTAATTAATAATCAGTCCTTTTTTAGCTTTTAATTCACAATGCGAAAACGCTTTTTGATTTCGCTATCTTTTTGATTTTTAATGGTTTTATTCTTTTTTCTCATTATGCTTATGGCAAACTTAGCATTTAATTCCCACCTATTCTGTATAAAACCACAATTTTATCCACAGAAATGCTGAATAACTCACAGTTTGACGATAAAAGTGCGGTGAAAATCCTGATAAAAATACAGTATGATTTTTTTCTAGGCGGTAATTGGAGTAAAAAAATGCGATCTTGGATCTTGGTTTTAGATCTTAATGATAAGTAAGGATCTGTTTTAACTTATTTTTAAATAAAGCATTTTTTATCCTTATGCACAAATAATTTGATTTTATTCCCGCACTTTTCACAATGTTATGCACAGCGTTGTGATTTTTATTCAATTTATTAACAGGTGGGAAGATTTTATCGAGTTAAATTCTGATAGAAAACCGTCTTAAAAGCGTGTTTGCGGGTTGTTAAAACCTTGAGTTTGTGAAACAATTCACCAATTCAGAATTTAAAATTTTTAAAACTAAGGTGAACGATAGTGATCGATTTCGATGGCTACCGTCCGAATGTGGGAATTGTCATTTGCAACCGTAAAGGTCAGGTTTTGTGGGCGAAACGCTATGGGCAAAACTCGTGGCAGTTTCCGCAAGGCGGCATAAACGATAATGAAACGGCTGAGCAGGCGATGTATCGTGAGCTTTTTGAAGAAGTGGGTTTAACCCGTAAAGATGTTAAATTGCTTTATGTTTCAAAACAATGGTTGCGCTATAAACTTCCTAAACGCTTATTACGCTACGACAGCAAACCAATGTGTATCGGACAAAAACAACGTTGGTTCTTATTGCAATTAGTTTCGGACGAAAAAGATATTAATATGCAAACCACCAAATCGCCAGAATTTGATGGCTGGCGTTGGGTGAGTTTTTGGTATCCTGTGCGTCAGGTTGTGCCTTTCAAAAAAGAAGTGTACCGCAAAGCAATGAAGGAATTTGCGGCGGTATTATTTAATGGGAAAAATCAGCCAAATTCCTATTCTCAAGAACAGAAGTCTTCGCCAACCCATTCTGCAACAAATACGGCGAACAAACATTCTGGTAAAAAATATTCATCAGGCAAATTCCATAAACGTTCATTTCATCGAACAAAGGGGGCATAATGCTGAGCTTTTTTCTTATTTGTTTAATTGTCGGCTGTGTGGTCGGCTTTTTAGCGGGCTTATTTGGCATTGGCGGCGGGCTGATTATCGTTCCCGTGTTGGTTTATTTATTGCCAATGGTTGATGTGCCTAGCGAACTTTTGATGTCCACGGCATTGGGAACCTCTTTCGCCACCATTGTAGTAACCGGCTTTTCTTCGGCGCAACGTCATCACAAGCTCGGCAATATTGTTTGGCCAGCGGTGAAAGTGCTTGCCCCTGTGATTATGGTAACGACCTTTATTTCAGGGCTTTTTGTCGGCAATTTAGATAAAAGCGTATCAAGCAAATTATTTGCCTGCTTGGTAGTGTATCTCGCGGTGAAAATGTTGCTTTCGATTAAACCGAAAGAAGTGAAAAAAGCGCTCACTACCACCTCTTCTGTGATTGGTGGGATTCTGATTGGGATAGCTTCCAGCATTGCGGGCATTGGCGGCGGTGGTTTTATTGTGCCGTTTTTGAATGGACGTGGTATTGAAATGAAAAAAGCCATCGGCTCATCAGCATTTTGTGGAATGTTGCTTGGCCTTTCAGGAATGCTGAGCTTTATTGTGGGCGGCTGGGGACAAGCAAATATGCCAAGTTATTCATTAGGTTATGTGTATTTACCTGCTGTGGTGGGGATTACGGCAACCTCATTTTTTACTTCAAAACTCGGGGCTAGCACCACAGATAAATTGCCGGTGAAAACCCTAAAACGTTATTTTGCCGTGCTATTGATCTGTATTGCGATCAATATGCTTATGAAATAAAGGAACTGTATGACTTCACAATTTTTAACTTTTCCCCAATTTGATCCAGTGATTTTCCAACTAGGGCCTGTTGCCTTGCGTTGGTATGGATTAATGTATTTAATCGGCTTTGTGTTTGCGCGCTGGCTTGCGGTTCGCCGAGCCAACCACCCAAATAGCGGCTGGACAACAGAACAAGTGGACAGCCTACTATTTAACGGTTTTCTTGGCGTATTTCTTGGTGGTCGCATCGGTTATGTGATGTTCTACCAGTTCGATTATTTCTTGCAAGATCCAATGTATTTATTCCGCGTGTGGGAAGGGGGAATGTCTTTCCACGGCGGCTTAATTGGCGTGATTTTGGCAATGTTTATCACCGCAAAATTACAACACCGCGGCTTTTGGGCGACAGCAGATTTTGTTGCGCCACTTATTCCTTTTGGCTTAGGAATGGGGCGTATTGGTAACTTTATTAATGATGAGCTTTGGGGGCGTGTAACAGACGTGCCTTGGGCGGTATTGTTCCCTTCTGGCGGTTATTTACCGCGACACCCTTCGCAACTTTACGAAGCAGTATTAGAGGGCTTGGTGTTATTTATTATCCTTAATCTGTTTATTAAAAAGCCACGTCCAGCAGGTTCTGTGGCGGGATTATTTTTAGTCGGCTACGGCACATTCCGTTTTATTATTGAATATTTCCGTGAGCCTGATGCGCAACTCGGCTTATTCTTCCAACAGCACATTTCAATGGGGCAAATTCTCTCATTGCCAATGATTTTGCTCGGTGCGCTGATTATGCTTATGGCTTACAAAAGTGCGCTAAAAAAATAAGGAAAATGAGGAAAATAGGGGAAATTTACAATGCGTCAATATTTAGATTTATGCCAAAACATCATTGATAACGGCACTTGGGTGGAAAATGAACGTACTGGAAAACGCTGTTTAACCCTGATTAACGCTGATCTTACCTACAATGTGGCGGACAATGAATTTCCGCTAATCACTACGCGAAAAAGTTACTGGAAAGCGGCGATTGCGGAATTTTTAGGCTATATTCGTGGCTACGACAACGC
Source organism: Avibacterium avium (assembly GCF_900454535.1). Classification (GTDB taxonomy): domain Bacteria; phylum Pseudomonadota; class Gammaproteobacteria; order Enterobacterales; family Pasteurellaceae; genus Avibacterium; species Avibacterium avium. The sequence continues at coordinate 754,327 of NZ_UGSP01000001.1, forward strand.
CGCAGATTTCCGCCAGCTTGGCACAAAAACGTGGGACGCCAACGCCAATGAAAATCAGGCTTGGTTGAATAATCCACACCGCAAAGGCACAGACGATATGGGGCGTGTTTACGGCGTTCAAGGGCGTGCTTGGCGTAAACCTAACGGCGAAACCCTCGATCAGTTGCGTAAAGTAGTGAATGACTTAAGCAAAGGGCTAGACGATCGCGGCGAGATCATCACGTTTTATAACCCTGGCGAAATTGAACTCGGCTGTTTACGTCCTTGTATGCACACGCACACCTTTTCTTTGCTTGGTGATACGCTCTATTTAACCAGCTATCAGCGTTCTTGCGATGTGCCACTCGGGCTGAATTTTAATCAAATTCAAGTATTTACTTTCTTAGCATTAATGGCGCAGATTACAGGGAAAAAAGCAGGAATGGCGTATCATAAAATCGTCAATGCGCATATTTATGAAGATCAGCTTGAGCTTATGCAAAATGTTCAACTCAAGCGTGAACCATTGCCACTACCGAAGTTAGAAATTAATCCTGACATCAAAACCCTTGAGGATCTAGAAACTTGGGTAACAATGGATGATTTCAAGGTCATTGGCTATGAATCTCACCCTGCGATTAAATATCCTTTCTCGGTGTAAGATAAAAAGAGCAAAATGAAAAAATTGCGCCCAAAAGCATCGCACTTTATTCTCTCAATCAGCCAATGTATGGCTGATTTTTCACATTCTTTCAGTGCATAAGGAAAACAAAAGTGCGGTCGGATTTTGATGAAAAAATGATGCGCTACGCCCTAAGCCTTGCCGATAAAGCCGAAGCCTTAGGGGAAATTCCTGTGGGCGCTGTGCTAGTTGATGATGAAGGAAATATTGTGGCAGAGGGCTGGAATTTATCCATTATTCAGCACGATCCCACCGCGCACGCCGAAATTGTGGCACTGCGCCAAGCGGGGCAAGCGCAACAAAACTACCGCCTACTCAACACCACACTGTATGTTACCCTTGAACCTTGCACAATGTGCGCAGGGGCGATTTTACATAGTCGAATCAAACGGTTAGTATTCGGGGCTTATGATCTAAAAACTGGGGCAGTGGGGTCGCGTTTTCATTTTTTTGATGATTATAAAATGAACCACAGCCTTGAAATTACAGGTGGTGTGCTGCAAGAAGAATGTAGCCAAAAACTCAGCGCTTTCTTTCAAAAACGGCGTGAACAGAAAAAGCAGCAGAAGTTAGCACAGAAAAGTGCAGAAAATAGTTCTGCAAAATAAAGTCAGATAATAAAAAGTGCGGTGATTTTTTGCTAAATTTTAACAAATTTTCCACCGCACTTTTTTAATCGGCTGTTGTAAGCCATTGCAACGAAATGCACTATTCTTTTTTCAGTAAGAACACGCCATAGTCAGCAAAATGCACATAGGCTTGTTTGATAGCAGGATCAAAACTATCAGGCTGGCAGTTGATGAGTAGCGGTTTGCCGCCCCATTGCGCTACAATTTCCCAGTGATTGCCCATATATACCGCATTTTGAATTTCACAGCGTTGAGCAGCATCGCCTTGTGCTGAAAGGCGTACTGCTTCAGGGCGAATGCCGACCAAACATTCTCCGTCTGGCAAACCGAAGGATTGCACATTTGGCAAGGTGAACGCATATTGATTAACCGTTATCGTGCCGTTTTCAAGTTTGCCGTCAAAGATGCTACTTTCCCCCATAAAGTTAGCTAAAAACAATGAGTTAGGGTGTTGATAAAGTTCTTTCGCAGAAGCCTTTTGCATAATTTTGCCTTTGTGCATTACGATCACTTCATCAGACACGGCGAACGCTTCGCTTTGATCGTGAGTAACATAAAGGGAGGTGATGCCAAGGCGTTGTTGCAGCTCGCGGATTTTCTCACGCATACTACGGCGTAAATTGGCGTCAAGATTGCTCAGTGGTTCATCAAACAATAGCACTTTAGGTTTTAGCACCAGCGCACGCGCTAAGGCGACACGTTGTTGCTGGCCACCTGAGATTTGATCCACATAGCGATCTTCAAAGCCCGCCAAATCCACCAATTCCAAGGCTTCTTTAACCCGCTGTTTGCGCTCTGCTGATCCCACGCCCTGCATACGCAACCCGTAGCCCACATTATCCCCAATGGACATATGTGGAAACAACGCATAAGACTGAAACACGATACAAATATCACGATTTTGAATGGAGGATTTGGTGACATCTTCTCCATCAATAAAAATCTGCCCAGCAGTAGGGCTTTCTAGCCCTGCTACAAGGCGTAGCACGGTGGTTTTTCCGCAACCAGAAGGCCCGAGCAGGGTAACCATTGAGCCTTGTTTAATGGAAAGATTCAGATCATCGATCACCACCGCTTTACCAAAGGATTTGGTCACATTTTTTAACACTAAAAAATCATTATTCTTCATTTTTACAACCTATTAATTCATTTTTTTCGCTTTAGAACGAGCAATTCGCGTGTCGCCCACCAACCAGTCAAATAGCAAAATAATTGCCATCATTACCACGATTAAAATTGAGCCATAAGCAATGGCAACGCCGTATTCGCCGTCTTCTACGCGGTTTAGAATATAAGAAGTGGCAACCCTTGTATCTGCAGTAACTAAGAAGACAATGGCGCTGACTGTGGTCATTGCGCGCACAAAACTGGTTACCAACGCGGAGAGCAACGCGGGCTTAAGCAGTGGGAAGACAATATACCAAATGGTTTTTAACGAGCTGCCTTTGAGTGAAAGCGAGGCTTCATCAAGGGATTTATCAAGCTGCCCTAAACCCGCCACCGCAGCACGCATACCCACAGGCATATTACGCATTACCATTGAAAGCACGATGATGATGCTTGTCCCCGTGATATAAATTGGCGCATTGTTAAAGGCGAGAATATAGGAAACCCCTGCCACCGTTCCCGGTACAGCAAAGCAAAGCAAGGTTAAAAATTCAAGGGTTTTCTTGCCTTTAAAATCACGGCGCACGGTGATGTAGGCAATCAATAAGCCAAAAATCGCTGTAATCGGGGCTGCAGTAGCGGCAAAAATCACCGTATGAATCAGCGATGGCCAAGCGCCGTCACTAAAGCCTTGCCCGAATAAGGTGAGATAATGTTTAAAGGTGAAAGTGTAATCCACGCCCCAGTTCATTGTAAAGCTACCGTAGAAAATACTGCCGTATAGCACCGCATTAAACAGCACCCAGAAACCAAGGGTAAAAATAATGAAAAATTTCATCGCACTTGGCAAATCTTGCACATCACCGCGATAAGATTTGCCTGAAACGGTAACATAAGAGCGATTGCCGATCCATAAATATTGGATCACAAAAATCGCCAAAGAGAAGATCAGCAAAATACTGCCTAAGGTGCTGGCCGAAGCGTAATCTAACTGCGAGCCTGCAATGTAGAAATAAATTTGCGAAGAAATCACATCAAAGCTACCACCTAGCACAAGTGGGGTACTAAAATCGGCTAAAGATTGGATTGCCACCACTAAAAAGGCATTGGCAAGCGCTGGTTTGAGCAAGGGGAAAATAATATTGAAAAAGGCTTGATAGCGGTTTGAGCGTAGCGTATATGCCGCTTCTTCAATAGATGGATGAATGGATTTTAACGCCCCTTCTAAAATCATAAAAGCCATTGGCGTTAGCGCAAGCGTGTGGGCGATGATAATCCCAGTAAAACCATATAACCAGTTGCTGCTAAAGCCAAAATATTGCACTAAAAACTCCGTAACATAACCTGAACGCCCAAGCATTAAGGTTACCCCTAACCCTACCACAAAAGGCGGAGTTACAATCGGCAAAATGGAGAAAATTTTTCCGATCACCGCGGTGCGTTTAGCAATGCGTGTGGTGTAAAGAGCAAAAATCAAACCAAATAATGTAGCTAAAATGCCCACCGTAATTGCTACACTAAGGGAATTACCGATAATCCGAATGATGTAAGGTTTTTCGACAATGCTGATTACTTGGCTTGGCACAAATTCCCCGTTGTCATAAAACATCGAGATAAAAATCGCCAAGGTGGGATACACAATGAAAAAGAAAATCAGCAAGACAATGCTAATGAGCGAGGCGATGATGAATTTATCCCCTTGCATCACCTTCATTTTTGCCAAGCCTTGAGTGGCAAGGGCAATCAGGCTCAACATTAGGACAAAAACGGAATAGCCGAGATTGAATTTTTCTATTGTGGCAGAAATAAACACAAATAGGAAAATTGCCAACACCGCCAGAAATTCTGCCAGACCTTGCTGTCGTTCCCCTTTCCCTTTGAAAACAGCAGACAGGATTGGCACGAAAGCTAATGCAGCAAACCAAAACCAACTTAAATTAAAGCTTGCCCAGCCCATTGATTCATAAATTTCATCAGGCGTGGATTCCGCCAAGCCATAATACAACGCCATAGAAGGCAAACAGATAAAGCCCAACAACGCGAGCAAAATCCAAAATAGGCTACTATTAAACATCTGTGCCAATTTATTCATAATCTTTCCGTAAGAGATGATAGAGTATCTTGTTATAACAAAAACCTTAAGGAGAATAAAGGCGGTTTTCCGCCTTACTATTTACTGTGCCAATTTCACTTCATTAACCCATTTGTTAATCAAGCGTTTGCGTTCTTCTGATGCACCGTATTTCTCAAAATCATAATTGATGAGATTAAGTTTGGTTGGATCAAACGCGGTTGGTGATTGTTCGGCGGTGGTGTTGGTCAGTGTTTGGAAAGCACGGCCTTTTTTCCACGCTAATTCTTGGCCTTCTTTTGATAATGCCCAATCCACGAATAATTTAGCGTTATCTAAGTTACGCGCGCCTTTTAAGATACTCACACCGCCAAGTTCATAGCCAGTGCCTTCGCAAGGCACGACTAATTCAATTGGCGCGCCCTGTTGTTTTTCAAGGGCGTAATCGTGTAGGAAGCCAATCCCAACTGTGGTTTCACCTCTAGCGGTGTTGCGTGAAGGGGTGATGCCTGATTTGGTATATTGAGAAATGTTCGGGTGAAGTTGTTTGAAGAAATCAAAGGTTTGATCTTCGCCCCATAATTGTACAAAGGTAGCAATGGCGGTGTACGCGGTGCCTGAACTTTGTGGATCGGCCACTTGAATTTCGCCTTTTAAGCGTGGATCGGTTAAGTCTTTCCAGCATTTAGGGACTTCAGTGATGCCTAATTTTTTCAAGCGTTCCGTGTTTACCCCAAAGCCTAAAATCCCCATATAAATGGCGGATGTGTAGTTACCTTTGACTTTGGCAGGATCTTGGAATCTCGGCATAATTTGATCGACATTTGGCGAGCGGTAGGCTTCTAATAAACCCAGTTCGCCAGCTTGAGATTGGGGATCGAGCGTGCCGCCATACCATACATCAGCTTGCGGATTTTTCTTTTCCGCTTCAATTTTCGCAAAGGTGCTGCCTGAACCATTACGGATAAAAGACGTTTTCACATCATATTTTTTGCCGAAAGCTTGAGTTTCAGCTTCACACATTTCATTTGTGGCACTGCAATATACCACCAAGCGTCCTTTGGCTTGTGCTTGCACACTGAAGATTAAGGCAGAAGTGGCAAGTGCGGTGGAAATTGCGAGAGAAATTGCTTTACATTTCATTGTGGTACTCCTTATGGTTTGGCGGAAAATCGCCTAGATCATTGATTAATCTCAATTAAATGAGCCTAATCCTATCCGAATGGAGTAAAAAATGCTGTGAACCACTTCACAAAACGAAAGATTTCTTTCGTTTTATTTCATTAAAAGGGGGAAACTATTATTAAAAAACAAAATTTTTCTTTATAATCCTACAATCACTGTAACTCGTCTAGTTGAGCCATATTATGTCAGATCAAGATTGCATCATTATCGCTATCGCAGGGGCTTCCGCCTCAGGAAAAAGCCTTATTGCTTCCACCATTCATAAAGAACTTCGTGATGAGCTAAGTTGCGAAGACATTGGCATTATTTCTGAAGATAGCTACTACAAAGATCAAACCCACCTTGCTTTTGAAGAGCGCATTAAAACCAATTATGACCACCCAAATTCAATGGATCGCAATTTGTTGTTACAACATTTGCGCGCCTTAAAAGCGGGGCAAGCGGTGGATATTCCGGTTTATAGCTATGTGGAACACACACGCACGGGCGAAACCACCCATTTCAAACCGAAAAAAGTGATTATTTTAGAAGGCATTTTGTTGCTCACGGACGAACGCATTCGCCAAGAAGCGAGTATTTCAGTATTCGTGGATACGCCGTTAGATATTTGTTTTATCCGCCGTTTAAAACGTGATATGGAAGAGCGTGGGCGTTCTTTGCAATCAGTGGTGGATCAATATCGTGCCACTGTGCGCCCTATGTTCTTACAATTTATCGAGCCGTCTAAACAATATGCCGATATTGTTGTTCCACGCGGTGGGAAAAACCGTATTGCAATCAATATGTTAAAAGCACAAATTAGACACCTGCTGAAAAGCAAATAGGGGGCAAAATGAGATTGTGTGATACCGACATTGAACGTTATTTAGATGAAGGCATTATCAGTTTAACGCCGCGCCCAGATAACGACAAAATCAATGGTGCAACCGTTGATGTGCGCTTGGGCAATTCTTTCCGCGTGTTTCGTGAGCATACTGCGCCTTACATTGATTTAAGCGGCAAAAAAGAAGAAGTTTCTGCCCAACTTGAAGCGGTGATGAGCGATGAAATTCTCATTGATGATGGAGAAGCTTTTTTTCTTCACCCCGGTGAACTAGCGCTTGCCACCACCTTTGAAGCGGTATCCTTGCCCGCCAATATTATCGGTTGGCTAGATGGGCGCTCTTCCCTTGCCCGCCTAGGATTAATGGTACACGTTACGGCACACCGTATCGATCCCGGTTGGAATGGGCGTATTGTGCTGGAATTTTACAATTCAGGCAAACTGCCTTTAGCATTGCGTCCGAAAATGGTGATTGGTGCATTGAGTTTTGAAGTGCTAAGTGGTGAGGCGGCGCGTCCTTATAATCGCCGTCAAGATGCCAAATATAAAGATCAGCAAAATGCGGTGGCCAGCCGTATTGATAAGGATAAATAAACAATGAAAAAGAAAGCAATATGGCTAATCGCACTGTTGTGCGTGGGGCTGTGCTTTCTTTTTTGGCAGAAATCCCGTTTAACGGCGCAGCTTTCTGAGCGCCTTGCGCAGCAGCATATCCAAGTGGCACAAGTGGAAAGCCAGCTTTTCCCCACTCAACTATCCTTACATAATGTTAAGTTTCAACAAAAAGCGCGGTGGTTTTTCTTTGAAAAAATCGTGCTTGAACTCAATCCCACCGCGTTGCTTGGCGGTGAGCTTAAGCTCAATGAAATTCAACTACACAACGGCAATATTGCTAACTCCCAATGGCAAGGGCTAAATGTTAGCCTAAAACCCACCGCACTTTCTTGGCAGGACATCGCCCATTTACTCAATGCCTTACCACAAAATTCCCCGCTGAATTTGCAGAAACCCGTGCAAATGGCGTTTAGCGCACAAGCAACACGAGCAGCAAGCCAGATCCAGTTACAAGGCAATGTACAGCTTTCTCATAATGGCCTAGTATTTGAACAGCTTGCAGGACAATGGCAGTTTGAACGCCCCCTTTATGGTGATGTGAAAACAATGGCGTTACAGTTAAAACAAGGGCATTTACGCAATGAAGTGCAAGGCGAAACGAACCGCTATCAGCTTGATTTCACGGATTTGAGCATTAACCAAGTTCCCTTTTCACAAGGAAAAATTCTGCTTGAATTTCAACCGCACTTTATCAATGGCAAACTTTCCTTAGCACCGCAAGGAAATGTGGATTTCCAATTTTATCAACAACCCGATCGCGTTCAGTTTTCTGCACAAAATATCGCCGTAGAACAATGGCTTGCTTTGTTTAAGTTGCCTGTGCTAGCAACAGGGCAGGCGCAATTAAAAGGGGAAGTGGTACTCGTTGATCAACAAATTGAGCAAGGGCAGGCAAGCTTACAAATCGTCAATGGTAAGGTGAAAAACGTGAATTTGTTAGCCATTGTGGCACAACGTTTGCCGATTAATTATGATTCCGCACGTTTACAAAATATGGATTCACCCTTTGAGCTGCTTACCGCTCAGCTAATTTGGGATCAGAAAAAAATGCAATGGCAGAATTTGCAATTACGGGATCCTTATTTTCAGCTCACGGGCGAAGGTACGGTGGATCAAGTGAGCCAACAATGTGATTTTCTCGTTAATCTCAATTTGCGTGAGAAAAAATATCAAAACTTCCGCTTGCCGTTGCATTTCTTCGGTGATTGCCATTCGCCGCAATATAAAATTGAGTCCACCCAAGGCTTAAAAAAACAGCTCAAAGATTTATTCAAACAACGCTTTTCTCGCTGAGTAAAATCTAAACTTCCGTGCTAGAATAGCCCACTTTTTTGCTAACCCAAATTTAAAATGTTATCTCCCAAAATTGTTCGCCGTGTAAAATTATGGCGTGTTATTTGTATGGCGTTTTCTGCCTTTATTTTTAACACCACTGAGTTTATCCCTGTGGCGCTGCTTTCCGATATTGCCGAAAGTTTCCAAATGCCCGTCAGCCAAACAGGGCTGATGATCACCATTTATGCGTGGATTGTTTCCTTGCTTTCCTTGCCCTTTATGCTGCTCACCGCCAAGTTAGAGCGGCGTAGTTTGCTGATTAAGCTGTTTATTCTCTTTATTGTGAGTCATATTTTGTCTTGCGTGGCGTGGAATTTCCAAGTGCTGCTGATTTCTCGCATTGGCATTGCGATTTCTCATTCTATATTTTGGGCGATCACCGCTTCGCTCACCGTTCGCCTTGCACCAAAAGATAAAAAAGCACAAGCGCTCGGCTTGTTAGCAATGGGCAGCGCCTTGGCGATGGTGTTAGGCTTGCCCTTAGGGCGTATCATTGGGCAATGGCTTGGCTGGCGTACCACCTTTGGCGTGATTGGCGTGGTGGCGTTTATCGTATTGATTTTTCTATATAAATTATTACCGCACTTAGTGAGCAAAAACGCCGGCACATTAAAAAGCGTTCCGCTATTATTTAAACGTCCGTTGTTGGTGGGATTATTTGTTCTCACCGCCATTGTGATTTCTGCCCATTTCACCGCATACAGCTATGTTGAACCTTTTATGATGCAAGAAGTGAGCATCGCCCCAACGGAAACCACCTTGATTTTATTGCTGTTTGGCTGCGCAGGAATGATCGCCAGTATGCTATTTAGCCGTTTTCACCGCTTCGGGCCAGCAAAATTTCTGCTGATTGCAATGAGCAGTCTAGCTCTTTCACTCTTTGCTTTAGTGCTATTAAAAGGCCATTCCGCCTTTACTTATCCGTTAGTGCTATTGTGGGGCATTGGCATTGCAGGCATCGGCTTGAGCTTGCAAATTCGCATTTTACAACTCGCGCCAGATGCCACGGATGTCGCAATGGCGATTTTCTCAGGCATTTATAATATTGGCATTGGCGGCGGCGCATTGCTCGGCAACCAAGTAATGCAACATTTGGGGCTGTCTTATATTGGAATGGTGGGCGGTATTTTTGCCTTGGTTAGCATTATGCTATTTTTGGCGATTCATTTTAAATACCGCTATTTGCCTATTTCACGCTAATTTATTGGTAAGAAATAGGCATTTTATCCATTTTGTATATTGAAAAGTGCGCTGAAAAAATTACAGATTTTTATCTGCAAACTGCACTTTTAAGACTTCTACAATGCCAGCTTCATCATTGCTTGTGGTGGTGAGCTTGGCTTGATGTTTTACTTCATCTTCCGCATTGCCCATCGCCACGCCTAATCCCACAGCGGTAAGCATACTGATGTCATTGTGGTTATCGCCAAATGCAATCACTTGCTGCGGTGCAATTTGCCATTGATTTAATACTTCTAACAATCTTGCCCCTTTGGTATTGCCAGCGTTGGCAATATCCACACGATCCACCCAAGACCATTCACAGCTAAATTGCTCAATCGGCAATTCTGCCACCACTTGGTTCATAATGTCTTTGTTTTGCGCACTAATTACGCACTTCCAGATTGGTTTGTCGTGATCGATCACATCTTGAATACTTTCTACTTTTCGCACTAAAGGACGGACATTTTCAGGACAGCTGGCCACCCATTTCAGAAATTTTTCCATATGCGGATTGAGCTCAGCATAATTCATCGCATTGCGAGAATACATTAATAAATGGCAATGGTGCTTGGTTGCCGTGTCATAAATTTGCTGCGCTTGTTGTTGCGAAAGTGGATTGGCCGCCAGCACCTTGCCATTTTGCACATCATAAACATAGGTGCCGTTGCAACAAATAATCGGCGTGGTTAAACCCAGTTCCACATAATAAGGAATTACCGCCGTATGGTGTCGCCCTGTTACCAACAACACTTTAACACCTTGCTGTTGCAACTTAGCGATCGCCTGTTTATTTTCCGCAAGAATCTGTCCTTGCGAATTGAGCAATGTGCCATCTAAATCAAAAGCGACTGCTTGGTAGTTCATTTTTTTATCCTTTTATTTTTTGAGTTTGTTAGATAAAAATATCGCAGGCCATTTACCTGCGATATGTTTGTTTACTGCTTGCGCCAAGTCGTACCATTTGCACCGTCTTCTAACACAATGCCCATTGCATTGAGCTGATTGCGGGCTTCATCGGCAGCGGCCCAATTTTTGGCAGCGCGGGCTTCGTTACGTTGTTTGATTAAGGCTTCGATTTTTGCCACTTCATCATCGTCAGCACCTGCTTGTAAGAAACTTTCAGGATCTTGTTGTAATAAGCCTAAAATATCACCTAATTCACGCAAACGTGCAGCAAGTTGATTTGCTTTGGTTTTATCTTCCCCTTTTAATTTATTGATTTCACGCGCCATTTCAAATAGCACAGAAATAGCATTTGGCGTGTTGAAATCATCGTCCATTGCCTCTTTAAATTGGGCGACAAATTCTTCACCGCCTTGTGGAGCGACTGTGGCATCAGTGTCGCGTAATGCGGTATATAAACGCTCTAATGCGCCTTGCGCAAGGTTAAGGTTTTCCTCGCTGTAATTGAGCTGACTACGGTAATGGGCGGTGAGTAAGAAATAACGCACCACTTCGCCGTTATAATGATTTAACACATCGCGAATGGTGAAGAAATTGCCAAGAGATTTCGACATTTTTTCTTTATCCACCATAATCATTCCCGAGTGAATCCAGTAATTGACATATTCACCATCGTGCGCACAGCAGGATTGGGCAATTTCGTTTTCGTGGTGTGGGAACATTAAATCGGAGCCACCACCGTGAATATCAAAATGATCGCCTAGCTGTTTGCTGTTCATTGCAGAACACTCAATATGCCAGCCCGGACGGCCTTTGCCCCAAGGGGAATGCCAGCTTGGTTCATTCGGTTTCGACATTTTCCATAGCACGAAATCCATCGGGTTTTTCTTGATTTCTGAAATCTCAATTCGTGCGCCTGCTTGAAGTTGGCTGAGATCTTGACGCGATAATTTGCCATATTGCGGAAAACTTTCAATATCAAACATCACATCACCATTTTCTGCCACATAAGCGTGTCCACGTTGAATTAATTTCTCAACAATATCAATGATTTCTGGAATATGGTGGGTGGCACGAGGCTCAACATTCGGACGTAAAATATTGAGCGCATCAAAATCACGGTACATTTCTGTTACCATACGATCCACAAGCTGATCGCAGGTTTCTTTGTTTTCTAAGGCGCGTTTAATGATTTTGTCGTCCACATCGGTAATGTTGCGCACATAAGTGAGATCGTAACCCAAATAGCGCAAATAACGTGCAATCACATCAAAACAAACAAAGGTGCGTCCGTGGCCAATATGGCATAAATCATAAACGGTTACGCCGCACACATACATTCCCACTTTATTTGGGTGAATGGGGGTAAAAACTTCTTTTTCTCGACTTAAGGTATTGAAAATTTTTAGCATTTGTTTGTTTCTCTTGAAGTGATGAAATTAGACAAAATAAATGAGCTGGAATTATACCGCACTTTTGTGAAATAATAACCGCCTTTGATACACAAGAGGAATATTACGATGACAATGGTTACATTACACACAAATTTGGGCGACATCAAAATCGCATTAAACAGCGAAAAAGCGCCGAACACCGTGGAAAACTTCTTAAATTACTGCAAAAGTGGCTTTTATGATAACACAATTTTCCACCGTGTTATTGATGGTTTTATGATCCAAGGTGGTGGAATGGAAGCGGGTATGCGTGAAAAAAATACCAACGCACCAATCAAAAATGAAGCCAACAATCGCCTAAGCAACAAACGTGGCACAATTGCAATGGCGCGCACCTCTGATCCACATTCTGCAACAGCGCAATTCTTTATTAACGTGGCAGACAACACGTTCTTGGATTATCGTTCAAAAGAAATGTTCGGCAAAGAAGTGGTGCAAGATTGGGGCTATGCCGTGTTCGGTGAAGTGATTGAAGGAATGGACGTGGTGGATAAAATCAAAGGCGTGAAAACAGGCAACAAAGGTTTCCACCAAGACGTGCCAGTGGACGATGTGGTAATCCAGTCTGTTACCGTAGAATAAGATTGACGAATATTGATGAATAAAGGAGGCTTGCCTCCTTTTAAAATAGCCAAAATTTCCACCGCACTTTTCTTTTCTCGCACTTTGCTAAGGAGATCACGATGCAAAATGAAAAATGGTTGCAATGGATAATTGAATTGCAAGGCTTGGCACAAGCGGGCTTGTTTTATTCTAACAATAAATTTGATTTGGAGCGTTTTCAGCGTATCAGAGAAATCAGCACCGAAATGTTGCAAGCCCAATCGGATTTGCCTTTAGCGCGCGTAACCCAGTTATTTTGCAACGAAACGGGCTATCAAACGCCAAAAATTGATACCAGAGCGGCAATTTTTCAAGATGATCAAATTTTGCTCGTGCAAGAAGAAAACGGCTTATGGGCATTACCTGGTGGCTGGTGTGATGTGATTGCCACAGTAAAAGAAAATGTGGTGAAAGAAGTCAAGGAAGAAGCGGGGTTAGATGCCGTCGCCGAATTTGTTATCGCCTTGCAAGATCACGCGAAAAATAATCCACCAGCTCTTGCGCATAATGTGTGCAAAGTGTTTATTTACTGCCGTGCCACAGGGGGAGAATTTATGCCAAACAGCGAAACCTTAGCCAGTGGCTATTTTTCCTTACACGACTTACCGCCTTTGGCGACAGGCAAAACCACTGAAGCACAAATAAAAATGTGTTTTCAGGCACATCAAGCCGAACATTGGCAGACCATTTTTGATTAACAGGAATTCCCCCGTGCCATTTTTTGATACTCACACCCACCTCGATTATTTACTTGCGATAACCCAACAGCCGTTGGCAGAACTGATGGAAGAAAGCCAACAAGCTGGCGTTGAGAAAATGCTCGTGGTGGCGGTGCAAGCAGAGGATTTTAAAAATATTGAAAAAATCACCGCACTTTATCCCCAGCAGCTTTACTATGGCTTGGGCTTGCACCCGTTATATATCAAGCAGCATCGCGTGGCGGATTTAGACTTATTGGCGCAACGCCTTGCTAATCGCCCTAAAAATCTCACCGCCGTGGCTGAAATCGGTTTAGAAAAAGGCGTGCCAGAGTTATTAACCCCTGAATTATGGCAAAAACAATGCGAATTTTTTGAGGCGCAACTGAGCTTAGCCAAAGCCAATCAGTTACCTGTTAATTTACATTCACGCAAATCCCACGAAGATCTTTATCGCTTCTTAAAAACCGCACAGCTTAGCGTTACTGGCGTGGTACACGGCTTTTCAGGCAGTTATGAACAAGCCAAACGCTTTGTCGATTTAGGCTATAAAATCGGTGTAGGCGGCGTCATCACCTACGCCCGCGCCAACAAAACCCGCGAAACTATCAAACGCCTGCCGCTAGACAGCTTATTACTCGAAACCGACAGCCCCGATATGCCCGTATTCGGCTTCCAAGGCCAACCCAACCGCCCAATGCGCGTGCGAGAAACGTTCAAGGTATTATGTGAATTAAGGGCAGAAAGTCCAGATGAGATTGAAGCACGGATTTGGGGGAATAGTGTTGGGGTATTTGGGTGATTGTTGTTTTTCGTTGGGATTGATAACGGCTTTCGCCGTTGGAGACGTCCTTTCTTTTGAGCAAGCAAAAGAAAGTAGGTCGCTCAACGAGAGAAACCCGTTATTAATTACGCAGAAAAAAGCAATTTAACGATAAAACCAAAACTTTACTTTTCTCCATTCGGGAACGCAAAAGAAAGGAAGTCGCTCAATGAGCGAAATCCATTATCAATCACACAGAAACAATCAATTATCCAAACAACAAAACGCTTTTAAACCAAACAAAGGAAACTCAAAAGGCGAGATTAATCCACCATTTTCCCCATCAAAAACTCAATCACCGCCGCCACGCGTTTAATCTTTTGGCTGGCTTGAGGGTAATACAAATAAACAGGCGGGTAGTTGCGCCAATAATCGGTTAATACAGGGATAAAGTCATTTTTATCGGGCAATTGCTGATGAATTGGGGCGAATAAACGCCCGATGCCCAACCCCGCGCGTACGCCGTCTGCGATGGTGTCGATGTCGTTGCAGATGATTGGAGTAGGCATTTCCACGCTCACGCTTTCGCCGCCTTGTTCTAAAATCAGCGGTAGGATTTGCCCTGTGGTGATGAAGCGGTAGCCGATCAGACGGTGTTGATGCAGGTTATTTCTTTGCGGTTCGCCGTATTGTTGCAGGTAGCCTTTGGAAACGTATAAACCCTCTTGGAAAGATGGCAATAATTGCCGCGCCACCATATTTTCATCAATTTTATCACCAAAGCGAATGCCCAAATCATAGCCTGCTTGCACCAAATCCACCGTGCCGTCATAGACGGAAATATCCAAGCAAATATGCGGATAACGCTGGTTAAATTCGGCCAAATAAGGCTGAATAATCAAGCGGTAAGCAAAACGAGAAAGGGTGATTTTCACCAAGCCTGTGGGTTCGTGTTCTTCGCTGATCAGTGCGTCAAAGCTGTGTTCCAGCTGTGCCATTAATGAACCCGTTTGGCTCAACAATCGTTGCCCTGCGTCCGTTAGCACCACACGCCGAGTGTTTCGCCAAAACAAGGGCATATCCATTTTTTGTTCCAGCAATTTCAATGCCTGACTAGCAGAAGGCGTGGTCATTCCCAATGTGCGCGCCGCTTCGCTGATGCTGCCTGCACGGGCAATGGCGTGGAAAATACGCAGTTGTTGGTAGGTTGAGCTATCCATTGTTAGTTTTTACCTAATTCTGTTTTAGTTATTGTTAGTCTAGCTTAATCAATGGCGCAAGTCTATACTACGCATCAAATTCATTCAGAACGCAATAAGGAACAAAAATGAACTCAGTCTTAATTATTTCAGGACACCCCGATTTAGATCATTCTGTGGCGAATCGTGAAATTCTTGCGCAACTGGAAAAAGCCTTGCCACAAGCCGAAATAGTGCGTTTGGACTTGGCTTATCCAAATTACCAAATTGATGTAGCGGCGGAACAAAATCGCTTGCTCAATGCGGACACCATCGTGTTGCAGTTCCCTTTTTATTGGTATAGCTATCCCGCGTTGTTGAAAAAATGGGTGGACGATGTGTTTGTGTATGGCTTTGCGCACGGCAGCACGGGCGGCAAATTGGCAGGCAAAAAATTGCTTATTTCTTTCACCACAGGCGCAGCGGCGGAGCAATATCAACCTGACGGTGCAATGCACCACACAGTAAAACAATTTTTACCCGCATTTCAACAGCTTGCGAACCTTTGCCAAATGCAGTGGCTACCGCCCGTGTATTCCAACGGAATGATGACAATCCCGAATGTCAGCACAGCGGAACAGCTTGCAGCAGTGCGTGAAAAAGCCCTTGATCACGCAACACGTTTAGTTAAAACCATTCAAGATTAAGGAAAGTGCGGTATGTTTTTAGTACAAATTTCATTAGATCCCACAAATAACGCCGTGAATGCCTTGTTAGAAGAGCATCGTGCTTGGCTGAAAAAGTATGCGGAAGCAGGCGTATTCCTGCTATTTGGCCCATACGCAGATCACAAAGGCGGTTTGATTATCGCCCAAGCGGAAAATGAAACCACCTTGCAAGCGATTCTGGCGAAAGATGTGTATTTCCATAAGCAGTTAGCGGATTATCAGGTTCGCGAATTTGCCGCCAAATTTATCGCAAATGATTTAATGGAAATGGTGAATTAAGCGAAATCACGAAAAACTAAGGCTTTCAGACGGCCTTATAAAATGCTTATGCCGTCTGAAAATAAAAGAAATAAAAATCTCATAAAATTTGACCGCACTTAACATTTGGTCAAGTTCTTTTCTCACTCAAAATAGGAGCAAAAAATGCAAAATATTCAAGATAAAGTGGTTATTATCACAGGCGCATCCTCAGGCATTGGCGAAGCCACCGCCTATAAACTGGCAGCCGCAGGCGCGAAAATCGTCTTGGGCGCGCGCCGTGAAGACAAGCTCAAAGCCATTGCCGACAAAATCGCGCAAAACGGCGGTGAAGCCGCTTACCGCGTGACGGACGTGGTCAAAGCAGAAGACAATCAAGCCCTTGTGCAGCTTGCCAAAGACCGTTTCGGCAAAGTCGATGCCATTTTCCTCAACGCAGGACTCATGCCTAGCTCGCCGCTTTCCGCATTGGAAACCGACAATTGGAATGCCATGGTGGACGTGAACATCAAAGGCGTGTTGAACGGCATTGCCGCCGTCTTGCCCACTTTTGAGGCACAAAAATCAGGGCATATTCTCAGCACCTCATCAGTGGCAGGGCTGAAAGTCTATGCAGGCGCGGCGGTATATTGCGGCACCAAATGGGCAGTGAAAGCCATCATGGAAGCCTTGCGGATGGAATCCGCCCAAGCGGGCACCCATATCCGCACCACCACCCTCTATCCTGCTGCCGTGCAGTCAGAATTGGTCGCAGGCATCACCAACGAACAGGTTTCCAAAGGCTATCGCGAACTGTACGACACTTACGAAATCCCCGCTGACCGTGTCGCCAACGCCGTGCTGTTTGCCCTAAGCCAGCCAGCAGACACCGGCATCAGCGAAATCACCATTGGCCCAACCACTCAGCCTTGGTAATTCAATCAATCGCATGAAAGACGGCGGAAAGCATGCGTTTTTAGCCGTCTTTTTGAAGGAAAAACCATGAAAAAATTTTTACCCGCGTATCATCCATATGCTATTATACTATAATTTTTAAATTAATTTGGATAAATTAAGGGGCTGTAGTAGATTAGCCCTAAATTTCACACCATTTTCGCAATATTTTTAACTGCTCTTTTGGTGTCCCAAAGTTAAACCGAAATTCACATTCCTTCAAGAATAAAGGAAAGTTTTTTCGGTTAATTCCATTATATTTTCGCAGTATCCGCTTCGCCTGATTCCAAAAATTTTCAATGCCATTAATATGATTTTGTTTCACCGCAAATAGCTCGGAATGATTGATTCGTTCGTGGTGAAATTCACTCACATCAAGCGCATCATAACTGCGATAAGTGTCCGTATAAACCCAGCTATCAGGCTTGATTTTTCTTTTAATAACAGGGAGTAATGTTTCACTCTTGGTGTTTTCAACCATAACAGTAAATACCTTTCCTTGTCGTTTTAGTCACCCAAAAACAGCAACTTTTCCAGCCGCTCCTCGTCCTCGTTTTCCCTTTCGATGACCACCAAAATAGCTTTCGTCTAGTTCAATTTCCCCCTCAAAAATCTCGTTAACCTCAAGGGATAAATGATAGCCAATCACAAGCCTGATTTTATGGTAGAACAAAGCGGCTGTATTCGGTTGAATATCTAGCAAATTTGCTGCTGTTCTTGCAGTAACTTCTGCGACAAAAAACTCAAGCAGTTTTTTCTGTATGGATTTCTTTAATTTACAATATGTTATCTTCATTTTTGTAGTATAGCATTGTTGCTAATCTACTACAGCCCCTAAATTAAAGTGCAACTATTTGATCGAAGATCTAAGAAAGTTAAAAAGCCTAAAAAACAACCACTTCACCCAAAATACAAGCTATTAAATAGTATTAGTTACTCTTGGTTTAATTATATTATTGAGCAGTGGGCAGATGGTTTTGAAGACAGAGATGGGAAAATCTTAACTGAATTTCAAACTACATTTCATTCAGTATTTTGGGAATTTTATATCTTCCAGTTATTAAAAGATATGGGACTGAAAGATTTTATTGATTTTTCAAAAAATAGACCAGATTTTATTATTTGGGATGAATTTAAATCAAAGCATAAATTTTATATTGAGGCTGTTGTTGCTAATATAAAACAAAATGGACGCCAAGAAACTGAAAGAAATCAATTAGATTTAGATCAAACCTCTAGACCAATTTGGAAATTGGAGAACTTTGAAGAAGTCCTTAATGAAGGCATTATTAGAAATTCTAATGCCATTCAATCAAAGTTGAAAAAATATGATGAATATATGATATTGGATTGGTTTAATCCAAGCATCCCTTATATTGTAGGTTTATCATCTTTTAGTCAGGTCAATTATGGAAATGAATGTCATTATTCTATTATGGCGTTGCTATATGGAGCCTATCTTAATAAAGATGGGGTATCTTATTCTAACAAGAAAGAAATTAGAAAAGATAATGGATCTCCGATAGAATTAGGTATTTTCTATAAGAAAGACGGTGAGAGATTTATTTATGAAAATATTTCCGCAATATTATTTTCTAGCAAGGTTACTTTGGGTAAAGTAACTGCGCTTGCTTTGTCGCAAGGTAAGCCTAATTCAACAAGGCAGTTAATTATAAATATTTATCAAGATGATGAGCCTCCCTATTTTAAGGGAGCAATTATTCCAGAAGATACTATAGAGCACTTAACGGATGGGTTGTTTTTATTTCATAACCCTAACGCTAAAAATAAATTAGATTTAGATATATTTAGAAATTATGGAATTGTACAATGTTATGACAATGGTCAAGGTGTGGTCTTTGAAAAGATTAATAATGATGGAAATGGAACAGGTCCTTTAATTTGTAAAATAAATATGGCTATAATGAATATTGAGTCAATTAAAGATATAATTTTCAATGAAATGATTTATGATTTTAATAATTGATATTTTCCACATTTTTCGGCGTTCAGGCAGCCCCCATCATGAACTTCTTTGAACTTGGCATTGCCGAAGACCAAAACGCCGCCTATTACCAAGTAGCACAGCACAATATACAAACTTCCATTAAAAACGAAAAAGGCACGTTGGCGATGATTGCCTTGCAATCCCAAGATGATCCGCAAATGGGCTATATGCTGGAGTTATACGCTGATGAAGCCGCTTACCAAGCCCACCGCCAAACACCCCATTTCCAAGCTTACCTCAAAGACACCGCGGCAATGCTGGAAAGCAAAGATTATCGAACCGTTCAACCGCTGTATCTTGGCAATCAAGGCGGGGTGAGTTGGACGGCGAGATAGGTGGCTGCCTGAAAATAGGTATTTTCCACAAGATTTTTAGCTATCATTCAATACAGAAGAGCAAATAAAGATAGAGCGATATGCTTGGATTTTGTAGTCCATCCTGCAATTATTTATGTTTAAAAATGATTGAGATCTTCTAAAATAACTTTCATTTTATTGGCTAATTGGCTCAATTCGGTGAAAGTGTCATAAATACCGTCTTCAGATAAAACGTGATAGTGATTATTCGTTTCAATGGGAAAGTCCGCCATTTTTTCGTGTAATGCGAGCCATTGTTGAGAGGAATAAAAGGTTTGAAGCGTTTTGGCAAGATGGGCGGCTTGTTGCCATTTGGCGATGTCTTTTTGAAAAACGTCGATTAAATCAACCAGTTGATTGTATTGATTTTGTAGGTGTTGAAGATCTTCTGATGTCATAAGAATTCCTTAAGTTGTTCCTTCAGGGAGGATAATCAAATTGTAGAAGGGGAATCCCTTCTCATTCAGGGCAATACGTTTATTATATACGAAACACCTTATTTTTGGGGAAATAGCCCTATTCTTCCTCCTGCAACACCTCCACCAACGCTTTAAATAGCGGTGAATGCTGGCGGCGGTGGGGGTAGTAGAGGTATAAGCCATCGTAGTGAATGGCGGTTTCGGGGAGTGAATGGTTTTAGGGCAGTTTTTTTGAGGATAAACCATGAAAAAAATCATGACTGCACTTGCCCTTTCTGCCAGCCTCAGCGTTCAGGCAGCCCCCATCATGAACTTCTTTGAACTTGGCATTGCCGAAGGGCAAAACGCCGCTTATCATCAAGTAGCACAGTACAATATCCAAACCTCAATTAAAAACGAAAAAGGCACATTGGCGATGATTGCCTTGCAATCCCAAAATAATCCGCAAATGGGCTATATGCTGGAGTTATACGCCGATGAATCCGCCTACCAAACCCATAAAAACTCACCGCAATACCAGTATTTTTTGCAAGCATCGCCGAAAATCCTCACCGACCATAAAAGATTCACCCCATTAACCCCGCAATTTTGGGCAGAAAAAACCTTTACGCCCAGCGAAACCATGCAGACCAATTTGGTGAAAGTCCGCGTCAAACCCGAATATCAAAGCGAGTTTGCCCAAATCGTGAAAAATGAAATGCAAATCGCGATGGACAAAGAAAACGGCATTTGGCTGATGGCGGCAGGCACGGAGAAAAACACCCCCAATCATTGGCTATTTTTTGAAATCTATGCCGATGCCAAAGCCTATGAACAACACCGGCAAACCCCGCATTTTCAGGAATATTTGAGCAAGACAGCACAGATGGTGGAAGAAAAAGAAATGCTGAAAGTTAGGGCAGAAGTGGTGGGGAGTCAGAGCGGTTTTCGGTATTAAAAGGCCGCCTGAAAATATCTTCTCAACCCCACCGTCTATCTTTTTACTCTTGATTTAGTCTGAAAATTGACTATAATGGATTCTTTAGTCAATTTTCGGACTTTTTATGCACAATCATCTGGAACAACTTGCCCAGCAAATGGGCAGTATCGAACATTTATATGACCGTTGGCTGCAAAAGCAGGGCATTCCCTACAACCGTTTTGCCGTGCTGTATGGCATTGCGGTGTCAGAAGAGCAGCGTTTGACGCAGAAAAACATCAGCGAGGCATGGCAGTTGTCCAAGCAGACGGTGTTTAGTCTGTGCAAACAATTGCAGGAACAGGGCTTGATTGCTATTCAGAACAGCGAGAAAGACAGACGGGAAAAATGGTTGGTTTTAACCGAAAAAGGCCAAGCACAGGCGGACGGTTTGGTGCAGGCCTTTGAGCAATTAAGCCAGACGGTTTTTGAGCAGTTTGGTGCGGAAAATACGCGCCAGCTGTGTCAGCTATTACAGCAGTTTGAGCAAGTATTTGCCCAGCATGTGGAGCAAGCATCATGTGGCAAAGCCTGAAAAATATCGGTCAAAACCATTTCCGCTTATTACTGGCAACTTTTGCTTTGGTTGGCGCGGAAAATTTGCTGTTTCTTTGCTATCCCTTATTTGGCGGTTTTGCCGTCAATGCGGTGATGAATGGGCAAGTGTGGCAGTCGCTGACTTATGGCCTGTTGGTGCTGTTGATGTGGGGCATTGGCGGGTTGCGCCGTTCGGTCGATACCCGTGCGTTTACCCATATTTATACGCAAATCGCCGTCCCTGTGATTTTAAAACAGCGGTCGCAGGCGGTTTCTGTTTCTGCCATTACCGCAAGAGTGGCTTTGTCGCGGGAGTTTGTGAATTTCTTTGAGGAACATTTACCGCAGTCCATCACCTCTATTTTGTCGATTGCTGGGGCGTGTCTGATGTTAATGGTGTTGGAATGGCCGATTGGTCTGTTCTCTTTGTTGATTTTATTGCTGTTTTTATCGCTGCTACCATGGTTTTCCCGAATGAGTGAGAGGCTTTATGGCCGTCTGAATAACCGTCTGGAACAGGATAATCACCATATCCGCCAAAGTGATGCCAACCGTCTTTGGCGGCATTATCGTTTGGTGGCGCGTTTGCGCGTGCTGATTTCCAATCGCGAGGCTTTGGGCTATTTTCTGATTGGGACGGCGATGAGTGTGCTGTTTGGCTTTAGCTTTGTTTATTTAAGCCTGCACGGCTATCAAAGCGCAGGGCATGTTTATTCGATAACGACTTATTTGTGGATGTTCGCCATGGCGCTGGATGATGCGCCGCGTCTGGTGGAAAACTACAGTAATTTGAAAGACATTGCACAAAGAGTGCAGGTGGGGTGAGGGAAAACCGTCTTGATACAAAGCCGAGTTTGAATAGTGGACTTGGGGTTTTCTTTTCAGGCTGCTGAACAGACTATCGCACGTACCACGCCTGTTTTGGTAAATACCCGCTCAAAAAATCAATCGTGAAAAAATACATTGATGAAGTATTCACCCTTGGACACGGCAAAATCTACCAAAGCGATGGCCGCCACCGCGTAAACTACGGCACAGGCGGACTCTTGCAAGGGCGTAAGCATATGCTGTCACTCACTTGGAATGCCCCGATTGAAGCCTTCACCCGTCAAGGCGATTTCTTTGACGGCGTGGGCGTGGACGGCGTGTACAACCACTTCCACAAAGCCAACGAATTTATTGGCACAACGGCGCTGCCAACCTTTATCTGCAATGACGTGATTAAATCACCAAATGTACCGCTGTATTTGGAGAATTATCGCAAGCATTTGGTGGAGGTTTTTGGTAAGGTGGCGTAGGGTCTTATGGAAAAACATTTTGACATTCGCCCCGAAATACCTGCCGATGCCAAAGCGGTGGCGCGTGTCATCAAAGCAGCTTTTACCGGTGAACCCATGAGCGAAGGCACGGAAGCAGATTTGGTGGCGCGGCTGCGTGAAGACCCTGCCTTTGTTTTGTCGCTGGTGGCAGAAAAAGACGGTGACATCATTGGGCATATTTTATTCAGCGAAGCCTTGATTTCGGGGGAAAAAGTATTGGCGCTGGCACCGTTATCCGTCTCTCCCGAATGGCAAAAGCAAGGCGTTGGCACAGCGTTAATCAAGGCTGCACATCAAACGCTGGAACAGTCGGATTATCCTGCCGTTGTCGTGCTGGGACACACCGATTATTACGCCCGTTTTGGCTATGAAAAAGCAGCGGATTATGGCATTAACGCGCCATTTGATGTGCCAGAAGAAGCGCTGCGCGTGAGACGGTTAAAAGATTCACCGCTTCCCAGTGGCGTAATTCAATATGCCAAGTCATTTGGGCTGGAATCATTTTGATGGATGAATGAAACCCGAGTTTGAATAGCGAACTCGGGTTTTTCTTTTTGGCTGCCTGAAAACTTAACCGTCTTTCAGGCAGCTTTTTTATGTCAACTTCTCCACAAACCACCCATTGGGGACGTTTATTTTTCTAATAATGCCTTGAGCGATAAACTGCTGGAGGTAGGGCAGCAGGGGCTGCCTCTATCCAATTGCGGACACGGCCAGTCCGCCTGCCATGTTTGAATGAGGTGCAATAGACGGTCGGCCAATTCTTGTTCTTTTTGTTGATAGGTATGCCCCGTTTTTTCGATAAATATCAGGGTGTTTTCCTCGCTATGGGGAAAGTTAATATTGATGTTTTGCAGAAAATGTTTGGGGTCGCCATAGGTAAATCTGTCCAGCGTGCCAATGAGCAATGCGCCGCGGTGTTGAATGGAGCGAATTTGGGAAAAGTCGCCGTCTGTTTCAACGTGAACGTTGTTGAGCAGGTCGGAATAGAGCCATTGGTAGGCGGTGTCGGCCAGTGCAGGCAGCCAGCCAAAGAGTTCAAAGGGCAAGAGTCGCTGTCCTTGTCCGTTTTGGACTTGCTGGCGGATGTATTGGCGTTCGTTTTCGCTGATGGCGTTGGTTAAATGGGTAATATTAGCTGGGCTTAGTAGGATAAAGCGGTCGATGCGGCTGTCTTGGGTTTGTGAGAGGTAGTAGATGACTTTGTTCGCACCGAGGGAATGCCCTGCCAAGAGGATACGCTGATAGCCTGCCTGTTCGGCATAGGCTTGCACGTCATCAAGGGTGTCGGCGAAGTTTTCGTTAAATGAACCGATGGTTTCTTTTTGACCGCTTTTTTGGTTGATGATGTCTATTTTGCCAAAGGCATTTCGGGTTTGGGTGTAGATAAAGTCAATGCCGTGCTGGCTGAGGGTGTCGCCGATGGTGTAATAAAAGGGTTGGAGTAGAAATTGCTGTGTATGCCTGTGATGGCGATGACGACGGTATCGGCAGGGCGTTTAGAGAATAAGGCACCGTGTAATACCGTTCCTGTTTTGGTTGGGATATTGAGTGTTTTCATTTTGTTTTCTCTCTATATGCACCGTCTTTCAGGCTGCTTGAAAGTGCGGTGCTTTTTTTATGGGTTTTTAAAAGTGGTTGCTGATGTAACGCACGCCGTTTTGTTTGGACGGCGGATAGAAACCCGTTCCCATTTGTGTGCCGTGCAGCATGGCAGGGGTGTAGCGGTATTTCTTGGCTTGTTCCCAATCAAAGGCGGTTTCAATTTCATCTTCACGGCCGTTTTCAATCAGCTTGATGAGCTGCGGATTGAGCATGATGCTTTTGCCAATGGAAACGCTTTCCACCCAGCCCGTTTGATAGGCTTTGAGCATGTCGTCAGCGGTGTAAAGGTTGCCCGAACCGAAAAAGGGCAGACGGCCGTTGATGCGGTCATGCACCACTTGCATTCGGGTTAAACTTGGGTCGGCACCGCGGCGGACTTTTTTGTAAAAATCCCATAGAGAGATGTGCAGGTATTGCAGCGGTTTTGCCAATAAGGCATCCACCAGTGCCAAGGTTTCTTTCATGGTAATGCCGTCTGCCCCTGGTTCTTCAGGCGAAAAACGGTAGCCAATGATGAAATCAGGACGCTGATGTTTTTGCCGCATGGCATCAATGGCATCGACAATGGCAAGGGGAAAACGCATTCTTTTTTCTAAACTGCCGCCCCATTCATCTTGGCGTAAATTGGTGGCGGCGGAAAAAAATTGCTGAATCTGCCAGCCATTGGCACCGTGAATTTCCACGCCGTCAAAATCTGCCCGCAGCACCAATTCGGCGGCATAGGCATAATGCTTCACCATGTCTGTGATTTCTTGTGCCGTCATGGTGCGGATACGGCCAAACACATCACCGGTGGGGGCCATCACCTCATGCCCCTGCGTCATGCTGGGGTCGGCACGGAAACCGCTGTGGGCAATTTGCACCACCGCTTTCGCTCCTTGTGCGTGTGCCATGTCGGCGTATTCGCGCAAAGTCGGCAAATGGCGTTCGTCAAAGGCATTGGGCGATTCAAAGCCAATGCCGCTGGGGTGAACATTGGTAAACAGCATGATGTATAAGCCAAAACCTTCAAAACGGTCGTGCCAAAAACGGCGGCCAGCGTCCGTCACCTCACCGTCTGTCCCTGAGTCATAAATGGTCAAAGGGGCAACGGTAAAACGGTTTTTAATGGTCACGCCATTGTTTAAGGTGTAAGGCTGAAAAAGGGGTTGATACTTCGGATTCATCGAATTGCTCCATCAAAAAAAGATGGAATGATTATATTGATTCTTTATGGTTGATAAAGATGATAAAATTCCAAAAACTATAGAATTAAATTCCATAATGGAGCAAAGATGGACGAACGGTTTTCAGGTATCCGAGAATTTTTAGCCGCAGCAGAGGCAGGCAGCTTTACCGCCGCGGCCGACAGGCTCAACCTCACGGGGTCAGCGGTCGGCAAAAGCATTGCCCGCTTAGAACAGCGGCTCAACACCCAGCTTTTTCACCGCACCACCCGCAAAATCACCCTCACCGCCGAAGGCGAGTTATATCGGCAAAGCTGTTTGCGTGTGATGGAAGAATTGACACAGGCAGAAGCCCTGCTTTCGCGCGAACAAAGCCAGCCCATTGGCACCGTCCGCATCGACATGCCCACCGTCTTTGGACGGGAATGCCTGCTGCCCAAACTTATGCCCTTGGCGAAACGTTACCCCAAACTGCATCTGCACCTGAGCTTTCAAGACCGCAAAGTGGACATGATTGGCAAACAAGTGGACATTGCCGTGCGTTTTGGCGAATTGGACGATTTAAGCGACATCATCGCCCAGCCCATTGGCGAGACACAAAATCTGCTGTGTGCCAGCCCCGAATTTTTACGCGACAACGGCTGCCCGACATCGCCAGCAGACCTGCGTCAATTTCCCTGCATATCAGGCAGCAGCAAAGCATGGCGGCTATACAACGCCGAAAAAATCCCCACGGATTACCCCATCGCCCTGCAGCACCAAAGCAATGACGGTGATGCCATGCTCAAACTGGCACTCAACCATCTGGGCATCGCCTACCTACCCAACTGGCTGATTGCCCCGTATCTGCAAACGGGACAGCTGACGGTGGTTCTGCCCGAAACCGCCCTACCACCCGTGCCAATTTATGTGCTGTGGCAGAAGAAAATGAATTTACAGCCGAAGATTAAAGCGGTGGTGGAGGAGCTGAGGGGGGAAGCGTGAGAAAAAAACCGAGTTTGAATTGAACTCGGGTTTTTTGATTTTTGAGCGTGAAATGCGGTTTTTACTGTCCATCACCAAAATCGGATAGGGATTCCCCTGTTCGCTCCACCGTCTGTGGGTTTTGTTCATTGACGGTTAGGCATTTTAATTAGACCAAAGAATTATTATAAAGCAATCAGCTTGGCTTAATCATCAATATCCCAAAATACTAAATTTCTTGGAAATTTAATGTTAGGCAGCCAAAATGGTATACCTTCCCAATTTTTCTCTTTTTGTCCTTTAACTTGATAAAGGGTTAATAGCAAAGCATCATCAAATTTTTTGCCTAACTGACGATCATCAGGTGATAGCATAGTTCCCGTTCCTTTACCAATATCGCGATTCTCTCTAATTAATACATAGCTTTTTAAATTCGGCCTTTTTCCTTTTAATGAATGCACACAAGAAATAAACTTCTCAACATTCCAGTCCCACTCATCAAACTTCCCTAAATTTTCCAATATTTCAATTATTTCCAAACTATCTACTTCATATATACCATCTTGTATAGGCAAATTATCATTTCGAATACGAACAACCAATTTTTGTATTGAGACTAAATTTGTTTGGTCGGGATTGTTAGGAAAATAGTTAGAACCACCAGCAATCAAGCATAGACTATTGCTATCTAAAACATTTTTTCTGGTTGGTTGAATATTAGGAGGATAGATGATTTGAATTCCTTGATTAGAATTTTTTGCTTGTTCAATTAATAAGTTATTAGCCTGATTGAGCTCAACAAAAAATTTATAAATATCTTGAGGGATAAATAAGCGCATTAATGCTTTTTCACGATCATAACCAAAAATTCTTGAATGCTGCCAGAATGTATCTGCGTTTGGTTTTTTTGATATACGACTATAATAAACCGTTTGTAGCGCAGGAATTGTCAGACCTCTGCCGATGACATTGCCACCAATCACAATATTAAAACCCAAGTTCAAATTTGGATCACTATTTGTCTTTGAGTTAAGAACTAAAATTTTGATAACTTGTTTTTCTAATAGTTCGCATATTTTTTCATAAATATCATCAAAATGTTTAATATCGGGTTTTGTACTACGTAAATCTTCCCAGGCTCTATAAAATTCATCACGCAATGTTTCATCTTCATTTTGGTTCAATGCAAAAATCATTTGATTTAAGTATTCTGTTAACTTTTCTTTAAAAGCATTATGATCAGCAACTCGAATACTTGGATGGATTGCAAAATTACAAGGTTGGCGATTGGTTAAAGCAAACTCTGCACATGTTACCAAATAAGTTATCACTGCTTTTGCCAAGCCTTCCGCAATCGATATACTTTCATCTCGGACCTCTTTTAATTCTTCATTAATGAAACGTACAATAAAACTTTCAGGCTCTGTAAAAACAAAATTACCACCAATATATTCTTCTCCTGCTTCAAAATACTGTACGAATTCAGGTTGCCAATCTGATTTCTGATTTTGTAGAATAATAGCTTGTGGTGTTGCTGTCAATTCAATAAATAAGGTTTTGCTACAGCTTTTTTTAATATCATCTAACAATTGATTAATACGACTAACTTTATATTCATTTACTTGTGTATTTAGGCTAGCAGCATCAGCCTCATCATCAACAATAACTAAAGGATAGCCTTTTAGATATTTTTGGCTGCTCAAATGATTACGCCACTTTTCCAGAACCCGGCTATTTTTTTTAATGACCGCAATAACTGGTTTATTTTCTCGAAAAATATCATTAAAATGATGCATATCATTTTCGGATAAAACTGAAAATAGTGGCAAATTTTGCTTAACCCTATCTAGCGTTTGCTTTTGCAAATCAATACTATCCGTTGTTAAATAGATAAAGAATTTATATTCTTTATCAGCCAATGCGCTAATTATCCCCAAAGCCTGTCCTGTTTTACCGCTTTGAACATTACCTAACAATAAAGTATTAGTAACAGGTTTCATGACATCAATTTCTGCCAATTTATCCATAAAATCTAGTGTTGTTTTCTGAATAGATTGAACTAATTTTTGATTCTGTTTCAATTCATCTAAATAATTCTTAAAATAACTCATTATTTAATTCCTTAAAATTAAAATGATAATAACCAAGTATTAGGTATATTAGTAGAGCGCAACATAATTTTGTCTTCGCCATATTTACGTAAAGTTTCATCAGTAACAAGCTCTCCTACATCTAACGCTCCACTATTTTCAAGTTTACCTTTAATCCATTTACCCAAAATCTGTAAGTCATTTTCTGAACGAAAGTTTTTGGAAAAATCACCAGAGGTTTTGCACTTAAACTGCCAGCCATCGTCAGTTATAACCGTAAAAGATTTATTATATGGGTAGCCATCTAACTCTGTAATCTTATTAGATACAATTAATTCAACTTCGTACCATGGTCTTGGAAGAACAAAACCACGCTGATCTTTTCTACCCTTTCCAAAGAAAACATTTAAATTGCTTTTGGGTTCTGTCTTTACCTGAATGGGAAATTCATACTGAGCCTTCTGAGCTTGTAATTGTTTGACTGTATTTATATCAACCCTTGTAACGCCTAGATGATCTTCCAAATAGACATTATGTTCTTTAAATTCATTTGGTTCATCAACTTCATGAATAGGCTTACCTAGTTTCTGAATAATAAGCTGTATTTCATTATATAAATGCTGAGCATCCTTAGGATTGTCTATCCACATCATTGTTTCATAGATACGCTCTAAGTTGTCCCAGAATATGCTTACATTTGCTGAGCCAATCATGCTATCTACTTTATTGCCATTTTTGAATGAATAAAGTTTTCCATGGAATTTCATATAAGGCGACAAATAAACCTGTCCACGATTATGCTTGCGTAAGAAATTATTTAGCTTTATCAGTCCTTGATATTGCTTTTGTGTAAAGCCTTCTAAATATTGCATACCTACTAATAAGTGAATTATCTTATTATCTATTTCTAAGTTACGCTCTAGAGCTGAATATATCCCTGCGATCGCATCACTAGATACATATCCCGTAGTCATAACTACTTCATTAGCCTCCTTAAAGAGTGACAGCCAAACTTCATTCAGCTTTCTTTGAGTAATTTTTGCTGGTTCAAAATTAGAAAATATCGTATTCATCGTTTTCCTCCACGAATTTTATTCAATCTATCATGAAATAGTTTTTCTTTTTCTACTTCTAATTTTTTATTTAAATCAACATGGTCATAGCTGCCTGAAAAAATAGGTAAGATTGTTTTGGCTAGCTCTACAACGCCTTGTGGTGGCACCGCATTACCAATTTGGCGACGTACTTCTGTTGTTGAACCAATAAACTCAAAATCGTCAGGGAAACTTTGTAATCGAGCTCGCTCACGGTTTGTAAATGGGCGAGGTTCAGGGTAATGATAGCCCCAGGTTCCTCCGCCTCCTGCTGCAATAATTGTTTTAGCTGGTTCATCCCGACGCATACGACGATAAACATGGCTAATCATCCCTTTAACATATAAGGGATGATCTTTAGGTATATCTGTAAAATTACCACCCTCGGGTATAAGCTTGAGCATTTCACGAGTTTTCTCACTGATGTTTAAACGCTCTTGGTTGGCTGCCCATTCGGGAATATTCTGTATAGCATCGCCAGCTGTCACATAAGGTTTCAGATTATCAGAAATACCATGAGTGGGTTTAGGGTGCTGAAAATCAAACCCAGTATCCAATCGGATTCCTACAATTAACACTCGTTCACGAAATTGTGGCACACCAAATTCGGCAAAATTATATAATTTTGCCTGAACGTAGTATCCACAATTTTCAAAATCAGTAATAATTTGTTGAATGGCTTTTCTCTTATTTGCAGTTAATAATCCTTTTACATTTTCTGCTACAAATACTTTGGGTTTTTTGGCATTAACAAAACGTAAAAAACTTTTGTATAAATTACCACGCTCTCCATCTAACCCAGGCTGTTTCCAAATTGTAGAAAAGTCTTGGCAAGGGAAGCCACCTAAAATAATGTCGCAATCAGGAATATCTGAACCACTAGGATCAATTTGTTCAATATCACCTTCGTGAATTACATCTCCTAAATTTTTCTTGAATGACTCACATGCCCAATGAGCAACATCATTTGCCCAAACAGTTTCATAACCAGCCATATGAAAACCTAAATCTAAGCCTCCACAGCCTGAAAATAGAGATAATATTTTAGGTTTTTTGTTTTGCATTTAATTAAGCTCCATTAATTTAATAAATTATTTAAGGGACTATATTAGAGATTAGTCCTAAATTTCACACCAAAGGCACAATGTTTTTAGGCATCCTTTTGGACGATCCAAAGTTAAAATGAAATTATCATTCTTTTAAGAATAACTGCAAAGACTACTTATCAATTCCGTTATATTATTCTTAATATTCATTTAGCTGGAATTTAGAGATGTTAAATTCCATTAATGTGATTTCTTACTTCTACAAAATGGGGTGAGTGATTAATTCTGAAGTGCTTAAATTTGCTTGCATTTAACACATCATAACTGTGATAGTAGTCGGTATAAAACAACACTATCAGGCATATTTTTCTTTTAGCCTTCATCAAGTTCGACTTCACCAGAAAAAACTTCATCGGCATTTTGAGCTAAATGATAACTAATCATATCCTTGATTTTGCGATAAAACAAGGAAACAGAATTAGGGGTAATTTCTGGTAAGTCTGCCACTGAAAAATTCTAGCATACGTATATTTCTTTACCTCCCCATCACCAAAATCGGATACGGATTCCCCTGTTCGTCCAACTCGTGGCGTTCTACTGTTTGAAAACCCATGTGTTGGTAAAAGCCCACGGCCTGTGGGTTTTGTTCATTGACGGTGAGACTGTTCACACCCAATTCCGCAATGCCGTGCTGTAATAAGGCCTTGCCGATGCCTTTGCCGCGCTGTTCGGGGGCGATGAAAAGCATTTCTAATTTGGTGCCGTTGATGCCCATAAAGCCCAAGATTTTACCGTCTTTTTCTGCCAATAATAAATGCTCTACGCCTTTGAAGGCTTCTGGTACATAGGGGCGAATGGCGGCGATTTCTTCCTTAGATAAGAAATGATGAGTGGCCTCCACGCTGGCTTGCCAGAGATTAAGCAAGTGGTCTAAGGGCAGGGTTTCGCGCTCTGTTACGGTGATAATATTCATAGTTTGTGTTTCACTTTTCTGCGTTCAATAAATTAATTCGGGCGATTATAATGGGGCACGTTGTGTATTGTCAGCTTATTCTTGCAAAATTTTTCAAAATCCCACCGCACTTTCCGCTATAATATCCCCCATTTTTCATCACAGTTATCGAGAATCTTATGGCTAAAATTGCAGAAAATCCGCTTGTGTTAGTTGACGGATCGTCTTATTTGTATCGTGCGTTCCACGCGTTTCCACCGCTCACCAACTCCCTTGGCGAGCCAACGGGGGCGATGTATGGCGTGTTGAATATGCTGAAAAGTTTGATTGCGCAGGTGCAGCCGAGTCATATTGCGGTGGTTTTTGATGCTAAAGGGAAAACTTTCCGTGATGAATTATTTGAGCAATATAAATCGCACCGTCCGCCGATGCCTGATGATTTGCGCAAGCAAATTCAGCCCTTGCACGCCATTATCAAAGCCCTTGGCATTCCGCTTTTATCTATTGAAGGTGTGGAAGCGGACGATGTTATCGGCACGCTTGCGGTGCAGGCTTCTCAGGCAGGCAAAAAAGTGTTGATTAGCACGGGTGATAAGGATATGGCGCAGTTGGTGGACGATAACATTATGCTCATCAACACAATGAATAACAGCCTGCTGGATCGCGAGGGCGTGATTGAAAAATATGGCATTCCGCCTGAGTTAATTATTGATTATTTAGCCTTAATGGGCGACAGCGCGGACAATATTCCCGGTGTGGCTGGTGTGGGTGAAAAAACCGCGCTTGGGCTTTTGCAAGGCATTGGCAGTATGGCTGAGATTTATGCCAATTTAGAAAAAGTGGCGGAGCTGCCCATTCGCGGTGCGAAAAAATTAGGCGAAAAATTGCTTGCCGCCAAAGCTGATGCGGATTTGTCTTACATTCTTGCGACGATCAAAACCGATGTGCCCTTAGCGGTGAAGCCAGAAGAACTCACGCTTGGGCAAAATCAGCGCGATGAATTAGTGGAATATTTCGCGCGCTATGAGTTTAAGCGTTGGCTGAATGAAGTGATGGACGGCGAAAGCGGTTTAACCAAAGGGGATTTGCAAAGCGCCAAATTTGCCACGCCGACAGCACAAAATGAAAATGCGACAAAAAGTGCGGTGAAAAATTCGGTAAAAATCGACCGCACTTTGTATGAAACCGTGAATAGCCAAGCCAAGCTCGATGAATGGCTGAATAAAATTCAGCACGCCAAACTCATTGCGGTGGATACGGAAACCGATAATTTAGACGTAATGCAAGCGAACTTGGTAGGTATTTCTTTTGCTTTAGAAAATGGCGAAGCCTGCTATATCCCCCTTGATCATTTGCACGAAGTGGCGCGTGAAAGTCAATCGCAAGGGGATTTGTTCGGCAGCGCAGACGCAACTGAAACCTGTTTTGAACGTGTGCCGAGCCAGTTAGACAAGCAGCAATGTTTAGCGGCGCTCAAGCCTTTATTGGAAAATCCAAAGATTGAAAAAGTGGGGCAAAATATCAAATACGATCTCACCGTATTCGCCAATCACGGCATTGCGCTGCAAGGCGTGCGTTTCGACACCATGTTGGAATCCTATGTGCTAAACAGCACAGGGCGACACAATATGGACGAGCTTGCCAAACGCCATTTAGATCATCAAACCATTGAATTTGAAGCCATTGCTGGCAAGGGCAAAAAGCAGCTCACTTTTGATAAAATTGCTATCGAACAAGCTAGTGAATATGCCGCGGAAGATGCGGACATCACAATGAAATTGCACCAAACCCTATGGCCAGAATTGGCACGAACGGAAAGTTTGGTGAAGTTATTTGATGACATCGAAATGCCGTTAGTGGGCGTGTTATCACGCATTGAACGCAATGGGGTGTTGGTGGACAGCCAAACCTTGCTCGCACAATCGCAAGAAATTAGCGAAAAATTGACCGCACTTGAAAGCCAAGTGCATCAGGCGGCAGGGGAAAATTTCAACCTTGCGTCCACCAAACAATTACAAGAAATCCTGTTTGAAAAGCTTGGTTTACCGATTATTGCCAAAACGCCAAAAGGCGCGCCTTCCACCAATGAAGAAGTGCTGGAAGAGTTGGCGCAACAAGGGCATATTGTGCCGAAATTGCTTATTGAACACCGTGGTTTAGCGAAGTTGAAATCCACTTATACGGACAAACTTCCGCTGATGATTAATCCACGCACGGGGCGGATTCACACCTCTTATCATCAAGCGGTAACAGCAACGGGGCGACTTTCGTCTAGCGATCCAAACTTGCAGAATATCCCTATTCGTAATGAAGAGGGACGCCGCATTCGCCAAGCCTTTATTGCACGCGAAGGCTATAAAATTATCGCAGCGGATTATTCTCAAATCGAACTGCGCATAATGGCGCATTTATCGCAAGATCAAGGCTTGATTAGTGCATTCCAGCAAGGCAAGGATATTCACCGTTCCACCGCGGCAGAAATTTTCGGCGTCCCCCTTGATGAAGTAACCAGCGAACAACGCCGCAGTGCCAAAGCCATTAACTTCGGCTTGATTTACGGAATGAGTGCCTTCGGGCTGTCCCGCCAACTAGGTATTCCACGTGCGGACGCACAAAAATATATGGATTTGTACTTCCAACGCTACCCCGGTGTGCAAACCTTTATGACCGATATTCGCGAAAAAGCCAAACAGCAAGGCTATGTGGAAACCTTGTTCGGACGCCGTTTGTATCTGCCTGAGATTCAATCGAGTAACGCAATGCGCAGAAAAGGCGCAGAGCGTGTGGCGATTAACGCCCCAATGCAAGGCACGGCGGCGGATATTATTAAGCGTGCGATGATCGCCATTGACAGCGCCATTGCACAAGATCCGAATATCGCAATGATTATGCAGGTTCACGATGAATTGGTATTTGAAGTGAACGCAGCGCAGATTGCCCATTACAGCGATCTCATTCAATCCCTAATGGAAAATGCCGCAGAGCTTGTTGTGCCACTGATTGTCGATGTGGGCGTGGGCAATAACTGGGACGAAGCCCATTAATTCGCATTGATAAGCGTGCAATCAGAAAAACAAAGTGCGGTGAAAAATTTCCATTTTTTCCACCGCACTTTTGTTATGTTAATAGTGCTATCTCAGCTTATTCATCAAGGAATTTTTTCGCTTTGTAACGCGGATTCATCAGATTTTCTAAAGAGAGAATATCGTCAAGTTGCTCTTCTGTGAGCAAGCCACGTTCTAGCACCACTTCGCGCACGCTTCGGCCTGTTTCTGCACAAATCTTACCGACAATATCACCATTGTGGTGGCCGATAAACGGATTGAGATAAGTAACAATGCCGATAGAATTTAGTACATAGTTACGGCATACGTCTGCGTTTACGGTGATGCCATTCACGCATTTATCACGCAAGTTCACACACGCATTGCTAAGAAGTGAAATGGATTCAAACATTGCTTGACCAATCACTGGTTCCATTACGTTAAGCTGTAATTGCCCAGCTTCGGCGGCGAAAGTTACGGTGGTGTCGTTACCGATCACTTTAAAGCACACTTGGTTCACCACTTCTGGCACAACAGGGTTTACTTTAGCTGGCATAATGGACGAACCTGCTTGTAATTCTGGCAAGTTGATTTCATTTAGCCCTGCTCTTGGACCTGAAGATAAAAGACGTAAGTCATTACACACTTTGGATAATTTCACCGCGGTGCGTTTTAAGGCACTGTGAACCATCACATAAGCGCCGCAGTCGGAAGTGGCTTCGATTAGGTTTTCAGAAGGCACACAAGGCAGTTGGCTTACTTCAGCAAGGTATTTCACCGCCAGTTCCGCATAGCCTTCAGGAGTGTTTAAGCCCGTACCAATGGCGGTTGCGCCAAGATTAACTTCAAGCAGTAATTTTGCTGTGCGTTTTAGGTTACGCACTTCTTCTTCCAATAACACAGAGAAAGCTTTAAATTCTTGCCCTACGGTCATTGGCACGGCATCTTGTAATTGGGTGCGTCCCATTTTTAGCACATCGGCAAACTCTTTGGCTTTGGCTTCAAAACCTTTTTGTAGATAGCGGATATTTTTCAGCAAGTGCATAATGCTGTTATATACCGCAATGCGGAAGCCCGTTGGGTAGGCGTCATTGGTGGATTGGCTGGCATTAACGTGATCCATTGGATCGATAATGTCGTATTCGCCTTTTTTATGCCCGAGCAATTCCAACGCAAGGTTAGCAATCACTTCATTGGTGTTCATATTCACGGAAGTGCCTGCACCGCCTTGATACACATCTGTTGGGAATTGATCCATACAGCGTCCATTTTCTAGCACTTCATCACAGGCTTTGACAATGGCATTGGCAATTTTTTTCGGAATAGCCCCTAGCTCACCATTGGCTAGCGCGGTGGCTTTTTTCACCATCACCATTCCGCGTACAAATTCTGGCACATCAGAAATGGTATCATCTGAAATGTTGAAATTTTCCATTGCGCGCAACGTGTGAATGCCCCAGTAGGCATCATTTGGCACTTCGCGTTCACCTAATAAATCCACTTCTGTTCTTACATCTTTCATTTTTATACCCCTATTTTGGTAGAAAGTGCCTATATTATACGGATTTCATTGGGAGAAATGTTTGAACTAGATCACATTGCCAAAAAGGTATGCTTGATATTAATTTATCTTTCGCATTAGTTTTTTTAGGGCAAAATAGAAAAAATTTACGAATTTTTCACCGCACTTTATTTTTATATTATTTGATTTAGATCAAATAATATTGTGATTTATTGAGAATTGTTCTCATCTTTTCTTCATAAAATAGGCCTGAAAAATCAATAAATTCACCTGTTTTTTGGCTAAAAAAGCATCTTTTTATACATCATTTCAGCCAGTTGAATTTAGTAAAATATCTATATATAGTGCTTCCAAGATTAGAAAGACACAAGATATAGGGGTTGTACAATGAGTTCGTTTTTTGTGATTAAACGCGATGGTTCACGCGCACAATTCGATATTCAGCGCATCATCAATGCTATTCGTAAAGCGGCATTAGCGGTTGGCATTGAACAGGACGATTATTGGCAAAAAATGGGGCAACAGGTTGCCAATGGCATTTTTGCTAAGTATCAGCAGGAAATTGACATTCACGACATTCAGCGGCTGGTTGAAAATCAGTTAATGGCGAGTGATTATCCGCAAGTAGCACGCGCCTATATTGAATATCGCCACGATCGTGATTTAGCGCGGGAAAAGCGTAGCCAGCTTACGCGTGAAATTGAAGGGCTGATTGAGCAAAGCAATGTGGAATTGCTCAATGAAAATGCTAACAAAGACGCCAAAGTGATCCCAACGCAGCGGGATTTGCTGGCAGGCATTGTAGCGAAACATTATGCTAAGCGTTACATTCTGCCGCGTGATGTGGTGGAAGCCCACGAAAAAGGGGAAATTCATTATCACGATTTGGACTATGCGCCATTCTTCCCAATGTTTAATTGTATGTTGGTGGATCTCAAAGGAATGCTCACCCAAGGTTTTAAAATGGGCAATGCAGAAATTGAACCACCGAAATCCATCGGGACGGCAACAGCGGTTACCGCACAGATTATTGCCCAAGTCGCGAGCCATATTTACGGCGGTACAACCATTAATCGCATTGATGAAGTGCTTGCACCCTATGTGCAACTGAGTTATGAAAAGCATTTAAAAACTGCCCAGCAATGGAATGTACCTGAGCCTGAAAATTATGCCA
This sequence comes from Avibacterium avium, assembly GCF_900454535.1. Taxonomy (GTDB): domain Bacteria; phylum Pseudomonadota; class Gammaproteobacteria; order Enterobacterales; family Pasteurellaceae; genus Avibacterium; species Avibacterium avium. The sequence goes on from NZ_UGSP01000001.1 coordinate 791,748, forward strand.
AGGCGTTGATTGAAAAAGATTGTTTTGATGCGTTCCAATCCTTGGAATATGAAGTGAATACGCTTCACACGTCCAACGGACAAACCCCTTTTGTTACCTTTGGTTTTGGTTTAGGCACGAGCTGGCAAGCGCGTTTAATTCAGCAAGCCATTTTGCGCAACCGCATTCGTGGCTTAGGTAAAAATCACAAAACCCCCGTTTTCCCGAAATTGGTCTTTACCATTAAAAAAGGCGTAAACCAACAAGCTGGCGATCCTAATTACGACATCAAACAATTGGCGTTGGAATGTGCTTCTAAACGAATGTATCCCGATATACTCAATTATGAACAAGTGGTCAAAGTAACAGGCTCTTTCAAAGCCCCAATGGGCTGCCGCAGTTTTTTAGGCGCGTATGAACAAGAGGGCGAATTACAGCACGATGGACGCAACAACCTTGGCGTAGTTAGCCTGAATTTACCGCGTATCGCGCTTGAAGCCAAAGGCGATGAGCAGCGTTTTTATGCCTTACTTGATGAACGCCTTGCCATCGCGAAAAAAGCCTTAATGACACGCATTGCTTGCCTTGAAAACACCAAAGCACGAGTTGCCCCTATTTTATATATGGAAGGAGCGTGTGGCGTGCGATTGAAAGCTGATGACAACGTGGCGGAGATCTTCAAAAATGGACGTGCTTCCATTTCTCTTGGCTATATTGGCATTCACGAAACCATCAACGCGCTTTATCCGCAGCATCATATTTACGATGATGAACAATTGCGACAAAAAGGCATTGCGATTGTGGAATATTTAGCCCAAGCCACCAAACAATGGCGACAAGAAACTGGTTACGCGTTTAGCCTTTATTCCACCCCAAGCGAAAATTTATGCGATCGTTTCTGTCGTTTAGACACCAAACAATTTGGCGTGATAACAGGTGTAACCGACAAAGGCTATTACACCAACAGCTATCATTTAGATGTGGAGAAAAAGGTTAATCCTTACGACAAACTGGATTTTGAAATGCCTTACCCACCACTGGCGAACGGCGGATTTATTTGCTACGGCGAATATCCCAATATTCAGCACAATCTCAAAGCCTTAGAAGATGTCTGGGATTACAGCTACGACCGCGTGCCTTACTACGGCACTAACACACCGATTGATGAATGCTATGAATGTGGTTTCACTGGCGAATTTCACTGCACCAGCAAAGGCTTCACCTGCCCTAAATGCGGCAACCACGACAGCGAAAAAGTTTCCGTCACCCGCCGAGTCTGCGGCTACCTAGGCAGCCCAGACGCCAGACCGTTTAATGCAGGAAAGCAGGAAGAGGTGAAAAGAAGAGTGAAGCATTTATAGGTGAGGAATGACGTGAGAATTTTTGTTTAAGGGTTAAATTTCTTTTTTCTTTGGGATTAATAACGGGGTTCGCCGTTGGCGACTTCCTTTCTTTTGCTTGCTCAAAAGAAAGTAGGCAAAGAAAAAAGCCCCCGACTAAATTGCTAATCTTCATTTTTAACAAATTTTCTTAACGAAAAGTAAGCCCATACTCGCTACGCTGCGTTCAGGCGTTACTTTTCTAAAAATTTGTTAAAAATGAAGGCAATTTACACGGGAGATTATGACACGCTTTCAATAGGTTGCACCTACCAATCCCCCTCTTTAGCAAAGAGGGGTTAGGGGAGATTTGTTCTTAACTTTACCACCTACGAGCCGTAGGTGGTTAGATAACACAGCCACGCCGTGGCTGGGGCGAGAAAATTTTCTTTGTACTTTCTAACTTCTAACAAATTCAAAGAATTTCCACCGCACTTTAAATTTGCCCCAACCGAATTTCCCCGTCCAAACCGCCCGAATGGAGATAAAATTTTTAGAAAAGTAACGCCTGAACGCAGCGTAGCGAGTATGGGCTTACTTTTCGTGAAGAAAATTTTATTGGAATGAGGAAAAGTGAGTTCGTCAAATTTCTCACTTACAGACAAGGAATTTTGTTGAAGACAGAACTCCAGTACGGCAAGACAAAATAACGCAGTCTGGAAGTAAGAGAAATTTGACGATGATCGGGGTTCTTTTCTTTGCTTACTCTCTTTTGGGTAAGCAAAAGAAAGAAAGTCGCCAACAGCGAAATCCGTTATTAATTACAAAGAAAAAAGTGATTTAACGATGAAACTAAAACTCACTTTCTTCGTTCAGGAACGCAAAATAAAGTAGGTCTCCAACGGCGAAACCCGTTATTAATCACAAAGAAAAAATTAATTATTTAAGATAAAAAATAAAATGAACTACCTCCAATATTATCCCGTTGACATCGTAAACGGCGAAGGCACGCGTTGCACTTTATTTGTGAGCGGCTGTGAACACGCTTGCAAAGGCTGTTACAACCAAAAAAGCTGGTCATTCAGTGCAGGCGTTCCCTTTGATAAAGCAATGGAAGATCAAATTATTCGCGATCTACAAGATCAACGGATTAAACGGCAAGGGCTTAGCTTATCAGGCGGCGATCCCTTACACCCGAGAAACGTGCCGACCTTGCTCGCCTTAGTCAAACGGGTCAAAACAGAATGCCCAGATAAAGACATTTGGCTTTGGACAGGCTACAAACTCGCCGAACTTAACGATCTCCAACGCCAAATGCTGCCCTATATTGATGTTCTCATTGACGGCAAATTTATCAAAGAACAAGCCGATCCTGCGCTTATTTGGCGTGGTTCAGCAAATCAGGTGATTTATCGGTTTAAGGTGGAGTAGGGGAACTACCTTGATTGAAAGCTAGGGGAACGCGGTCTATTTATTTTCTATCAAGCCAAAACTCTCCGCCACCAGCTCCCATAACAATTTCTCATCAATCTCAGTGAGATTTAAACTTACCCAATGAGTTTTATTCATATGATAGGCGGGATAAATTCCTTTTATCATTCGTAGCGCGCCAATCATTTCAGGAGCGGCTTTGACATTTAGTACCCAAAGAATTTCTGAGCCGTTTAAGCCGATTTTTTCAGCGCTGATATTCATTAAAATAGCGAACCATTTACGGTTCTTGATATGGCGGAAAACTGCATATTGGGGAAATTGTTTCCATAAATATTCGGGTTGAATTTGATATTTTTGCGCGATTTGTTTTATTACGCTATCAGCAGAAATTGTCATTTTGATGGCTCAGTGTATGAAAAAGTTGTGAAAAGTGCGGTGAATTTTTAGCATATTTTTATCTGTAATAAAATAGTCAGAAAGGATTTAGCAATGGATTAGGGGGAACTATTTTAGCTAACCATTGTCTATGTACAGAACCCATTTTATTGTAACAATAAGGAATTTTATGCGTTTAGGTTATTTATCATTAGTATTATTGGCCTTGCCTTTGACGGCATTTTCAGCAGAATCGGTAGAAAAACAGAATATCGTCAGTTTTTCAGTGGAGGTGGAGCAGGAGATTTCGCACGATTTGTTAAAAGCCACGTTATTTACACAAGCGGAAAATAAAGATTTAGCGGCGGCAAATAATGAAGTGAGCAAAAAAATTAATCGTGCTTTTGAGATTTTGAAAGCCTACCCTGATGTGGAATTGCGTGATAATTCGCGTAGCACGCAGATTCGCTACGATGATAAAGGTAAGCAAAATGGCTGGGTTGCGCGCGGACAGCTAGCGTTGCAAAGCAAAAATAGCGAAAGTTTGTCAAAAGCGATCACTGAGCTAAATGGCATTTTAGCGATCGAATATGTGGATTCTGAAGTTTCTTCTGCGGCGATTAGTCAAGTAGAAGATCAAATGATGCAACAAGCGCTGACGCGACTAAACCGCAAAGCCACATTAATTCAGCAATCTTTAGGGGCGAAAGGCTATCAAATTGTGAATTTGAATATTCGTACCCCGATGGAAAGTGGACGTTTTGTGGCTCGCCCTTACGCAGCAATGGCAAAAATGGCCAGTCCCGCTTCAAGCGAGGTTCAGCTTAGTAATGGAAAAGCGAATGTGCGCGCAAGTATTGAGGCGAAAATTCAGCTTATTCAGGAATAATGACAGTTCGCCCTATTTTCGATACAATAGGGCTTGTTTTAAATAAGCCAATGAGGTCTAAAATGAAAGTTGCAAAAAATGTAGTGGTGAGCATTGCTTATCAAGTTCGTACTCAAGATGGTGTGCTTGTAGATGAAGCGCCAGTAAATCAACCATTAGAGTATTTACAAGGACATAATAACTTGGTGATCGGGTTAGAAAAGGCCCTTGAAGGTAAATCTGTTGGGGATAAATTTGAGGTTCGCGTTAAACCGGATGAAGGTTACGGGGAATATAATGAAAATTTAGTGCAACGTGTGCCAAAAGAAGTGTTTGTTGGTGTAGATGAGCTTGTTGCTGGAATGCGTTTTATCGCAGAAACCGATGTCGGTCCATTGCCAGTGGTGATCACGGAAGTCGGTGATAAGGATGTCGTGGTGGATGGAAACCATATGCTTGCTGGTCAAGAGTTATTATTCGATGTAGAAGTGGTAGGAACTCGTGAAGCGACCTTAGAAGAAATCGCACACGGGCATATTCACCAAGAAGGTGGCTGCTGCGGTGGACACGGTGATAGCGATGAGCAAGGCCACGGTTGTGGTTGTGGCGGTCATCACCATCATCACGACCACGATCACGACCATCACGGTGGTGGTTGCTGTGGCGGTAAGCACTAATTTAGTGAGATTGGCAAGAAAAAGAGCGGTGAAAATGATCTGCCCCCAAAAAGTTAGACTATATTCTAATTTAATTCAAGGACTGAGTTCTGTATTCCACAGGGCTTAGTCCTTTGAGCTTCACTTGAATACGCTCATTATTGTAGTAATGAATGTACTCGTGAATCACTTTTTCAAGCTGTTCAAAGGTTTCAAACCGCTTGCCAAAGTAACATTCCGTCTTCAATCGCCCGAAAAAGCTTTCCATCGCACCATTATCAAGGCAATTGCCTTTTCTCGACATACTTTGCGTAATACCGTGTTTTTTCAATATCTCCCGATAACCCATCATTTGATACTGCCACCCTTGGTCGGAATGCAGTATCGGTTTTTCCCCCGCTAATCGGTTCACCGCCTGGGTCAACATTCTGGTTATCTGCTCAAAACTCGGACTTCTCGCCACATCATAAGCAATAATTTCGTTATTAAACAAGTCTTTAATCGGCGATAAATACACTTTGCCTTCCGCACATTTGAACTCGGTGATATCCGTTACCCACTTCTCATTCGGCATCGTTGCCGTAAAATCCCGTTGCAACAGATTATCGGCAATGTGTCCCACTTTGCCTTGGTAAGAACGATATTTTTTCTGCTTACTTTTTCCTTTTAACCCCAAACGTTGCATTATCGCTAGCACCCTTTTGTGGTTGATAATCAAGTATTTCCTTAATTCCAAGGTAATTCGACGATAACCATAATTTTCGTCATTTTTGCGATAAATTTCCTCTATTTTCTGTGAAATCACTACATTTTTATCTGCCTTTGGCTTGAGATGATAAAAGAACGAACTGCGTGCCAATCCGATTAGCCTGAGTAACAATTCCAACGGGAAACGCGAGCGTAAGGCATTTACGATGACGGCTTTTTCTGCATTTTTTGTTGGTTGAGTTCCTGCAACTTTTTTAGCATTGCATTCTCCGCTTCTAATTCCAAAATTCGGTAACGCAAGCGTTCTTCTTCTGTTTTGGGCGTTGGTGGCATTTTAGGCGAGTTGAGTTTCATACTTGGACGACCTTTAGGTTTGAGTAATAACCCATCTATACCTTGTTTTTCAAAGCGTTGCAACCATTGACTAATTATCCCTGAACTGGGGATATCAAAGCGAAAGCAGGCGGCCTCAGCGGAGCACTGGCCTTTTTTGATAGCTTGAATAACCTTTAATTTAAACTCAACAGAATAATATCGTTTTTTACCTAACACAGCTAATCCATTGATTCCATTATGATTAAATTTCGCAATCCAACGTGCTAACGTTCTTTGAGGAAGCTGAAAATACTGGCGAGTAAGCGAACGGTTTTTTCCATTTTGATGATAAAAGTCGAGCACTTGTTGTTTGAAATGTTGAGTATATTTAGTCATAAAAAATCTGCACCTTAATCAGTTGGTTGTTTAGTCCAACTTTTGGGGTGCAGATCAAAAATTACCGCTCTTTTTTATGGATAATGATTTAAAGTCCAAGATTAACCACAGGCGATTTTTCGCGCATCACCTAATGTGCCATCATCAATAGCTTCTTTCGGCGTGCCAAGTACTTCGTAAACTTTATCGCCATCTTTGAAAAACACAAAACCGCCGTGTTCCATTTTTGTCCAAGTTTCATTCTTGGTAAGGGGGAAGGTGGTAATAATGGTAACCTTATCTTTTTCTGTGGTATGTTGGCGGAAGTCAATTACACCGTCATCATCAATGCGTTGTGCTGTGCCAAAAGGGGCTTTGCGTGTGATGTAATGTAAATTGGTGGAGCAGTGGGCGATCATCCATTCACCATTAGAAAGAATAAAATTCAGCGTGCCACCTTGTGCTAATTCTTTGGTAATTTCTTGAATAACTTGGAAAATTTGTTCTTCTGTGGGCTTTTTACGAAAGCGATTTTTAAGTTGTTCAGCCATATAGCAAAAAGCGGCTTCTGAGTCGGTTGAACCAATGGGCTGGCAAAAACTTTCCGACATATCAGGGAAACTTGTCAAATTGCCGTTGTGCGCAAATACCCAGTTTTCGCCCCAAATTTCACGAATAAATGGGTGGGTGTTTTCAATGGTTACCTCGCCTTGTGTGGCTTTGCGAATGTGGGCAATCACGTTGAAAGATTTAATGTGATATTGTTTGACACAATCTGCAATGGGGGAACTATGCCCGGCTTGGTTATCGCGAAAAATACGCACGCCTTTGCCTTCAAAAAAGGCGATGCCGAAACCGTCAGAATGGCTATCGGTAAGCCCTGCGCGGCGGCGAAATCCTTCAAAAGAGAACACAATATCGGTGGGCGTATTGCAATTCATTCCTAATAGCTGACACATAACGAAACCTTAACTGATTTTAACTTCCTAAATCTTGTTTGATTTAACAAAAAAATTCACAAAAATTCAACCGCACTTTTAGATTAAAGGGGCATATCACATAACTTGGCGTTATTTCCTTTATTGCACCACCATTAAGCCTAAGCAACCTTTGTCTGCTGCCATCAGATCTGCCGCGCCAAAGGTGAAAGGGTGGCCGTTAGAAGACGGCTGTTGAAAGCGAACTAAAATCTGCACTTTGCCCTCAATCCAGAGGCTGTCTTTCCACGCCAGATCGCTTTCTGCCACAGGCTTATCATTAATGCTTTCAATGATAAATTTTGCCCCCTGAATTTTAAATCCTGCAGGTTCGTTGCTAGTGATTGTCCAGCGTTCCGTGCTGTTTAATTCGGCATTTACATCAATGCGTCTAGGATCGAAACGTTGTTGATTGAGCATTCCATTATTCGCATCAAGTTGGAACTGACGTTCACGGCGAACTTCCGCCTTTAATGCTTGCGGTGCATCGGTGTTAAACTGCATTGTGTTGTTTTGTGCAAAGGCACTGCTTAAGCCTTGTGGGCGTAGCTCAAGCACAGTGTTGTCGAGCAATTCTTCATCGCTAGCGAAAAAGCCTGTGAGTTTACTGAAGAAATTTCGTTTTTTCCCCACAATTAAGGTGGCGTTTTCCCCCTCATTGAGATTAACAAGAATTTCAGCACGTTCGCCCGGTGCAAGAAAAAGTACCTTTGTGGTTTTCGCTTGTGGTAAAAAGCCTTGATCAAGAGCGATGAGTTGGAAATCGCGCTCGTCATCAAAGCGTAATTCATAACGGCGCGAAAGGGAAGCGTTCAGCAAACGTAAACGCACAACGCCGCGCGGCACTTCTAAATAAGGGGCTTCTTGCCCATTGACAAATAAACGATTGCCGAAAAAGTGCGGTCGATTTTGTTGGAATAATTGCACCCCTTCATCATTTAATTGCATATCTTGCAAAATCAAAGGAATATCGTTTACGCCATATTTTTGTGGCAAGCTCGATTTACGGCTTTCGTTATCTTCAATAATGCACAATCCGAGCAAGCCACGGTAAGTTTGATAAGCGGAATGCCCTAAGGTGCAAGCGGAATACCAGCAAGTGCAAGCCGGCTGAGTGATCGGCAGAATAGGCGACCAGCCTTGCCCTTGTTTGAAAGGGTGGGAAACGCCACCCAGTGATTCAGCGCTCACTTGCAGTCCTTGAATGGCTAGCGCAACCATTTGCGACAAGCTATTGCGATAGTTCAGCTTGGCAAAATCCCCTTGGCGCATTTTTAATGTTGGGCCTAAATAATTACCATTAAATCCCCACACTTCGCTGGTTTTTCCCCGCTCTAATTGGGTTTGCGCGCTGTTTATTTCTAAAAAAACAGGCTTGCCACGGCGAGTTTCCATAAGGGGGGGAACGCGCAAAGGCTGGCGATCGGCCGCCCATAATGGCGCAGGAATGGCTGAAAAAGCCCCCGCAGTGAGGGCGGTTTTGAAAAATTGACGGCGAGAAAAATGATTCATTTTATTTTGTGGCGTCTTGTTGAGCTTGGCTGGCGGCAATTTCCGCATCAAGTTCGTTGATTCGTTGTTGCATTAAAGAATGGCAATAGCTCGCCAATTCACGCACATTATCTTTGGTGTAAGCTGAAGTATCCACAGGCGGCAACATTTCACAGATCACTTTGCCATTATCCCAACGGTTAAGATCGATTTTATTTTGCGTGGTGGAACAAACTACTGGCACAATCGGCACACCAGCGGCAATGGCAGCGTGAAACGCGCCGGTTTTAAATGGCAGCAAACCACGCCCACGGCTACGCGTGCCCTCAGGGAACATCCAAATAGAAAGCTTATCACGATTAATGCGTTCAGCCAGTTGAGTCATTGTGCTATGTGCTTTGGAGCGGTTATCACGATCTAAAAAAATGTTACCCGATGCCCAGTATAAAATGCCGAAGAACGGGATCCAAATCAGGCTTTTTTTTCCGACACTCACGGTGCGCGGCATCACCATATAAGAAATGGTGACCATATCGTAGTTATTTTGGTGATTACCAATGTAAATACACGGCCCGATATTTTCCGCATTGGCAGGGAAACGATGTTCCACTTGCAAACCGAAAAGGGGATACAAACGCCCGAAGCAACGCGCTACATCACCCACGTTACTTGGATTTCTGAAACGAATGAGAGAATAAATCGTGCCGAGCAAACAAATTAAAATACAGCATAGCACAACCACAATAATGCGAAGAAGTTTTAGCATAAACACATACCCTGAAAAAAATTTGCTCAAGTATAGCGAAAATCCGCAAATATTTGTATCAATCCGCTAAAAAAATGCTAGGCTATCAAGCAATTTCATTCTTCCCAAAGATATTCAACAATGGCAAAGACCTATTTTATTGCAGATTTACATTTAAGCGAAAATCGCCCAGATTTAACCGCACTTTTTGTGGATTTTATGCAAAATCAAGCCAAAGATGCGGAAAGTTTGTATATTTTAGGCGATCTTTTTGATTTTTGGATTGGTGATGATGACCATTCCCCTTTGATTGATTTGGTGAAACAGCAAATTCGCCACTTAACGGAAAAAGGCGTGAAATGCTATTTTATGCACGGCAATCGTGATTTTCTTATCGGCAAAAAATTTGCCCAATCTTGCGGTTTAACGCTGTTACCAACCTATCAAGTGATTGATTTATATGGCACGCCTACCTTGCTTTGCCACGGCGATACCCTTTGCATTGATGATGTGGCTTATCAACGCTATCGTAAAAAAGTGCATCAAAAATGGCGTCAATGGCTTTTTTTGCATTTGCCTTTAAAAGTGCGGTTAAAAATTGCCGAAAAAATTCGTGCTAAAAGCAAACAGGATAAGCAACATAAATCCAATCAAATTATGGACGTGAATGCGGATTTCGTGTTGCAAACAATGCAACAATTTAACGTGCCACAGCTGATCCACGGGCATACGCATCGACAAAATTTGCATAAAATCCCACCGCACTTTGAACGAGTTGTATTGGGCGATTGGGGCGAAACTTCTTCTGTTCTAGAAGTCTCGCCAGAAGGTATGCGATTTATTAACCAAAAGGTGAGCTAAGTGCAAATTAAAATTGGCGAAAATTACGCCGCCTAACAGCCATATTCTAGACTTTAGCATCACTTTCGCCTATAATCTTGCCGTTCTCACCGCCCCCATAGCTCAGTCGGTTAGAGCAGTCGACTCATAATCGATTGGTCACAGGTTCAAGTCCTGTTGGGGGCACCAACCAACCTTATAAATAACCTTTATCTTTTAAAAAGATCAATAAAAACAGTTAGTTAATTTCTCTCTCTATTCACCCAGTAAATAAAAGTTTGTTATTTTAAGCATATTTAGATCTCCATAGTTTCTCTGAGTAGATGTACTAAAACTAATGCGAGATAAAGGTAGCAATGTGCCTTATAAGAATGGGAATAATGAATTGTATGTAGTGTAAAAAAACGGATCATTGTGATCCGTTTTTAGATGAAAATTAACTTTTTTCCACTTCCAATCTTTCAAACACCAACACTCTATTTTCTAGTTTGCGTAGTAATAATGTGGCGATGCCTGTAATGGCAAGGTAGATGACACCTGCGATGCCGTAAATGGTGAGTGCGTCATATTCTGTGCCGTAAAGCTGTCTTGCATAGCCCATAATATCTAAAATGGTAATGGTTGAAGCAAGCGATGTGCCTTTAAATACCAAAATGATTTCATTGCTGTAAGACGGCAAGGCGCGTTTTAAGGCATAAGGAATTAAGATTTTCAGCGTTTGCCAACGGCTTAAGCCAAGTGCAGCACAACTTTCCCATTGTCCTTTTGAGATCGCTTTCACTGCGCCGTAAAATAATTGTGTGGAATAAGCCGCACTGTTTAGCGCAAGGGTGAGCATTGCGCAAAACCACGCATTAGACAACAGCGTCCACGCGGGGCTTTCCACGATCCATTGGAATTGTCCTGGGCCGTAATAAATTAAGAAGAATTGCACTAATAGTGGTGTGCCAGTGAATAAAGTTAGGAAAATATTCACCGCACTTTTTAGCAGTTTATTTTCCATTGCAAGAATAAAGGTTAAGGCAATGGCTAAAATAAATGCAAAAAAGAGCGCAGAAACCGTAAGCAATAGGCTTGTTGGAATCCCCTGTGCGATGGTGATGAAATAATCGTGAATCATTATTCCACTCCTCTTTCAAAGCGGGTAAAACGCCATTCGAGCTTACGGATTAGCACTTGGCTGATAAGCGTAATCACTAAATACATCAATGCAGCAAAGCCATACCAAGTGAAAGGTTCGTGGGTTCTGGTGTTAATTAATTCTGCTTGACGCATTAAATCGTGTACCCCAATCAATGAAACGAGGGCGGTATCTTTTAATAGCACTAACCATTGATTGCTCAAGCCCGGTAAAGCGTGTCGCCAAACTTGCGGCATAATGATATGCAAAAAAGTGTAGCTACGGCTTAAACCAAGAGCCGCGCCTGATTCCCATTGCCCAAGGGGAATGGCTTGAATGGCACCACGCAAGGATTGTGAAGCATAGGCGGCAAAAATAATGGATAACGCCAACACCCCACAAAAGAATGGGCTAAGCTCCAAATATTTTCCAGTGATTAATTCCAACACTTCAGGAATGCCAAAATAAATTAAGAAAACCACCAAAATTTCAGGCAAACCACGCAAAAGGGTGATAACAACGGCACTCGGTTTACGCACGCATTGCCATTTGCTCATTTCTAGGCTAACAAAAATGAGCGATAAAACGAGCCCTAATAATAAGGAACACACCGCTAACCCTAAGGTCATTAGGGTTGCGGTGTACATTAAAGGAAGATAATCCACAAACATAGCGATTATTTAGTCATCCATTTATCGTAAATTTTTTGGTATTCGCCGTTTGCTTTAATGGCTTCGATACCTTTGTTTAGGCTTTCTACTAAAGCAGTGTTAGATTTATTTACCGCGATACCTAAACCGTTGTTGAAGTAACGTTTATCCGTAACACGCTCGCCAACGAAAGTTAATTCAGGGTTTTTCTCGAACATATCACGCAATACGTCAGTATCACCGAAAATCAAATCGATACGCCCATTTTTTAAGTCAAGAATGGCATCTTGCAAGCTTGCGTAAGATTTTGCCGTGTATTGTTTGGCTTCTGCGTTAGCATATTGTTGGTAAGTTGTCCCATTTTGCACGCCCACGGTTTTTGCTGTAGCCAAATCTGCTTTACCTTTTACTGCGATGAAACTTGCTGAGCTTTCGTAGTAAGGTTGGCTGAATGCCACTTGTTTTGCGCGCGCTTCGGTAATATCAATAGCAGAAATTGCAGCATCAAACCCACGGCCTTTAATTAAGCTTGGAATGAGTGCGTCAAAAGCTTGGCTTTTGAAGTGGCAAGTAGCTTCGATTTCTTTACAAATTGCGTTAGCAATATCCACATCAAAACCAACGATTTCACCTTTTTCATTGGTTAATTCAAATGGCGGATAGCTTGGCTCCATTGCAAAAGTAATATCTTGTGCTTGCGCCATTGCTGCTGAACTTGCTAAAAGGGTTGCTAAAAGTAATTTTTTCATTGTGTAATTCCTTAATGTGAATGAGATAAATATTGTTTAAATTGTTCCGTTTTAGGCTGCATAAAACAGCTTGCATCGCCCATTTCGATGATATGGCCTTTTTCCATATACACCACTTTGGTTGCCACTTTCTGTGCCACAGAAACTTCGTGGGTAACAATCACTTGGGTAATGCCCGTTTCTTGTAATTCCTGAATAATGGACACCACTTGCGCCGTAATTTCAGGATCGAGCGCGGCGGTTGGTTCATCAAATAATAAAACTTGCGGTTTCATCATTAATGCTCGGGCAATCGCCACACGCTGTTGCTGTCCACCAGAAAGATGTAATGGAAAGCGATCAGCAAATTCTTCTAAACGTAAACGGGCAAGCAATTCAAGGGCTTGTTTTTTCGCCGTTTCTTTATCTAATCCAAGCACTTTTATGGGCGCTTCGATTAAATTTTCAATAACGGTTAAATGCGGCCATAGATTGTATTGCTGGAATACCATTCCCACATCTTGGCGTAATTGACGCATTTGTTTTGGATTTGCCGTTGCCGCAGAAAGGTCAAATTTATTGTTGGCAATCACCAATTCACCAGACTTTGGCACTTCTAATAAGTTTAAGGTGCGAATTAGCGTACTTTTTCCTGCACCACTTGGCCCTAATAAAACCACGGTATCGCCATCTTCCGCCGTTAAGTTAATGTCAAACAGGGCTTGCGATGAACCGTAGAAAAAATTGAGATTTTTTACACTAATGGTCATTTTTGTTGTTAGCTCTAAATTTAAAGTTGAAATAATATTAATGTTTTTTGCATAACTATGCAAATAAAAAGTCAAAAAATTTTCACCGCACTTTTGTATGGGCGTTTTTGAGATAAAAATCCCTTAATTTTGCCCCGCACTTTCATCGGAAGGCCAAGAATGCACCACGGCTTTAACCAAGGTTGCAAGCGGGATCGCAAAGAACACGCCCCAGAAGCCCCATAATCCACCGAAAATCAGCACGGCGACAATAATGGTCAGCGGATTAAGGTTTACCGCTTCAGAGAATAAAAATGGCACAAGCAAGTTTCCGTCTAAAATTTGGCTTATCACATAAGCGGCGATTAATGACCAGAAGGTCGGGGTAATACCGAATTGCGACATTGCTACTAACGCCACAGGAATGCTTACTAACACCGCGCCCACATAAGGCACTAGCACGGATAGCCCCACGGCAACGGCGAGCAACAAGGCATAACGCAGATCGAAAAACAGGAAGATTGCATAAGTAATCACCCCAACCACTAGAATTTCAATAATTTTGCCGCGAATATAATTGGCGATTTGTTTTTGCATTTCTTGCCATACTTTATCGGCTAGTTTGCGGTTGCGTGGTAAAAACCCGCTGATGTAAGTTAGTAATTCTTGTTTATCTTTCAATAAGAAGAACACCATTAATGGCACAAGGAATGCGTAAATGCCTAGGCTCACAAGGCTGATAATAGACGAAATCGAGAGTTTGAGCGCTGATTCACCAAAGCCTAAAATTTTGCTTTTCACGCTAGTGAAAAAGCTGTCGATCATTTGGTAATCCACCACTTCAGGATAATGCTCCGGCAAGGAAAGTAGCCAATCATTGAGCGAATTAAACATATGTGGCAATTCGCTAAACAAGTTAATAGTTTGATTCACCAATGTTGGAATGAGTACCAGCGCGATAATCAGCACAATGCTAATAAAGCCGCCAAGCACTAAAATGGTGGCTAGTAGGCGGGGGAATTTGAGTTTTTCATTTAGCACGCGGATTGGCATTTCCAGCAAATAAGCCAGCACGATGGCCACCAATAACGGCGCAAGTAAATCACTAAAAAAATAAATGGCGATAAAGCCAAACAGCAAAATGGCGAGTAAGGCCATTGCCTGCGGATCACTAAATCGGCGCTTATACCAATTTTTCAACATTTCTAACATAAAAGCTCCTTTCGGCGAGAATTTGTGCTGATTATAAGGTAAAATCAGGGGGATTTATATGAGGGGCTGTTGATAATTCATTTTACATTTGAGTTATTGTTTAAAATTAGCACAATCGCAGCGATTTAGAATGACGACAAAGAGTGTGCTAATTTTAAACCTAACCCAAAGGGCTGGAACTATTTTTTGTGATAACTGTGTTGAACGCGGTTCGTTTAGAATAGCTAAACTTCACCCCGTTCGCCTTGTTCTCACAAAAAATAGCTACCAGCTCAAATGTAAAATGAATTATCAACAGCCCCTAATAAAAGGAATTTTCTATGACTGTTAAAATTTATCACAACCCACGTTGTTCCAAAAGCCGCGAAACCCTTGCCTTATTGCAACAGCAGGGGATTGAGCCAGAGATCGAGCTTTATTTAGAAAAGCAATATTCCGTTGAGTTTTTGCAACAGCTCGCGCAAAAGTTACAGCTTAACAGCGTGCGAGAAATGATGAGAACTAAGGACGATTTATACCGCACTTTACAGCTTGATAATCCTGAACCCACCGAAAATCAGCTGCTGGAAGCTATTGCACAGCATTCTGCCTTGCTTGAGCGTCCTATTGTAGTGAATGGCGAAAAAGCCAAAATTGGCCGCCCGCCAGAAAGTGTTTTAGCAATTTTATAATTTCTTCGCTATAATAACGCCCGCTCCGCCATAATCATTGAGCGGGCATTATTTTTACCCATTTTATTTATTAAGAGGCAATGATGAAAAAGAAAAAATCTTTTGCGCCCGTTGCTGACGTGCAAGGTTGCACCACCTATCAGCATAACAAAGGGACAATCCGAGATAACGCCATTCAGGCATTATTATCCGACAAATTATTTCGCCAACGCATTGAAAAGAAACGAAAAGGCAAAGGCAGTTATCAGCGAAAAGCGAAACATCAAGGGAAATATTTTGAAAAGCCCGATTATCAAGTTTTTGGCAACAGAGATTTTATAATCGGGTTTTTCTTAACAAAAATAGCAAATAGAGGAAGTCATTATGTCAATCAGAACAGAATGTTTATTTAGCAACGAATGGAACGTACGAATTAGCGATCCCGGTGAGGAAGGCGCGCACAGTCATTTTTTTGAGAAAATTTATATCACGCTTGATGCCCATATTGACGGGGAAAAGATCACTTACGAATTCACCCGCAAAGTGGAAGATCAAGTAAAAATCAACCGCACTTTTACTGATTTAACCGAATTATTCAAATTTTTAGGCGAATACTTAGATCCCGTTGCCTTAGGCTTTCTCGGTGTGAAGATTGGGAATTTAGGCGTGAAGGGCTAACTGTTTTGATAATCCGCGTAATGGCGGATTATTTTTTTAGTGGATTTATTTTCAATCGAAAAATAAAGTAAAATACCGCAAATCTACTGAACTTTCTGATTCATTACCTTTCTAACAGGTACTTATTCTTCAATGATTTCAATTTTATGAATATACTCAAAAAATATCTCGGGATTTTTTACCCGCTCTTTGTTTTCTTTTTAATAAATTTATGTATTTTGTCGCTAAGCCGTTTGTTACTCGGTTTATGGCAGGCAGAACGCATTTCAGCCGTTAATGGCTGGCTTCCACTATTCTTACAAGGCATCAGGATTGATGTAGCAAGCCTATGTTGGTTGTTTGCTTTTCCTATTTTATTGACTTGCTTTTTGGCGGGTAATGGCTTCATTGGACGAATCACTAATGGTGTTGTGCGCTTATGGCTCGTGTTAAGTAGTGTGTTTATTATTTTTATGGAAATTGCCACGCCTGCTTTTATCGAAACCTATGATTTCCGTCCAAACCGTTTGTTTGTGGAATATTTAGTCAATCCGAAAGAAGTGTTTACTATGCTCGCAAACGGCCATTTTATGGCGTTAATTTTAACCCCGATTTTGACCGCACTTTTTGCTTATGGCTTCTGGCGACTGTCCGCTAATTTATGGAAAAATGTGTCTTATCCAAAATGGTATTGGCGGCCCGTGGTTTTCTTGCTTGTTGGTGCGCTGACCTTTATTGGCGCGAGATCAAGTTTTCAGCATCGCGGTATTAACCCTGCAATGGTGGCATTTTCTTCTGATCCCTTAGTGAATTCTTTGGTCTTAAATTCTAGCTATTCCGTAATGTTTGCCATTCAGCAAATGAAAGACGAAGATCGTTCTTCCGAAATTTATGGCAAAATGCCTTTATCGGAAGTGGTGGTAACCCTTAAACAAGCCAGAGGGAGACCTGAAAGCGATTATATTTCTGACAGCTTGCCAACAATGACAAAAAACGTGGCAAGCTATCAAGGTAAGCCGAAAAATTTAGTGATTATTTTGGAAGAAAGCCTTGGTGCGCAATTCGTCCAAACCCTAGGTGGCAAGCCCCTTTCTCCGCATTTTGATGAATTGGCAAAAGAAGGCTGGCTGTTTGAGAATCTTTATGCCACAGGTACACGTTCTGTGCGTGGTATTGAAGCGGTAACTACAGGATTTACCCCAACGCCAGCGCGTTCGGTGGTGAAATTATCCGGCTCGCAAAATAATTTCTTCACCATTGCTGATTTTTTAAAGCAACAAGGCTATCAAACTTCGTTTATCTATGGCGGAGAAAAGCACTTCGACAATATGGCGAGTTTTTTCTATGGCAATGGTTTTGAAACCATTATTGATGAAAAAGATTATAAAAATCCACGCTTTACCGCAACTTGGGGTGTGAGCGATGAGGATCTTTTCGCCAAAGCCAATGAACAATTTAGCCAATGGCAAACAAGTGGAAAGCCATTTTTTAGTCTAGTGTTTACGTCTAGCAATCACGATCCGTTTGAGTTTCCTGATGGCAAAATTGAACTTTATGAACAGCCTAAGCAAACCCGTAACAATGCCGCGAAATACGCCGATTATGCCTTGGGGTATTTTTTCCAATTAGCGAAAAAATCCAATTACTGGCAAGATACCGTGTTTTTAGTGATTGCCGATCACGATTCGCGCGTGAATGGCAGCGCCTTAGTGCCAATCAAGCATTTCCATATTCCAGCCCTGATTTTAGGGGAGGGCATTGCACCACGCCGTGATAACCGTTTAGTGAGTCAAATTGATATGCCGACTACTTTGCTTTCGTTGATCGGAGCGAGTGGCAATTATCCAATGCTCGGTTATGATTTAACCCAGCCGCAAGATCCAAACCGTGCATTAATGCAATTTGACCGCACAATGGCTTATCGCAAAGGGGACGATGTCGCGATTTTACAGCAAAATCAACCTGTACAAGGCTTCCGTTATGATGCGCAAGCAGGAAAGCTCATTCCAGCGGAGATTCCCGAAGCAATGAAAAAAGAAGCCTTAGCTTACGCCTTGTGGGGCAGCTATGCTTATAAGCAGAAATTATATAAAGCTGATGCGCAACAAAAATAATCAGCAGGTTGTTATCAGTTGTTATAAATAGTGGAGAAAAAATAGCGGAGAAATCCGCTATTTTTTGTTATCCTAAGGACATTAACATTATTTTCGGACAAGGCTATGACTTCTCAGCAAAAAACGCAACAAAATACACCGCACTTTGATCCAACTGAAGTTGAGCAAGCGCAACAAGAAACCACCCATTTTGGCTTTCAAACTGTGGCAAAAGCGGAAAAGCAAAAACTCGTTGCCAACGTGTTTCATTCCGTAGCCGATAAATATGATTTAATGAATGACTTGCTTTCTTTCGGTATTCATCGCGTTTGGAAACGATTTACGATCGATTGCAGTGGCGTGCGGAAAGGGCAAAAAGTGCTGGATCTGGCAGGCGGAACGGGCGATTTCAGTGCCAAGTTTTCTCGTCTTGTGGGGGAAACGGGGCAAGTGATTTTGGCTGACATCAATTCCTCAATGCTCAACGTGGGGCGGGATAAATTACGCAATCTTGGCGTGGTGGGCAATATTGACTATGTGCAAGCCAATGCGGAAACCTTGCCTTTTGCTGATAATACCTTTGATTGCGTGATTATCAGTTTTGGGTTGCGTAATGTTACAGACAAAGACAAAGCACTGCGTTCAATGTTTCGCGTACTGAAACCCGGTGGACGTTTGCTGGTGTTGGAATTTTCCAAACCGATTTTAGATCCGTTAAGCAAAATCTATAATTTTTATTCGTTTAATATTTTGCCGAAAATCGGTGAAGTGGTGGTGAATGACGGCGATAGTTACCGTTATTTAGCCGAATCGATCCGAATGCATCCGAAACAAGAAGATCTTAAAACAATGATGGAGCAAGCGGGGCTCGAGCAAGTAAGTTACTACAATCTCAGCGCGGGCATTGTGGCGTTGCACCGTGGTTATAAATTTTAAGTGAGCAAAAAATGAACTTCCTGCAACAATTAATGCTGCCACAATGGCTCAACGGTGCGTTGGAATCCTTGCTAAATTATTTGTTAAAACGCACCGCACATAGCGAAATTTATTTACGCAAACTTAACGGCAAGGTGCTGAAAATCAATGTGCAACAAATTGATTTTCCGATTTATTTTGTTTTTTCGCCACAGCGCATTGATCTGCTCAATCAATATGAAGGTGAAGTGGATTGTGCGGTGAATCTCAAGGCGCAGCTATTGCTACAAATGCCGAGCAAGCAGCAATTATCCGCCCACTTGAACGATCAATCCATTCAGCTACAAGGGGATTTGCAAGTCTTGCAAGATTTCACTGCCTTGTTGGAGTTTTTAGAAAAAGATCCTGCCGAACTGCTTTCCCCTTTTGTGGGTGATGTGGTAGCACAAAGTGCGGTGAATTTTTTGCGTAATTTTGCTCAGATGGCAAAAAGAAAATTGCAACAAAGCCAGCAATATTGGGGGGAGCGTTTAACGGAGGAGTGGGCAGTGATCTCGCCAAGCCTTGCCATTGCAGATTTTTGCGAACAAGTAAAAACGCTGGAAAAACAGACCGCACTTGTGGAACAAAAATTAGCTCAACTTGAAAAGAACCGAATTTAATCTGATGACTTTTAAAGATTTCAAACGTTTATACAAAATTATCCGCACTTTTTTAATTTACGGCATTGATGAAGCCTTGCCCCATAACGCCTACACGCGACCTTTGCGCTGTTGGCGAAAAACCTTATTTTGGTTACGCAATCAGCATAAAGATCTTGCCTTTGGCTTGCGTTTACGCCTTGCCTTGCAAGAACTCGGGCCCGTTTGGATCAAGCTCGGGCAAATGCTTTCCACAAGACGGGATCTGTTCCCACCTGAAATCGCTGATGAATTGGCATTATTGCAAGATCAAGTTGAGCCATTTGACGGCAAAATCGCTCGCGAACAAATTGAACAAGCCTTTGGGGGTAAATTAGAAACTTGGTTTGATGATTTTGATGAAACCGCGCTTGCTTCCGCCTCTATCGCACAAGTGCATACGGCAAGATTTAATGCCACACAGCCCCTTGCGGGGAAAGAAGTAGTGCTGAAAGTGCTACGCCCGAATATTCAGCCACAAATTGAAGCAGATTTAAGCTGGATGTATAAACTTGCCAGCTGGATTCCGCGTTTATCAAGTGAAGGGCATCGTCTGCGTGCGGTGGAAGTGATTCGCGAATATGAAAAAACCTTGCGTGATGAACTAGATTTACGCACCGAAATGGCCAATGCTATTAAGCTCAAAGCTAACTTTGCCGATAGTCCAATGTTGTATATTCCTGAAATGTATCAAGAATTTTGCTATCGCAATGTGATCACCATGGAGCGTATTTACGGCATTCCCGTTTCTGATGTGGAAACCCTAAAAGCCAACGGCACGGATATGAAATTGCTGGCAGAACGTGGCGTGCAAGTGTTTTTTACCCAAGTGTTCCGCGATAGTTTTTTCCATGCGGATATGCACCCAGGGAATATTTTCGTGAATCCACAACACCCTGAAAATCCACAATATATTGGCATTGATTGCGGTATTGTTGGGCGTTTGAACGATAATGATAAACGCTATTTAGCAGAAAGTTTTGTCGCCTTTTTTAACCGTGATTATCGCCGAGTGGCGCAAATGCACGTTGATGCAGGTTGGACGCCGCAAGATACCAATATTGATGAATTTGAACAGGCTTTCCGTGAAGTGTGTGAGCCGATTTTCGCCAAGCCCTTATCGGAAATTTCCTTCGGACAGGTATTGCTCAATTTATTTAATGTGGCGCGCGAATTTAATATGCAGGTGCAACCGCAGTTAGTGCTATTACAAAAAACCTTGCTTTACATTGAAGGCTTAGGGCGTCAGCTTTATCCGCAGTTAGATTTATGGGACACCGCCAAACCTTTCTTACAAAACTGGTTGGACGAACAAATGGGCGTGAAAGCCTTGGCAAAAAATTTAAAGGCTAGCCTGCCTTATATTACCGAGCATTTGCCGCAATTCCCCGCAGCCTTAATGGACGCGTTAAAACAGCAAACGCAAATTCGCCAACAGTTACACGAAATCAATAAAAAGTTGGCAAAACAGCAACGCTGGCCGAAAAAAGCCCTTGCGCTGATAATGGGAACGGTGCTGTTTTTAGGAACATTATGGCAATTTTCCGCCTTGCCTTTATGGGCAAATATCGGTTTATTAACGGGCGGTGGGGTACTTTGGCTTATAGCACTGATAATTCCATAGCCTTATAACTACAGGCAAAATGTGGCGATAAATCAATAAAATGTGAAATAATGCAAATTGTCTATTGTTCAAGATGAATAAAAAAGTTATATTTTGGCACGATTTCATTAAGTTAGTTATAGGAGTAAAAAAATGGGTTTAGGTGGCGTAAGTATTTGGCAATTACTCATTGTTTTGTTAATTGTATTAGTTTTCTTCGGCACAAAAAAATTGCGTAATGTAGGTTCAGATTTAGGGACTGCAGTGAAAGGCTTTAAAAACGCAATGAAAGATGATGAAACCGCTGCAGAGCCGAAAAAAATTGCCGATGACGCACAACAAGCGAAAGCGGAAACTGTAAAAGACAAAGAACAGGCATAATCCGTGTTTGATATTGGTTTTTCTGAATTACTGTTAATTTCTATTGTGGGCTTAGTGGTGCTAGGCCCTAAACGCTTGCCCGTGGCGATTCGTACCGTGATGGGCTGGGTTCGCACCATTCGTGGCTTAGCGGCGAATGTACAAAATGAATTAAGCCAAGAATTAAAATTGCAGGAATTACAGGAAAGCATCAAAAAAGCCGAACACCTTAATTTACAGCAACTTTCTCCTGAATTGAGCCAAACGGTGGAAGAATTAAAGGCTTCTGCGGAAAAAATTAAAGCCAATTTAGAAGAAAAAGCGGCAAGCACGCAAACGTCCTTTGAGCATCAAGTGCAAGAATTAAAAAGTGCGGTGCAAAATTCTGAACAAATTTCTCCGCAAGAAACCGCACATCACGACAGCCCTCAAAGTGATACATCAGCAGAAAATGCACTTTCCCCTGCGGATATGGCAGAGCTTGCCGAGCAAGATGAATCTCAATTGGAGCTAACCAGTGCGTACTATCCTGAAGATGATACCCTTGCTGATGTTGCCCCTTCAACAAAATCTCAATCAGAAAAAGCATAAAGGCATTTTATGACTGTTGAAGAAACCCAACCTTTAATTAGCCATTTACTTGAACTGCGTGATCGTTTGTTGCGTTGCGTGTTCGTGGTGGCGGTAGTCTTTTTAGGCTTGGTTTATTTTGCCAACGATATTTATAATTTTGTCGCCTCGCCATTACTCAGCGTAATGCCGTCAGGGGCGAGTATGATCGCAACCAATATCGCGACGCCTTTCTTTACCCCATTGAAATTAACGGGTGTTGTTGCGGTGTTTATTTCTGTACCATTCTTGCTTTACCAAGTGTGGGCATTTATCGCGCCAGCACTGTATCAGCACGAAAAACGCTTAATTTATCCGCTGTTATTTTCTAGCACTGTGCTGTTTTATTTAGGCGTGGCGTTCGCTTATTATGTGGTGTTTCCGCTCGTGTTTGGTTTTCTCACCAAAACCGCACCTGAAGGGGTTGCCATTGCCACGGATATTAGTAGCTACTTAGATTTCGTACTGACCTTATTTTTAGCTTTCGGCGTATGTTTTGAAGTGCCCGTGGCGATTATTTTGCTTTGTTGGTCTGGCGTTACCACCATTGATGACTTGAAGAAAAAACGCCCTTATATTATTGTTGCTTCTTTCGTAATTGGGATGCTACTCACCCCGCCAGATATTTTTTCACAAACCTTACTTGCCATTCCAATGTGTTTATTGTTTGAAGTAGGGTTATTATTTGCACGTTTTTATCGTCCGAAAGAAGACAAAGGCAACACCGATAGCGATAATAGCGAGAGTGAAGCACAACAACACAAAGAATAATTTCTTTCCAACCAGTTTTAGGGCGAACCAATGTGTTCGCCCGTTATCCTTATAACGAAAAGATTTTGGAGAATAATGATGACTCAACAAATTTTCACAGGCTTTCCTGCACGCCGTTTACGCCGTATGCGTAAGCACGATTTCAGCCGCCGCTTAATGGCAGAAAACAAGCTCACGGCCGATGATTTAATTTATCCGGTGTTTATTATTGAAGGTGAAAATTACTGCGAACCTGTGCCGTCAATGCCTAAAGTGGAGCGTTTAACCTTAGATCAGCTGCTTATTGAAGCAGGATTATTAGTGAAATATGGCGTGCCTGTAATCGCCTTGTTCCCTGTGATTGATCAAAGTAAAAAATCCCTGATGGCGGAAGAAGCCTACAATCCGAATGGTTTGGTACAACGTGCAGTCAAAGCGCTAAAAGCGGCGTATCCAGAATTGGGCGTGCTAACAGATGTGGCGCTCGATCCTTACACGGTACACGGACAAGACGGCATTATTGATGATGACGGCTATGTTCTCAACGACATCACCACTGAAGTGTTGGTGAAACAAGCCCTTTCCCACGCAGAAGCAGGGGCAGATATTGTCGCGCCAAGTGATATGATGGACGGAAGAATTGGCAAAATTCGCACCGCACTTGAAGAGAAAGGCTTTATCAACACGCAAATTATGGCGTATTCTGCCAAATATGCCTCGAATTATTATGGCCCATTCCGTGATGCGGTAGGATCCTCAGCCAATCTGAAAGGCGGCGATAAGAAAACCTACCAGCTCGATCCAGCAAACAGCGATGAAGGTCTGCAAGAAGTGGCATTAGACATTCAAGAGGGCGCGGATATGGTGATGGTAAAACCGGGAATGCCTTATTTGGATATGGTGTACCGTGTGAAACACCACTTTGGCGTGCCAACCTTTGCTTACCAAGTATCAGGTGAATACGCAATGCATATGGCGGCTATTCAAAACGGCTGGTTGAAAGAAAAAGAATGTATTATGGAAAGTCTACTGTGCTTTAAACGCGCAGGCGCAGACGGCATTCTCACCTATTTCGCCAAACAAGTAGCAGAGTGGATTTACTTAGAAAATCAAGGTAAATAGAAAGATAAGTAAATAAAAACTTACCATAAAAACACCGCACTTTATCTTGTTATAAACAGAAAGTGCGGTGTTTTTTTATCTAGTTTTATTCAATTCCAATCAGCTTGTGCGTTTGAATGCTCAACTGCCATTTCGGTTTATTCGGACGTTGATTTAGCAAGCCTAATTGTGTGATGGTGTGGAGCAAATTCATTTCGCCGTTGCTTTCACAAGGGGAAAGGTAGTAGTGCTGCGCTTGAATCTGGCTTTCGATTAACGCACAAAATTCTTGTACATCGGCATCTGCTACAATGCGCACTTCATTGGCTTGTGTAATACAACGTTGGCGATATTTCTGTGCATATTCTCGTTTCGGGCTGGTGGCAATGTAATCAATTTGCGCAGGAACAGGCTTTAATCCATTGGTTTCTATGGCAAGAAAATAGCCCTCTGCCTTAAGTTGATCAAGCAATAAGCCCAGTTGTGGCTGAATGGTGGGTTCGCCACCCGTGATGATAATATTTTTCGCCGAAAACGACCGCACTTTAGCTAAGATTTGCTGTAACGACCAGGGTTCAAAATCATTGTAGGGCGTGTCGCACCAAGGACAGGCCAAGTTGCATTTGCCGAAACGGATAAAAATGCTCGGCATTCCTGTATTTGCCCCTTCCCCTTGCAGGCTTTGGAAAATTTCTACAATGGGATAGCTTGGATTAGAAATCAATTCTGACATTAATCTTCCCGCCATTTATTTTCCCGATATTCACAAAATGAAGTAGGCGTTTCCCATAAGCGAATGGCGCTAATCGGCAAATGTGCGCTTAAGCGTTGAAAAATAAAGCGTGCCATTTCTTCTGCGGTGGTGCGAGTGGGCATTGCAAAGGTTTTGGAATTGAGATCTTGCAATAGCCGTGCAATTTGGCTTTCACGTTCGCTGGTTTCATCATAAATAAAGGCGTGATCCATTGGGGTGAGAATCTGTTCTTTTACGATCTGTTTGAGATCAGAAAAATCCATCACCATTCCTTTTTTCGCTCCGCTGGCGTGTAGTTCCCCTTGCACTTCCACTTGTAATTTATAAGTGTGGCCGTGCAGGTTTTGGCATTTGCCATCGTGTCCGTCCAACAAATGCGCCATATCAAAACTGAATTCTTTAGAAACTTTAAACATTTTGCACCGCACTTTTTTGTTGTAAATATTCGTCCAAGCCTTTATTGCGTAATACGCAGCTTGGACATTCGCCACAACCACCTTCCACGCCTTGATAACAAGTGTGAGTATGATTGCGAACATAATCCAGCGCACCTAGGCTATCTGCCAACGCCCAAGTTTGCGCTTTGGTGAGATACATCAACGGCGTGCGAAGATTAAAATTGTAATCCATCGCTAAATTCAGGGTAACGTTCATTGATTTGATGAACACATCACGGCAATCAGGGTAGCCACTGAAATCCGTTTCGCACACGCCCGTGATAATGTCAGAAATACCTTGCCCTTTGGCATAAATGGCGGTGTAAAGCAAAAATAAGGCGTTGCGCCCGTCCACAAAGGTGTTTGGCAGCTCGTCTTTTTCTTGCTTGATTTCTGCGTTTTCGTTCATTAGGGCATTTGAGGTGATCGCTTTGATCACAGAAGTATCAATGAAAGTTTGTTTTACCCCAAGATCTTGTGCGATCCATTTGGCTTTTTCTAATTCAATGGCGTGGCGCTGACCGTAATGAAAGGTTACGGTTTCCACATTTTCTACGCCATAATCGGCAATGGCTTGAATTAAGCAGGTGGTGGAATCTTGCCCACCAGAAAAGATAACAACCGCTTTGCGATTGTGATTTTTGAATGTTGTCATAAGATGTCCTAGTTTTTTTGCGTGGGAGGGTTGCGAACCACGGTTACAGCTGAATTTGATTCAGCCAACGAAATAAGGGCGGTATTGTACAATAAAGGCGGGCTTAGACAAAGAAAAAGCCCGCAAAAGTGCGGGCTAAAATGGAAAAGTTTTTAGTTAAATGAATCTTTTAGGCGTTCCTCGGCACGGCGAGATTCACTTTTATGTTGCAATTTATTGAGTTGGCGTTCGAGTTTTTCTTCTACTTCATTAATTGCTTTGTACATATCCTCCGATTCGCTACTTGCGAACAAATCACCAAATGGCGTGCCGATAGAAGCCTCCACCGCAAAGCCTTTTGGTACTTTATTTAAAATGAAATGAGGATTAATGAGTTGAGTTTGCCATTTTCCTAATTTAGCAAGTCTTTCTTCAATGTGAGTGCGGATTGCAGGGGTGATGTCCATTTGTTTGCTTGTGATATTTAGAGTCATAGCATTTACCTCTTATTTGATGATAAGTATTTCTACTTAGGATTGAAAGGTCCATCTACAACATAGCCCCGTTGCCAATTTTTTTCAAGCCTTTTTTCATTTATTTGCGTAAATTTTCCACAAATGCAAGCAAGAAAAAAGCGGGCTTTTTATTGCCCGCTTTGGTTATTGATGAGAGATTATTTTTTATATTGATAAGTACCATTTGCCTGACGAACAAAGGTGCTACCGTTCGCTAAGCGAAGCTGTTCAACACGGCCTTGCGAATTGAGTGAAACCTGTACTTTATCACCGGGTTTAAAGCTGCTTAACGCATTGCCTGCACCGTTCGCTTTTGTCATCGCATTCACATCAGAAATATTTAGATTGTTATCGCGGAAGACTTGCATAAGCGAAACGCCTTGTGGAATAGTGAGGGTTTTGCTTGTGCCTGCAGTTTTGCTTGTAGCTGGTTTTGCTTCCACCACAGGAACTTTTTTCTCTGCTTTAGGTTCAGCTTTTTTCACGCTTTGTGCTGTTTGCGCTTTGCTTTCTGTTTTTGCTTTGCTCGCAGCAGGTTTTGTTGTTTGTGTTGTTGCTTTTGCCACAGGTTTCGCCTGTTGTTTAGGTTGTTGGACAACAGGTTTAGTTTGTGCTACTGCTTTTGTTGTTTCTACCGCTTTTTTCGGCTCAACTGGGACAGGTTGTGGTTTGGCTACGGCAACAGGTTGTTCTGCTTGCGTTGTAGTTTGAGCGGCTGATTGCGCTGTTGCGTCATTGTTTTGCGCATCGCTGGCATTATTTTCTGCACTTGTCGTTGCTGTTTGAGCATTCTCACTGCCACTTTGTGCGTTTTGTGCATCTGCTTGCTGTGTTGGTTGTCCTTGGTTTAAGTTATCCAACACATTATTTTCCATTGGCTGTTCTTGATTGAGCGATTGGAACTGCGTTGGAATGCTGTTTGACGGCTGTTCAAACGCATTGACGGTATCTGAACTTGGTTTTAACCAAGAGATAATCAATAAAATGATCACCGCCAGTAATAACACGATGAAAATACGGCGATATTTTGGTGGAATGAAACCTAAAATAGCCCAACGTTCAGGCTTATTAAGATTTCTGCTGATCGGCTCATCTTGCGTTTGTGTACTTTGTTCAACAATCACTTCTTCTGTTGTGCCATTGTTTTCTACCAATACTTCGCTTTCGCTTGTTTCAACTGTGTTGGTTTCTGTTGAAGTCCCTTCTTTTTTGCCTAACGAACTCACCATTTCTTTTGCTTTATCAAGTAAAGAAGGTTCTTGGCTAACTGGTTTTTTAGGGGTAATCGGTTCCATTTGATTAAATTCTAAATCAAGTTCACTTTGCGCCTTGTTGGCTGCGTTATTTTCTGGTTTATGTTGTTCAGTCACAGTTGATACCTTATGTTAATAAAAGCACTAAAATAAAGTGCGGTGCAAATTTTGCTTATTTTAAAGGATATTTTGCCATTGTTCCATTAGCAATTAGGCAGAATATAAAGTTTTATTTGGTTCATTGGCAATTTCGCGTGCTAATTTCGGCACTAAATAGCCTGAAGTGAGCTTTTGTAATTCTTTGTAAATTTCCACCGCACTTTCATCATCAAGATAAAAATGGCTCGCGCCCTCCACTTTATCAAACAAATGCAAGTAATAGGGCAGAATGCCAATGCGGAAAAGTTGCTCGCTCAAGGCTTTTAGGGTATAGGCGTTGTCATTTATATTCTTCAGCATAACTGTTTGGTTAAGCAAGGTTACGCCCGCATTTTTCAGCTTCGCCATTGCGTGCGCCAAATGTTCATCAATTTCATTGGGGTGATTGATGTGAGTAACCAGCACCGTTTGTAAGGAGGATTGTGCCAGCAGTTCGCAAAGTTTGTCAGTGATACGCTGCGGAATCACCACAGGCAAGCGGCTGTGAATGCGTAAACGTTGTAAGTGCGGGATTTTTTCTAATTGTTTTAGCAGCCATTCTAACTCGTGATCTTTCGCCATAAGGGGATCGCCGCCAGAGAAAATTACTTCATCAATTTCTGAATGTTGCGCAATATAGTCTAAGGCTTTCTGCCAATTTTTTTTATTGCCCTTGTTTTCAGCATAAGGAAAATGGCGGCGGAAACAGTAGCGACAATTAATTGCACAGCTATTTTTTACCATAAATAACAAACGGTTGTGATATTTATGTAAAATATTTGGCGCAGCTGTATGCTGTTCTTCTAAGGGATCTTTGCTAAATCCTTCCGCTTGCACAAATTCTAAATGAGACGTCATTGCCTGCAAAAAGAGTGGATCATTCGGGTTGCCTTTTTCCATTCGTTCCACAAAAGGCAAGGGAACACGCAACGCAAACAGCTTGCGGGCCGCAAAATCTTTTTCAAAAAGAGAAAGAGGAAGATTTAAGTGTTCTAACAAGACTTTTGGATCAGAAATGGCATTCGCAAGATGATCTGCCCAATTTTCTACTTCTCTAATGGGGATATTTCGGGTTAAAATACGCACTTTTAAAAACAATCTCTTTTTATTTGAGGATAATATGGCTACATATACTACCACTGACTTCAAACCAGGTCTAAAATTTATGCAAGATGGCGAGCCTTGCGTGATCGTTGAAAATGAATTTGTAAAACCAGGAAAAGGTCAAGCCTTTACTCGTACTCGCATTCGTAAATTAATTTCTGGTAAAGTGTTAGATGTAAACTTCAAATCAGGCACTTCTGTGGAAGCGGCTGACGTAATGGATTTAAACTTAACCTATTCTTACAAAGATGACGCTTTCTGGTACTTTATGCACCCAGAAACCTTTGAACAATATTCAGCAGACGCGAAAGCGGTGGGCGATGCAGAAAAATGGTTATTAGACCAAGCAGATTGTATCGTAACCCTATGGAACGGTGCACCAATTTCTGTAACCCCACCAAACTTTGTGGAATTAGAAATCGTGGAAACTGACCCAGGCTTGAAAGGTGATACCGCAGGTACAGGTGGTAAGCCAGCTACATTAAGTACTGGTGCAGTAGTGCGTGTACCATTATTCGTACAAACAGGCGAAGTCATCAAAGTAGATACCCGTTCTGGTGAATATGTTTCGCGTGTGAAGTAATTTTCAGTGTAAAGCAAATACAAAAAATCCGTACAACAGTACGGATTTTTTATAGCCTTGTTTTTGCCTCTTTGTAAGCTTGCCTGTTCTCTCGTTTACCGATAGCCACGACAAAAACAACCACTTGCTCATCTTGAACTTGATAAATCAAACGGTATCCCGCATTGCGTAGTTTTATCTTATAGCAATCAGGAAAATGACTAAGCCGATTGGCTTCAATGCGAGGATTACGCAAAATCTCAGCCAATTTTTTCTTAAATTGTGCTTTTATATTTTCACCAAGTTTACGCCATTCTTTTAACGCCCTTGGATCAAAAACTAGCTCATAGCTCGTCTAAGCTAACCTTAATGCCTTTTTCGGGGTGGGCTAGGCGATGACGAACAGTTTCGAGCAATTCAAGATCTTCATCATTGACTAACACAGTTTGAATAGGAAATTTATTATTTTGCGCTACATATTGGAATAGTAATCTTACCGCTTCACTTGGCGTCAGGTTCATTTTCTGTAATGCCGCATAAGCTTCTTGTTTTAGTTCATCATCAAGACGAATATTAAGTGTTGCCATTTTTCCTCCTTCTATTTTGTAATAATTGTAATGCTATTTTGCATTACGCACAATAACAACAAGATAAAGAAAAAGTGCGCTGGAATTTTTCACTGCACTTTATTATTTACTCATCATCTTGTAAGAAGTGATAAATTGGCACAATGGCAGCGCCGATGGAAATATCTTCAAATTTTATTTTTGAGGCACTGAGTTGTGCTGAAGTGCGGTTGATATTTTGCACTTGTTCTGCATTTTTAACGTAATCAATTAGTTGATTGATTAGCGTTTGGGGCAACATTCCTGTTAGGGCGATTACTTTTGGATCAAGCCACGCAATGGCGGAGAGAATGAGCGATAACACTTGGGGTTGGCTATGTTCAAGCCAAGTTTTTACCGCTGAGTTGTCGAGTAGGCTAGCGTTCTGATTTTCTTCGCCAAGTTTTTCTTTCAGATCTTTCCAACTTGGGCGTGGGGAGCCATAAGGAAATAATAAGCCGATTTCCCCTGCATTGCCGAAACCGCCACGAATTAATTTGCCTTGCGAGATAATGCCCGCCCCAATGCCAAAATCAAGACTAATCACCACCATATCTTCAATATCATTCCATAATCCCGAATAATATTCCCCAAGTGCCACCGTGTTGATGTTGTTCTCAATATGGCAGGGGTAGCCGAGTTTTTCGCTGAATACGTTGGCTAGGTTCGGGATATTTTGTAATAACGGAAACCAAGGGGACGAAATGGATTGATCGGCCAATAGGTAGCCAGAAAGAGAAAAACCGATGCCGAGAATTTTTGCTTCAGCGAGAAATTTTTTGTCTAAAAGTTGCTGAAGTGCGGTGCGAATTTGTTGGCATAATTCATCAAATTGCACGCTATTGTGGTAAACATAGCGTTCATTGGCAATTTTATTGCCAATAAAATCCACGATTGCGAGCTGAAATGAGTTATCCGAAAAGGTGATGCCAATCGAGCAACAAGCGTTGGGATTTAAGGTTAAATGAAAAGAAGGCGTTCCCCGTTTTTTTACCATTTTCTCCGTTTCTTTAATTAAGCCAAGAAACAGCAGTTTGCGGCAATATTGCGTTACCGCCCCAGGGGTTAAACCCGATAAGGCGCTTAATTCCTTGCGTGAAGGGGAATATTGACGTATGAGGCGTAATAACAATTTTTCGCTGGATTTTAAATTGAATACGGAATTTTCTTTTTTCATTTTGTTGTCTTTATGAAATAAAAGCCTCACTTTGCGCTCAGAGAGGCTTATCACTCAATGTTACTTTAACTCGCACAACGAAAAGTGCGGTGTTATTTTAAGGCGTTTTCAACGGCTTGGTAAAAATCGTCCATTTTGCATAAACCTTGCGCATTGGTTGGGCAATCTTCAAGCTGTAAGGTTATACGATTTGGCGGATTTGTTAAAGAGAGTTTTGTGCCGTTGCGTAATTGATCAATGGTTTGATAAACATATTCCACTTTCATAAAGGCTTCGCCTTTTGCGTTCACCCATTTCTCAAATGCCACTTTACCACTAATTGGCGTGGTTTCTAGCTGATCGGGCAGATGATAAGGTTTCACTTTCAATAATGGTAAGAGCGAGCCAACATTGGAATCATGTCCGACTAATAATACCACTTTGGCATTGCGAGCTTTTTCA
Source organism: Avibacterium avium (assembly GCF_900454535.1). Lineage (GTDB taxonomy): Bacteria > Pseudomonadota > Gammaproteobacteria > Enterobacterales > Pasteurellaceae > Avibacterium > Avibacterium avium. The sequence goes on from NZ_UGSP01000001.1 coordinate 823,327, forward strand.
ATGTAAGGGTGTTGATAACCATAATCTTTGAAGCTGTTTTGAATAAAGGTGAGCAATGGCGTTGCGGCTTCTTTTGCCATTACTTGTGTGCCGAATAATAATTGGTTGTAACGCTCTTTTATATCAACAATTTTTTTCCAGCTTTCTTGATTATCAATGCGTCCCCAAGCGACTTCTTTAGGTGGGAAGCCTTCGTAATATTGCAGTAAGAAGCTATCTGCTGCACCTGTGCCATCGCGTAATGCACCTGTGGTTTTAGGGGATTTACCTTGGGTGAAAGTGAGCGTATTGGCTTCTTGGTCTAAATTACATAATTGTTTTTCTTGGCATAATGGCGATTGTTCTTGATTTAAGGCTGTCGCAAGGGCGTTGAAATTACTTTGTAGATGTTTGTTGAGTTGTGCAAACCCACCTTCGCCCACTAATTCATCTACCGCCTTGCGTGCTTTTTGTTCAAAGGCTTTATCTACTTTGCTGCGAATCACGGGATTAAAAGTGTTATCCATCGTGTTATATTCGCCTAGATAATTGACTCTTATTGCACAATGTGAATAAGCCCCTTTCGCGAAACTTACGCCAGTATCAATGGTGCGTGGACGAGCATTGGTGTAAATAAAGAGATCGTCTTTCGGGCATTGTGAGGAAAGAATTCCCGTTTGTTGCAACCATTCAGACCAGTACGCTGCGAATAATTTTTCTAATCTTGCACCTTTAGCGGTGAGGTAGCCGGTTTTATCCTGCCATTTTACCCATTGATAAGGGGTAGCTTGGGATAAAATGCTCTCTTTACCAACTAAGGGCGTGCGAATTCCGTGTCGGCTGAAAATCACAATTTTTTCTAATTGCAGCGCTTGTGCTTGGTGATTGTCTGGCACATTAGGTGCAGCATTAAGATTGGTTGGATAAAACAGCGAACAGCTAAGTAAGCTAACTAAATTAAGGCTTAAGGTGAGTTTTTTCATAGAATGTCCTCCAATATTGAGAGAAAGGAAGGGGCATTATTTGCACTAAATGCCATAAAAATTGCAAAATTTTTAACCGCACTTTTGCAATAACAACGTTAAATCTAAATGGATTTTGTTGCAACAATAATCAAAAAAAGAGAGAAAAAAATGAGTTAAGGTAGAACCTTAACTCATCAATAATGTTATTTGGCGATCACTTCTTTGGTGAAATCAGCAATAGCGGCTTTGCTCCAATCTAGTGGGAAGAATGGAATATCCGCTTCGCCCACTTCGGCATTTAATGGGCGGATACCAAAATGGTCGGCTAATTTTTGTTGCGTTTCAGGTGAAACTAGCCAGTTGGTAAACACTAAACTTGCCGCAGGGTGTGGGGCATTTTGTGCGACAACAACCACATTACCGCCGCCCGGCATACCAAATTTTGGCACATAGAATTTCAATCTTGGTGTTACCGCACCTTGTTTTTGCAAGCTGAACAAGTGATCTTGCCAAGCGGAAACAATATCTAATTCGCCATCATTTAAGCGTGTTAAGCTGTCCGCGTTCGAGGCGGTGCGTACCATATTTTGTTTATTTTGATTGAACCAATCCCAAGTGCTTTGCCATTTTTCGGTTTGAGCTGCGTCAAAAGGTGTGTTTTGATAATCATAATTACCACTGATGTTGAGCAAGGCTTGGAAAATAAAGGCTTTGCCCGAAGCCCCACCATTTGGATCAGCATAACCAAATTTTTTCGGGTGAGTTTGAATATAGTTCACGGTTTCTTGCCAGCTTTGTGGTAACTGATCTTCTGAAACCCGTAATGGATCATAGGCAAAGCCTGTTTGGTTGCCCCAAAAGCCCATTGCTTGATTGCCAAATTTCACTCCTTGCAAAGCGTGGTTGGCTTGAGCGAAATTAGGCAAGCTGTTGAGATTTCGTAACACATCATTTTTCTGCACGATAGGATAGTTATCTGCCGCAATGGCGATCACGTCCATTTTCCCTTTACTAAGGGATTTTTCAGCGATCAGCTTATTCATATTACCGTCTAAAGTGCCTTCAGGAATTTTCACTTTGATGCCATAGGTTTTTTCAAAATCTTTGACAAAAAGACGGAATTGCGGTTGTAAATACCACACGCTAAAGGTTACCGAGCCTTCTTGTTTAGCTTGCGCCACAATCTCTTCCCAGCTTTTTTGGCTGAGATCTTGGGAAGCCGAAACGGACAGGGCGGTGGTTAGCCCTAAACTGATTAATGCGGTTTTGATAAGACGAGTTTTCATCATTGTTTCTCCTCTGGTGGAAATCAGGCTTTGCCTGTGGATTGTGATAAATAGTTACCTTTCAATAAACGCTCGATAATGAGTAACAAGATAACATTCGGAATTAATAAGATAATCGACACCACCGCCGCATTCGGTCGGATAAAGGAATACCCTAAGAAAGAATACAAAATGGTTGGCACAGTAATGAAATCAGGCGAGCCGATAACAAAAGAAATACTAAATTCCTCAATACTTTTCACTAAACAGAAAATAATAGAGGCTAAAAACGCAGGCTTGAGCATCGGCAGATACACATCTTTAAAGGTGGTGAGTTTTGACGCACCAAGATCACGGCTGGCATCAATTAAATCTTGTGGCACGGCGGAAAAGCCCGAAGATAAAATACGAATGGCATAAGGCAAGGTCATTACCGTATGCCCGATAATGATGCCGATCATTGGATTGTTAATATTTAACTGAATTAACACCGCACTAAAGAATAGCGCAATGATCATTCCTGGGATCACTAAAGGAATTAAGGTGATGAGTTCGGCAATTTTTTTACCGCGAAACTCCATTCGTCCAAAGGCATAAGCCGTTGGCAAGGCAAGCGTGATGGCGATTAAAGAAACAATCGGTGCAATGGTATAGCTATTCAACATTGCTTCTTTCAGGGCGGTGTTTTCCCACACATAATGCCAACGCTCAAAAGACAGCACAGGCGGGAAAATATCGGGATAGCTCCAAGGATGTTGTGGATCAACAAGCGACCATAATCCTGCCATTAGGAACGGCAAAACGAGCCAAACAAAATTTACTACCACAAAAAAGATCAGCACAATGCGGTTGATTAAACGTGTGTTTTTGCTTTGTATTTTGTTCATTTTACCGCTCCTCGTTTAACAGATAATGGACGAATAATCAGCGTAATTAAAATAGAAGCGAGTGCAGAGGTGAGCATAATCACCATCGCTAACACCGCACTTTGGTTCCATTCTTCAAATTCATAGGCGCTCATTTGCATAAAGCGAGCTAGCGAATAGGTATCGCGTGGGCCGGCAATGCTATAAAAGGCGAAATCCCCCAATGCACCGATAAAAATCAAAATAAAGGAAACTTGTACCGCACCCAGTGTGAGAGGGAAGATCACATAAATAAAACGTTGCCAACTGTTTGAACCCAGATTTGACGCCGCATCAAAGAGATCACTTTTCAGAGAATTCACCGCACCGCCAACAAGAATTAAGGCGAAAGGAATATTTTTCCACATTTGCAAAATCACAATGCCCCAGCCAAAGCTATCATTTTGTAGGGATTTTGGTTCTTGCCAAATGCCGAGCCAAACCAGTGTTTCGTTTAAAATACCGTGATAGGAAATCATATTCATAAACAAAAAGGCGGCTACCAAGCCCGGCACAAGCATCGGCATACGGAAAAAGGTGATGATAAATTCTTTGCCTTTCATTGGGTTGCGTAGCCATAAGGCGATAGGGTAGGCGACCAAAATCGACAGCAACGCCCCGAGGAAGGAAACCCGCACGGAATACCAAAAGGATTTATGAAAAATCGGGTTGCTCAGCACCTCTTGCCAGTAATCTAAGGTGAAATGCGAGGGTTCGCCATACATATTTTGTAAGCCGAAACTTTGTGCCACCACTAAATAAAAGGTTGAACCCATTAATAATAAAATCGTGCCAAGCCCTGTGCTTAACAGTAGCCAAGCCTTGAGATCTTGTTTTACCGATTTCATACTGCCTCCAAGAAACGAATGGCATCACGCGCGAGGGTGAAAAATAATTCTTCTGATTGATTTAACAACGGCGAAAATTTGGTTAATTGCAACCGCACTTTCTCATTTGGCAAACCTGAAGTTACCAAGCCTTGCACTTCAGTCATATTGCCCATAAAGGCGGTTTGTAGCACTTTGACGCTAAATTTATTTTCCACGTTGCTATTTGGCTCACAAGGGATTGCATCTTCAGGGCGGAAACAAATATAAATATTCTCAGCCACAGGCTTATGGGCTGATTGCACAATGAATTTGCCCCATAAGGAATCCACTTGATAGAGATCATCTTGCCAATGTTTAACGTTCGCTTTAGTAATGTTTGCCACGCCAATAAAATCGGCAATAAAGCGATTTTTTGGTTGGTAATAAATTTCTTGCGGTGTACCTACTTGCTCAATTGAACCCTTGTTTAGCACGATGATCTTATCTGACATTGATAAGGCTTCCGCTTGATCGTGGGTAACATAAATACTGGTAAGATTGTATTGATGAGAAAGTTGTTTAATTTCAAAACGTACACTTTCGCGTAATTTCGCATCAAGATTTGAGAGCGGTTCATCAAATAAAATTACATCAGGACGCGTTACCATTGCGCGCGCAAGGGCGACACGTTGCTGCTGACCACCCGAAAGCTCAGAAGGTAATTTTAGCTTTTGGGTTTCTAAATCCATTTGTTTTAATGCCACATTTAAGCGTGCAATTTGTTCATCAATAGGAATTTTCTTTTGCTTTAGCCCATAACAAATATTGTGTGAAACATTCAAATGGGGGAACAACGCATAAGATTGGAAACACATCGCCGTGTTACGCTTTTCTGGTGGAATGTTATTCACGGGGCGATCGCCAATCACAATCTCCCCTTCATCAGCACGATGAAAGCCTGCAATCAATTTTAGTAACGAGGTTTTTCCGCAACCACTCGGGCCGAGCAAGGTAACAAATTCCCCTTCTTCAGCACTAAACGAAATATTATTTGCTGCATAGAAATCACCAAATTTTTTGGTGATATTGCGTAATTCTAGTTTTGCCATAATCGATTCCTCCTCGATGATAATTTTGTGGATACTCTAAACTAGAAGATAAAGCGCGATCAATTACAATTTAAAAAATAAACTCATTTAAGTTTGTTTTTGTGAGTTCGATCACGAAAATTAGATATTTATCCCTGTTATTTGCGATAGTATTTGCGTGATGTTTCTATTATCTCTAAAATGAATTTAGTTTTTAAAATGAATTAAAAGAGAGGTTAAAAATGGCATTTGAATTTAACGTTACAGAGAAAGGCTTGATTTTGGCGAACAGCCATCGCGGTTACAGTGCTAAGTATCCAGAAAACACAATGCCCGCTTTTATCGGCGCATTAGAGGCGGGAACACATAGCATTGAACTTGATATTGCAATGACAAAAGATGAAAAAATGGTGGTTATCCACGATTTTTCGATCGAACGCGTTTCTAACGGTGAAGGTTATGTGGAACAAATGACTCTTGCTGAGCTACAACGCTATGATTTTGGTGAAAAGTTCTCACCTGAATTCAAAGGTACGCACATTGTGGAATTAGAAACCGTGTTGAAATGGGCATTAGAAAATAATGTCGGTTTGATTGTAGAAGCCAAACAACGCCGTAATCATCAGCGTTTTGCCGAAGTGCTGGCAGAGATTTTGCAACGCACCAACACAGTAGAGCAAATTTTATTATTGGGTTTTGATCACGTTTTAATTAATAAAGTCAAAGCATTATTACCAGCATTGCGTTTACAAGTGGTTACCCTCGCACGCTATAACGATCAGCTCAGTGCGGTGTTGGGATCAAATGCCAGTAGCGTTTGCGTGGAATACCACTATGTTGGCAAAGAAGATTTAATTGCCTACAAAAAAGCAGGGCTGTCAGTGAGAATGTATCTGCACGAATCCAAAGAAATCCCTGTGCTAGAAATGTATAATCAAAAATATGGTTACGATACCGAAAGTGAAATCATTCAATGGTTAAGTGAAGGCTTGATCGATATGCTCAGCCACGATGATATTCCGTATCTTAAATCATTAATTGAAAAAGCGGGAAAAGTGCCTTATTGATGTTTTGAATTATAAGAAAAAAGTGCGGTGGAATTTTTCAAAATTTTCCACCGCACTTTTATTTCAAGGCGTTGTTCCGTTGTTAGACGAGTTAGGCGTTGGTAATTGCTACGGCTTCACGCACTAAACGGCCGATTTCTTCCCAGTTATGGCTGTTGATAAGGGATTTTTCTACGAACCAAGAACCGCCGCAAGCCACTACGTTTGGAATGGCGAGATAGTCTTTAATGTTGTTTACGCTGATTCCGCCCGTTGGCATAATTTGTAATTGTGCATAAGGGCCAAGTAAGGCTTTGATCATTTTTACGCCGCCTGAGGCTTCGGCTGGGAAGAATTTCACTGCGGTTACGCCTAATTCTAATGCTGCTTCAATGGACATTGGGTTGTTCACACCCGGCATTACAGGAATATCCAATTCTTGGCAAAGTTTTACGATTTTCGGGTTAAAGCCTGGGGTAACAATGCAATCTGCGCCTGCATTTTTCGCTTGTACCACTTGTTCGCTGGTTAGCACCGTGCCAGCAGCGATTAAGATAGAAGGGTTATGCTGGCGAATTAAGCGGATTGCTTCTTCCGCTGCGGCTGAGCGGAAAGTGATTTCCACCACTGGTAAGCCGTTGCTGGCTAAGGTTTCCGCAAGGGGAAGAATATCCTGTGCGTTATCTAGGGCGATCACGGGGATCACTTTTAATTGGCGAAGTTTTTCAATAATTTGCGCTGTGTTCATTGCTTATTCCTCAGTTAAATTGATCAATTAGGTGTGCGGTGGCGTTTTTGTCAATAATCGCCCCTTTATGCTGAATGACGATGCCTGCGACTTGGTTACCTTGTTGGCAGCATTGTTGCGGTAATTTATCACGCAAATAGCCGTTTAAAAAGCCAGCGTTGAAGGCATCGCCTGCAGAGGTGGTATCCACCACGTTGGTTACAGGCGTGGTGGCAACATTTTGCTGGTTTCCTTGCTCATCACAGAATAATGCCCCTTCTTTACCTTGTTTCAACACGATATTTTTTACCCCAAGTTCTCTTAAGCGTTGCACAGATTGTGCAGGATCGTTGTCGCCCCAGAGTACTTGTTCATCATCAAAGGTGACTAAAGCAAGGTGAACCAGTGGATAAAGTGCGGTGTAAATTTCTTGCGTTTTTGCGGCAGATTCCCAGAGTTTCGGGCGATAGTTGCTATCAAAGGTAATTTTTACGCCTTGCGCGGCAAGCTGTTTGAGCTGTTCGATAAGCGCATAGCGATCGGCATCAGGCAAAATGGCAAGGGAAATGCCGCTGAGATAAATCATATCCATTTCTGCTAATTTATCTTGCACTTGCGGATAATCGGGGTGTTGCAGTAAGTAACGCGCGGCAGATTCTGAACGCCAATAAAGAAAGGTGCGTTCGCCAAATTTATCGAGTTGGATTAAATAAAGCCCTGCTTGGCGATTGGGATCGATAAGTACGCTGTCGGTGTGAATGTGATCTTGTTGCCAGTGTTGAATCATTTGCTGGCTGAGTTTGTCGGCCCCCATTGCGCTAATATAATGCACTTCAATGTCTTTTGGGGAACTTACGCGCGATAAGTAAGTGGCGGTGTTGAGGGTGTCGCCGCCATAGGTTTGCCACATATTACCAAATGGCTCGCCGTTTATCTCAATCATACATTCGCCGATAATTGCAATTTTTTTCACTGTTTCCTCCTTTATAATTAAAGTGAGTGAAATAATGCTGATTATAAGAGAATTAAGCCTTATCTTCAATAAAATTGAAATAGAGTTTCATTTCGTTTTGTTGCTTTTCAAAATTTATGCTTGTGTTAATATACTTAAAATATGTGTTTAAATTTTGAGAAGCTAAAATATGGAAAAAGATACCCAACCTGATGTTGTTTCTTCCGTGCTGAAAGTATTTGGTATTGTGGATGCCTTGAGCGAACAAAAAGAAATTGGTGTAACCGAACTAGCTCAGCGTGTGATGATGTCGAAAAGCACAATTTATCGCTTTTTGCAAACAATGAAGACCCTTGGCATTGTGGCACAAGAAGGAGAAACAGATAAATATCGCCTCACCTTAAAATTATTTGAAATTAGTGCAAGAGCCTTAGAATATGTGGATTTAATTGATCTTGCTAACAAAGAAATGGAAGCGATTTCTAAGCAAACAGGCGAAACCCTGCATTTAGGCGCATTAGACGGCAGCGAGATCATTTACTTACACAAAATTGATTCTACTTACAGCTTAAGAATGTATTCGCGCGTTGGACGCAGAAATCCGTCTTACAGCACGGCGATTGGTAAAGTGTTGCTTTCCGCACTTTCTGACGAAGAAGTGGAAAACTTGTTGAAAGAGGTGGAATTTGTTCAGCATACGGAAAATACGCTGAAAAATATTGACGAATTAAAACAAGAGCTTGCCTTGGTTCGCCAGCAGCATTATGCGGAAGATAAAGAAGAACAAGAAGTGGGGCTACATTGTGTGGCTGCGCCAATTTATGATCGCTTAGGGCATATTGTGGCGGCGATTTCTGTTTCCTTGCCGCTAGTGCGTTTTGAGAAAGAAAACTTAGCGCATTTAGTGGAAATGTTGCACCAAGCGGGACGAAATGTGTCAAAACAACTTGGCTATCAACATTATCCTGTGGCGGAATAACATTGAGAAAAATTTAAGGCGGCTTGTTCCGCCTTATTTTTTATGGTGATTAGTTAGCGCAAAACCTTAGCGAGAAAAGTGCGGTGGTTTTTTGCTATTTTTTTGCTTTGTCGGGAAGATACAGGGATAATTTTGATGAAAAGGCCGTTACGCCTTTACGCAATAAATTATTTTTCCCTCTGGTGGAGCGTCCGCAAAGCCATTCAATTCCTTTCGTTATGATGTTTTGCTGTTGTAAACAAGCTTGGGCAAAAGGAGCGTTGGGATATTGTTGATGTTCAAACAACGCCACAATTTCTTGTGTGGCTTGTGTGCCAATAATGCGCAAATTAATGGCGGGAATGCGAATATCGTAATCTCGCTGTTCAATGGCAAGGGGCTGTTCTTCAGTTTGCCAGAAAGGGATTTTTTGGCTGCCATAAAGTAACAAAATGAAAGGACGTAATGACCACAAACCACTTGCAGCGCCACTATAAGGATCAACTAGTCGTCTGTCTTTTTGCAATAAGCCTTGTGTTACATTGCCGTGCGCAATGGCATCTTGCTGAATAAAGAAATGCGTTAGGCAAGATAAAATACGCTTACCTTGCCCATTGCTTTTTTGTTGTTGGATCATTGTGCTAATTAAAGCGGTAGGTGCGGCGAAACGGTAGGGTAGGCTGCGCCCGAAAAAAGCAAAACCTTGTGGCGCAAATAAATAGTGAAAATCTTGACAAAATTCCATCGCACTTTGCTGAATGAAAGTGCGGTCAAAATTGGGTGAAATTTGATCGAGCCAAAATAGCCCATAATGGAAGCCCCAAGAGTTGTAATAATCGAAATTGCCTTTCTCACCATCACGAAACCAGCCATTACCCACATAAAATTCTTTAATTCGTTGATAGCGTTCGTGGTTAATTTCATCAATACCAGTAAGATCTTTTACTACAAACTGCACTAATAAAATAAACAAATGCCAGTTGTTGTCCACGGTTTGCACTTGGTTAATTTGGCGTAACCAATCAATGATTTGCTGTTTTTGCTGGGCGTTGTAATGCGTCCAAACGTGTTCTTTGCTTAACCACAGAGCCAAAGCGAAATCCGCACTTTCGCAGATTGTTTGCTGAAAACTTTTTAATTCTCCCCAATAGCCTGAATGGCTGGGATCAGTGGCATTGAGAAAGCCAGCGGATAAGGCCTGTTGCACTTGCTTAACAAGAGTGGGATTGGTATTAGGTTGATAATGTAAATAGGCAGCTAACAAAGGATAGTTGCGTGCAGCTCCTTCAATGGAATCGGAAACCATTCCTTGTTCAGAAGGATAGCCGTGATAATCGGCACGAGCATAGCCATCATTGGCATAATGAAGAAAGGAGCGGATAAAATAACTCACCAATAATTCAAACTTTTCTTGCGAAAAGGTGGAATCTTTTGTAAATGCCTGTTTGAGCTGTTTATCAATAAGAGGATCAGTATTGCCAAACAAGGCTTTTCGTTTCACTGAACGCTGCAATCTTTCCTTAAATGCCCGCCAATAATCCCGTAAACGAGGATGTTCGTGAGCTAAATAAGGTCGTTCAGTAAAACGAATTTGAGGTTGGGTTGGCATTTATCCGCTCCTAGTTGCACTCACTGAACATTCAGTGAGTGCGTGCTGTTAGGCTTTTGGTGCCGCACAGCTTTCCAGTTGTTTTTTCATTTTTTTCGTTGGGCCAGTAATGAATTCCACTGGACGCCAAGAATCACCAGTTTTTTCTAACCAAGGCAATAATTCTTCTTTGATCAGTTTTTGTACCAATTCAGGATTGCTATCTGCAATATTCTTCATTTGGTATGGATCTGCCACATTATCAAAGAGTTTATATTTCAATGGTTCGCCATCTTGACGATCAACTTCTAATGTGTGAGTTTTGGTGCGCACGCCACGTCTGCCAAAAGAAGGTTGACCATAAGGCACAAAGAGATAGAGCTGAGAAGTTGGGCTAACCCCTTTGTCGTGTAGCACTTGTTCTGCCAAGCTCACCCCTTCCACGCTATCTGGAATGCTATCTTTGAAACCAAGAAGATCTAAGATGGTTGGATAAATATCTGGCGCAGACATTAAGCTCTCATTCACACCCGCAGGGATTTTGCCCGGTAAGCGGAACATCATTGGCACGCGCATTGATTCTTCATAAATATTATTTTTGGTTGGCGCACCGTGAGAACCCATACAACAACCGTGGTCAGAGAAGAACACTACTAAGGTGTTGTCTGCCAAGCCTTGTTTGTCAAGTTCGGCAAGAATGCGGCCAAATTGGTCATCAACCCCTGAAACCATCGCCAAGTATTCTTTGAAATATTGCGGACCGTAGCCTTCTTGATATTTTTTATCCCAATCTACATTTGGGCGTGTGTTGAGTTCTTTAGAACTTTGCGGATACATATCAAGATATTTTTGTGGCACTTGATCATAAGGGGAATGAGGTGGGTTCATTGAAACCACTAAGGCGAACGGTTTGCTTGGATCGCGATATTGATTACCTTCATTGCGAAGATATTTAATCGCCATATCTGCCTCGTGTTCAGGCCCCCATTGATCAACATATTCAGGGTATTCACGCGGCGTGTCATTGCCCCAATACATTGGTTTTAAATGAAGATCATAAGTACCATAAGAATACCAGAAATCAAAACCGTGACGGCGATCTGGTGGTGTCCAATCATTCCAATAGCGTCCTTCCATTGGGTTGTTGTAGCTCTTAATGTACGGCTCTTGCGGCACGTCCAAATGCCATTTACCAATGTAACCTAACGAATACCCCTCATCTTTTAATACATCAGACCAACATTTTGCATAAGGGGAAAGTTCAATCCCTACTTTGCCACCGTAATCGTGAGTATTGCCTGTTACACCGTTGTGTAATGGATATTTACCTGTCATTAACATTCCACGGAAAGGCGAACAAAGCGGATAGTTTGATGCCATTTGATCCATCACCTTAGCTGTTTTAGCAAAGGCATCAAGATGGGGGGTAATAGCTGGATCTTGATGTTTAAATCCTTGTGCCATTGCACGCATTTCATCAGGAAAAACTAACAGTAAATTTAAGGGTTTTTCTGGTTTTTTGCTCGTACAGCGGTCTTTTTCTGAAGCCATAGCGGTTTTAGATACACCCGCTGATAATGCTGCAGCAGCGCCTGTTGTTGCAACGCCCTTTATAAAATTACGACGTGAGATACTCATCTTATAGCTCCTCAAACGTTTAAGTAGGATAGATTAGTTACACTTTGTTGTACGAATATCTAAAACAAAGTACGGTCATTTTTTCATAAAAATGACTGCCTAACCATATTTTAAAACATCGTTTTACAAAAAATATTTTATTTTGTGAATTAGATCACAGATTTTGATTTTGGTATTTTTTTGCTTTGATTTCTTTCGTTATAATCATCTTAAAACAATATGAAAGTGAAATTTCTTTCATAATGACGAAAACGAAATTTAGTATACCGAAAAGGAAGTAAATAAAAATGAGTATTTTGCTAAACCTAATCCAACGACATAAAGCGGGCGAGGCAACCGGAATTTATTCGGTTTGTTCTGCTCATCCCCTTGTATTAGAAGCGTCATTGTTGCAGGCAAAACAAGATCAAACGCCATTACTTATTGAAGCAACCTCTAACCAAGTGGATCAATTTGGTGGTTATACAGGAATGACACCTGCAGATTTTCGCCACTTTGTTGAAAAATTAGCAGATGAAGTAGGATTTCCGCGTGATCAATTAATTTTAGGTGGCGACCATTTAGGGCCTAATCGTTGGCAAGGATTAACCGCTGATGAGGCAATGGCAAACGCAGAGAAACTTATTGAAGCTTATGTTGCAGCAGGATTTGAAAAAATTCATTTAGATTGCAGTATGTCTTGCAAAGGCGATCCTGTACCTTTGTCTGATGAAATTGTGGCAGAACGTGCCGCTCGTCTTGCTGTAGTTGCAGAACAAACGGCAGCGAAAAATGGCTTTGCTGATCGCATCGTTTACATTGTTGGCACAGAAGTTCCTGTACCAGGCGGTGAAGCAGAAGAAATTGCCGAATTAGAAGTAACTTCACCAAGTGCCGCGAAAGCCACCATTAATGCTCATCAACAAGCCCTTGCTCGCGTTGGGTTAGAACATATTTGGCCACGCGTAATTGGTTTGGTGGTGCAGCCAGGCGTGGAGTTTGATCACACTAAAGTGATTGATTTTATTCCAGAGAAAGCGCAAGCCTTAAGCCAAGTGGTCAATGATTATGAAAATCTAGTGTTTGAAGCACATTCTACTGATTATCAAACAGAAGAAGCTTACAAAGCCTTAGTAAAAAATCACTTTGCGATTTTAAAAGTTGGGCCGGCATTAACGTTTGCATTGCGTGAGGGTTTATATGCTTTATGTGCAATGGAAGACTATTTATTCCCAGCAGAACAACGTTCCAACTTACTCGCCGTGCTTGAAGAGCAAATGTTAGCACACCCAGAAAACTGGCAAAAATACTATCACGGCACAGAATTAGAGCAACGTTTTGCAAGAAGTTTTAGCTTTAGTGATCGTATTCGTTATTACTGGACAAATCCTGAAATTGCTGCGGCAGTGGAGAAATTGTTAGCGAATTTTGACAATCTGGATATTCCATTACCACTATTAAGCCAATATTTACCAGAGCAATATGTTGCTGTGCGCGAAGGCACACTTGCACCACGCGGTAGAGAATTAGTGCTAGACAAAGTCCGTGCAGTTGTTCGCCAATACGCCTTAGCAAGTTTTTTCAATAAATAATTGAGGATAGATAAGATGACAAGTTATTTAGGATTTTCAGAAAGCGAATTAGTGGCAGGCAAAGCCATTATGACCGCAAAAGAAATTGAGCATCAGCCTCAGGCTTGGTTACAAGCATTACAGACAGTGGAAGCGCAACGTCAGCAAATCTTAGATTTCATTGCGCCTGTAATGAATGCAGCAAATGGACGTGTGATTTTCACCGGTGCAGGAACCTCAGCTTTCGTGGGGCATTCCTTACAGCCTTTCGTTTTAACCTTAACGGATAAACGAGTGGAATCCATTGCCACAACAGATATTGTGTCTAATCCTTACCAATATTTTGCACAGGACGTGCCAACCTTATTAATTTCTTTCGCGCGTTCAGGCAACAGCCCTGAAAGTGTGGCTGCGGTAGAGTTAGCCAATCAGTGTTTAACCAATTGCTATCATTTATTCATTACTTGTAATGAGCAAGGCGCGTTATATCAAAATGCGCAAAAAAATGACCGCACTTTAGCCTTATTAATGCCACCACAAACCAATGACGGCGGTTTTGCAATGACATCTAGCTTTAGCTCAATGATGTTATCCGCGCTTTCAGTGTTCTTATTGCCAAAAGGCTCAGTAGTTGAACAGCTACAATTTATTTGCGATGCCACAGAAAAATTGATCCCACGTTATGTGGATTATGCACGCCAACTTTCTAAGGTTGATATGGAGCGCATTATCTATTTAGGTAGTGGTGGCTTACAAGGCCTTGCACAAGAATCTGCGTTGAAAATTTTGGAATTAACCGCAGGGCGTATTGTGGCAACCTATGATTCACCACTTGGTTTCCGCCACGGGCCTAAATCTATTGTGAATCCTAAAACAGTGGTCGTAGAATTTTTATCAAATCAACCTTATACCCGTTTATATGATCTTGATTTATATAATGAATTGCGCCGCGATAATATCGCAAGTCGCGTTGTATGTTTAACTGCGCAAGCAGGCGTGGGAGGTGAAGATGTGATTGAAGTGGAAGGCTTTAGCAATGCACCAGATTATGCCTTGTTATTCCCATACATTGTCTTTGCGCAAGTGAATTCATTTTATAGTTCTTTCAGTCGTGGTATCACCACCGACAATCCTTGCCCAACAGGTGAAGTAAACCGAGTGGTTCAAGGCGTTATTATTCACCCATTTAATTCATAATTAAGGAGATTTTTATGTCAGCACCTAATATTGTATGGACACGAATTGACGAGCGTTTACTACACGGACAAATCCGTATTACTTGGGGTAAACACTCAGAAGCCAATTTGATTTTAGTGGCAAACGATGAAGCAGCAGAAGGCCCAAATGCGGCATTTATGCAAGCGGGTATGAAAGCTTCAGCGGGTGGTGAATATGCTGTGCGTTTCTTCACAATCCAAAAAACCATTGATGTGATTCATAAAGCATCGCCACAACAAAAAATCTTTATTTTATGTAACAATCCAACAGATGTCGCACGCTTAGTTGAAGGTGGTGTGCCTATCAAACATTGCAATATCGGTAATATGCACTTCCATGAAGGAAAAAAACAATTGACTAAAACGGTTTCTGTTGATGAAAAGGATCTTGACGCGTTCCGCCGTATGGTGAACGCAGGGGTAACTTGCACAATCCAAAATACGCCGGACGCACAAGAAATCGATATTAAACAATATCTTTAATACTCAATAAGGAGCGTTTATGTTAACTGAAGCATTATTAGTCGCCGTTTGGGCGTTCTTCTGTGGTATCGATAAATACGATGTCGCATTAAATATCCACCGTCCGTTAATCACAGGGCCTGTTGTGGGCTTGATTATGGGGGATTTGCAATTAGGCTTAATCACAGGTGCAACACTGGAATTAGCTTGGTTAGGTTTAGTGCCTAATGCTGGGGCTCAGCCACCAGATGTAACAATGGGTACTATCGCTGCAGTGGCTTTCGCCGCAATGACAGGTCAAAGTGCAGAAGTGGCAATGGGTGTAGGTATGCCAATTGCGGTGTTAATGCAAATGTTGGTGATTGGTTTCTTCGCATTAACTTCATTCACAATGGGTAAAGCCGATGAGTATGCGGAACAAGCGAATCCAAATGGTATTGATTTCTTATTGATTTCGACGATTTCATTACGTTCATTAATGTATGCAATCGTTGCCTTTATTACCGTGTACTTTGGTGAACACGCAGCAGATTGGATCAACAATAACTCACCAAAAGCATTATTAGAAGGCTTAGGCTTAGGTGCGCGTTTAGTTCCAGCAATCGGTTTTGCAATGTTATTAAAAATTATGTGGTCAAAACAAGTTGCGGGTGTGTTCTTCATCGGTTTCGTTGCAACCACTTACTTAAAACTACCAATTATGGCCGTTGCAATCATCGGTGGTTCAATCGCAGTACTTTATTTCTACTTCTCAGGTAACAGCAATAACAACAACCAATCACAAGCACAGGAGTTCGAAGATGGAATCTAAAAACGTAAATAATCAAGTAAATCTTGTTGATGATATCGATGCGTATCAAGATCAAACCGTTCGCAAAGTGATTACAAAAGGTGATCTTTGGAAATGTGCGATTCGTGGTTTGTTTATGGAAGGGAACTTCAACTTTGAACGTATGCAAGCAGGTGGTTGGGCATATTCAATTATCCCAGCGTTGAAAAAAATTCACGGTAACAATAAATATGATTTAGCGAAATCATTGAAAAACCACCTACAATTCTTCAATGCAAGTCCAAAACTCTTTACTTTCTTGCTTGGTACAGCCATTGCGATGGAAGAAAATAAAGAAAAACCATCTACTATCAACGTAATGAAAGTAGCAGGTATGGGGCCAACTGGAGGTATCGGTGATGGTATCGACCATATGACCATTATGCCATTAACTCTTGCATTAGGTTCATCTATTGCCATTGAAGGATCGATTGCGGGGCCGTTCGTGTTCTTTATCCTATATCAAATTTTACACTTCTTTGTGTACTTCAGCTTGATGTTTATGGGATATAAAGCCGGTACAGCTGCGATGGTAAATATGAGTGATTCTACCGAGCGTTTAGCTAAAGCGGCGAACATTATGGGTATTTTCGTTATCGGGGCATTATGTGCGACCTTTATACGCTTTAAAACCACGGCAACCATAGAAATGGGGGGAAAAGTGGTGGAATTACAGACCGCACTTTTCGATAAGATTATGCCAAACTTGTTACCATTAGCCTTAGTTTTCCTAATGTTTAAATTAGTAAAAGGCACAGGCTTCTGGGCAAAACCACCAGTATTGATCTTCAGTATGCTTGCTTTCGGTGTGGTTGGACATTTAATCGGCATTATCTAATGCACAGTTGAGTAATCAATGAAATCAGGGAATGAGAGCTATCTCATTCCCTCCACAATAACAAGAAAAACAAGGACAGCTTATGTTAGGTATCGTGGTATCAGGTCATATTAATTTTGCTTCGGGTATGCGTTCTGCTGTACAAGCTATTGTTGGCGAACAACCGCAATTAGAATTTGTTGATTTCTTAGAATCTATGTCCACTGATGAGCTAGAAGCCCAATTATTAGCGGCGAAAGAGCGTGTAAACTCAGGGGACGGTGTGTTATTTTTAGTGGATCTTTATGGCGGTTCTCCTTGTAATCGTGCAATCAATCTCTTATTGCAAGATCCTAATGTCGAAGTAGTGGCTGGCACAAATTTATCAATGATCGTCAATGCGGCATTAGAACGTGAGGAATTCACCTTGCGTGAATTAACGGATTGTCTTGCCAATGGCGAATTTAGCCAAATTAAAGATTTACGCCAAGATCTTGCCGCACTTTCGCAAGATGATGAAGACGAAACAGACGGACTATAAGCATTCTGGCTTAAAATAAAAGAGGAAAAATTATGAACCCTCAACAACAGCAAACTCTTGCATTGATGAAAAAAGTGTATCAATGGCAGGCAGCACATCAAACTCGTACCGTTGTACGCCGCACAGGTCGCATTCGTTTTATTAAAGACACAGACTGGGATCGCGCGGTATTTTGGGCAAGCGTGTCCAACGCGTGGAAAGTAACAGGTGAACAAACCTTTTTAGATGGGGCATTAGATTACACCTTGCACACGGGTTTCCGCACAGGACCACATTTACGCTTTGCTGATGATTTGGTTTGTGCACAATCCTATCTTGATGTGTATCCGTTATTTAATCAACCAGAAGCCTTAGAGCCAACCATCAACTTTGTAGAAGATATGCTGGCAAATCCAAAACCAGGGCGTGAAGATTGGTGGTGGTGTGATTCACTTTTTATGGCACCACAAGTGTTTTTTGCTTTATCCACATTAACGGGCGAAAGCAAATATCGTGATTACGCAAACCAAGCGTGGTGGGATTCTGTTGATCACTTACAAGATAAAGAAACGGGCTTGTTCTATCGTGATTACCGTTATATTCCAGATGGCAAAGGCGGTGAATTGCGTGAAGCCAATGGTGAAAAAGTCTTTTGGGGACGTGGCGTAGGTTGGGTGATTGCAGCGATTCCACGCTTATTCCGTGATATGCCCGAAGACTATCCAGAACGTGAGCGTTATTTAACCCTTTATCGTCAGCTTGCAGAAATCGTTTTACCATTCCAACAAGAAGATGGTTTCTGGCGAGCGAGCTTACTTGATCCGCAAACGTTCCCTGCGAAAGAGAGCAGTGCAACGGCATTATTCTGCTACGCATTAGCTTGGGGGATCAATCAAGGCATTTTAGATCGTGCAACTTATTTGCCAGTGGTTGAAAAAGCGTGGGCTGCATTAGAAAGTGCGGTCAATCCTGAGGGCAAATTAGGCTGGATTCAGCTTCCTGCTTTCAATCCGCGTGAAGTGAAAGAAGAAGACAACATCGATTACGGTGTAGGTGCTTTCTTACTTGCAGGAGCAGAAATTTATCAATTACAAGCCGAATAACGGTAACTTTTAATTATTGAATTAAGGAAAGAAAAATGAAAATTGCATTAATGATGGAAAACAGCCAAGCGGCGAAAAATCCAATTATCTTAAATGAGTTAAAAAACGTGGTTGAGCCGAAAGGGCATAGCGTTTATAACGTGGGAATGAACAGCGAGCAAGATCACCACTTAACTTATATCCACTTAGGGATTATGGCGAGCATTTTATTAAACTCAAAAGCCGTTGATTTTGTTGTAGCGGGTTGTGGAACAGGGCAAGGTGCATTAATGTCATTAAACCTGCACCCAGGTGTGGTGTGCGGTTACTGTTTAGAACCAGCGGACGCATTTTTATTCGCACAAATCAACAACGGTAATGCGTTATCTTTAGCCTTTGCGAAAGGATTCGGCTGGGGCGCAGAGTTAAACGTGCGTTATATGTTTGAAAAAGCCTTTGAAGGTGAGCGTGGTCAAGGCTATCCAGTTGAACGTCGTGAACCTCAAGTTCGCAATGCTGGCATTCTCAATCAAGTGAAAACGGCGGTGGCAAAAGACTATTTAGACACCTTGCGTTCAATTGATCCAGAATTGGTGAAAACAGCGGTAAGCGGTGAGCGCTTCCAACAATGCTTCTTCGACAACTGTCAAGATGACGCAATTCGTGCTTACGTTACTGAAGTATTAAATAGCTAATTTGCTATTAATAAAGGGGAAATAGGACATTTCCCCTTTCAAAGATAATTCTGTTTAAACTAAAATTATCATTTCCCTAACCTAACATTTCTTTCACATTAGGAGTTGTTTATGTGTCAATCTCAACCCGCTTATTTTCATATGATGGCAAAACCAAGTAGTTTCCATTGCAATATCAAATGTGAATACTGTTTTTATTTGGAAAAAGAGCAAGTCCTAACACATAACGTTCGCCTAATGTCTGACGATACTTTACGTCAATATACCAAAAACTACATTGAATCCCACGCAGGCGATCACGTTGATTTCGCGTGGCAAGGCGGTGAACCCACCTTACTCGGTTTGGATTTTTTTAAAAGAGCGGTGCAATTTCAGAAAGAATTTGCTAACGGAAAAACCATCACCAATGGTTTTCAAACCAATGGCATTGCGATTAATCGTCAATGGGCAGAATTTTTCAAAGAAAATAATTTTCTTATAGGGATTTCTGTGGATGGTTTAAGTGAGGTTCACGACCGCTATCGTATTTCTGTCAATGGGCAGCCCACATTTGAACGGGTGAAAAAAGCCATTGATCTATTAAAAGAATATGAAGTGGATTTTAATACGCTCACTGTAATTAATGATAAAAACTGGGATAA
The DNA here is from genome assembly GCF_900454535.1 of Avibacterium avium. Lineage (GTDB taxonomy): Bacteria > Pseudomonadota > Gammaproteobacteria > Enterobacterales > Pasteurellaceae > Avibacterium > Avibacterium avium. Next base: position 843,060 of record NZ_UGSP01000001.1, read on the forward strand.
AGGACGGGAAACTTACCAAGCGTTGAAAGAGTTAGGCTCGACTTTTATGCAGTTTATTCCTATTGTTGAAGTGGCGAATTATTCCTTACAACGCTGTGATTATAGTCCTGGAAAAAATTATCGAATGGCTCCCTTTTCTGTACCAGCCGATGGCTACGGGCATTTCCTATTAGACGTGTTTACCGAATGGGTTCGACAAGATGTGGGGCGTATTTTCGTGCGTGAATTTGATAACTTACTTGGGCAATGGTTGGGCTATCCTTCCACCAGCTGTATTCATACGGAAACTTGTGGCACCGCAATGATCGTAGAAGCCAATGGTGATGTTTATTTTTGCGATCACTATGTTTATCCTGATTATCGTTTAGGTAATGTGAATAAACAGCCTCTCAATCAAATTGCACTTTCAACCAAGCAACAAAAATTTGGTAAGGCGAAAAAAGAAACGCTCACTAAAGCCTGCGAAAAATGTGATGTGAGAATGATTTGTCAAGGCGGGTGTCCGAAGCATCGTATTGTGAATTTGAAAGGGGAAAAATTTAAACAAAATTATCTTTGTCCTTCTTACCAACTCTTCTTCCGTCAAACCGCACCTTTGATGCACCGTATGCGGGAAATTATTCAGCGTGGCGGGTTGGCTGAAGATATTATGAAAATAATCAACTAAAATCAAAGGAGATCATAATGAAACGCTCGTTACTTAGTCAGTGTTTATTATCCGCATTGGTTGTTGGTGCTGCGGCTCAGCCTGTTTACGCACACAGCCAAGATCCTCAAAAACCGAATGTACTGGTTATTGTAATGGACGATTTAGGCACAGGCCAGCTTGATTTCGCCATTGACAGCTTAGACAAGAACGAATTAAGCAAACGCCCTGTTGCTGCTCGTTATCAAGGTGATTTAGATAAAATGATTGACGCTGCACAGCGTGCAATGCCGAATGTGTCTAAATTAGCCGCAACTGGGGTAAAAATGACCAATGCGTTCGTTGCTCACCCTGTTTGTGGCCCATCTCGTGCAGGGATTTTGACAGGACGTTATCCAGCGTCATTTGGTATTTATAGTAATGATGATTCTTTCAACGGTATTTCACTTGATGTGAAGCTGTTGCCAGCGTTATTCCAAGAAAATGGCTATGCCACGGCGAATATTGGTAAATACCATAATGCTCGAGTGAATAAAGACAGAAAAATTGGACGTATCACTAAGCCTGATGATGTAAAAACCCGTGATTACCACGATAACTTCTCATCTGTACCAGATAAAGGTTATTTCCCAACTGATCGCGGTTTTGATTATTCTTACAGCTACTTTGTATCAGGGGCAGCATTGTGGAATTCACCGGCTTTATGGCGTAATGACAAACCAATCGAAGCACCGGGCTATTTAACCCATAATTTAACCAATGAAGCGCTGCAATTTATTGATAAAGCAGGGGATAAACCATTCTTCTTAAATCTTGCCTATAGCGTACCGCACATTCCATTAGAAGAAGCTTCACCAGCAAAATATATGGATCAATTCAATACAGGTAACGTTGAAGCGGATAAATATTTTGCGGCGATCAATGCGGCTGATGAGGGCATTGGTAAAATCATCGACAAATTAAAAGCCGATGGCAAATTAGATAATACTATTATCTTCTTCTTATCCGATAACGGTTCTGTACACGAAGCACCAATGCCATTAAATGGAATGGATCGTGGCTTTAAAGGACAAATGTATAACGGTGGTGTGCGAGTGCCATTCATCGTTTCTTGGCCGGGACACATTCCAGCGGATACCAAAAATGACAGCTTAATTTCTGCAGTAGATATTCTACCAACAGCACTGAAAGCTGCGAATATTAAAGTGCCAGCTTCTTTAAAACTTGATGGTCGTGATATTTTGCCAGTGTTAGAAGGCAAAGAAAAAGTTTCACCGCATAAATATCTCTATTGGGCGGGGCCTGGTGCAAAACATTATAGTGAGGATAACCAAAAATTCTGGGCGGATTATTGGAAATATATCACCTATAACACCAATGATGCGCCGAAAAATCCAAACTTAGAAAAACTCTCGAAAAGCTCGTGGGCAATTCGCGATCAAGATTGGGCGTTATATTTCTACAATGACGGAAGTAACAAACTTCATCTTTATCACGACAAAGTTGACCCAGCAGAGAGCCAAGATGTGGCAGATAAATATCCAGAAAAAGTGAAAGAATTGCAAAAAGCATTTTACGACTGGATCAGCACACAACCAAAACCAATGGCGTGGAATCCTGAAGAATTCCAAGCGATTGAGGCTTCAGCAAAAGCAAAATAATCTGATGAATCAGCCACTGTTATGGTGGCTGATTTTTTTGAGGAAGAATGATGACAAAAATTACGCTCAGCATTTTAGACAAAGACGATAATATTAAACTGTGTAAAAGTGCGTTTGATTTCTTAATGCTCACCTACAAAGGTGAGTATCAAGCAGGCGATCGCATTTGTATTGAAACAGATAATGTACCTTGCTATTTAAAATTACGCTTAGAAGACAGCCTTGAAAGCAGCCTTGTTTATTTAACTGAAAATCGCTTTGAATACCGCATTCCTTTTGGCGATGACAGACGTTTATTTAACAGCGATAAGGCATTCCAAGGGGGCATTCATTTTCTATGGGTACGCGTAGCCAGAGATTACGAAGTGGCGCAATATGGCAATCTTGCCTTTAATCCGTATTTTCAACCACAGCAAACAAGCGTTTATCCTCGTATCAGTAGCAACATTGTGGCGAGCAACATTCGTTTTGCGCCATACAATGTGATTGACGGTGTTTTTGACAGCAATGCACACGGTTCTTACCCTTTCACTTCTTGGAGTAACGCACAAGATCCGAATGCAGAATTAAAAATTGAATTTGGACGCAACGTAGAAGTTGATGGACTTGTGCTAATTTTGCGTGCAGATTTTCCGCACGATGCGTGGTGGCAACAAATTAACGTACAGTTTTCTGATGGCTCAGAAGAAATCTTAAATTTAGCAAGAACAGGGCAACCCCAGTTTTTCCAATTTGCCAAACGGCAATGCGACTATCTGCAATTAACGCATTTTGTGAAAGCGAAAGATCCATCACCGTTTACGGCATTAAGCCAAATTGAAGTATTAGGCAGAAATATTTAAGAATGAAGAAAAAGATAAGAAAATGAAAGTGAAGTAAAATTTTATGCTGATAAGTTAATCTTTTTTCAATATCTTGGTTTTCGTTTTATTTCATTTTGCTTTATTTTGGTCTATAATTTTTTATATCACATCTTAAAGGACGAAAAGATGAAAAGTGCAATTGAAAGACGAATGGAGATTGTCGCAATAGTCAATAAAAATTCTTCTGCCCGTGTGGAAGATTTGGCTGAAACCTTTTCTGTTTCTACCGTTACTATTCGGCAAGATCTCAATTTTTTAGAAAAAAATGGCTATATTGTGCGTTCACACGGTGGTGCTGTACCAAATAAAGGAATGATCGCAGAATTAAGCAATGCCGAAAAAAGACATCGTAATTTAGGGGCAAAAAATAAGATTGCGGAAGCCGCGCTAAAACTGATTAATGACGATGATATTATTATTTTAGATTCAGGCACGACCACGCGAGAAATTGCTGCTGCGTTGAAAAAATCCACAGTGAAAAATGTGCTGGTAATGACAAATGGGCTGGATATTGCTTCTGAATTAGCCGATGCGGAAAATGTGGAAGTGCTCATGACAGGCGGTAAATTACGCAAAAATGCGATGTCTTTCTCTGGACCACAAGCAGATGCGAGTTTAGCAAATTACTGCTTCAGCAAAGTATTTTTGGGCGTTGATGGATTTGATATTCAAGCAGGTATTACCACGCATAATGAGCAAGAGGCGAATCTCAACCGCATTATGTGCGAGATTTCTAATCAAGTGATTGCGGTAACGGATTCCAGTAAATTTGGTAAAAAAAGTTGCCACGTTATCCGCAAATTTGCCGATATTGATGTATTAATTACCGATTCTGGCATTTCTCCTGAATATTTGACCGCACTTCAGGAAAATAATATTGAAGTAATTATTGTAGATTAAGAGGAAAAAACAATGCGTTATGCCATTAAACCTGAAAAAGTGATGACTTCATCAGGGGAGTTACTGAATAAATATGTGGTGATAAATCAAGGTAAAATCGAACGTATCCAAGTAGAAAAGCCCACTGATTGCGATGTACATTATTATCCTGACAGCTATCTTTCTGCGGGTTTCATTGATGTGCATATTCACGGCCGTGCTGGTGCCGATGTGATGGACGAAAACGACACCGCACTGGCGACCATTGCAAAAGCTCTACCACAAACAGGGGTTACCGCGTGGGTAGGAACGACCGTTTCAGCCCCTTGGGCGAATATTCTTTCCTCAATGCAACGAATGAAAGATTACATTCGGCAAGGGCGACAATCTGGTGCGGAATTGTTGGGTAGCTTTATGGAAGGGCCTTATTTTACCGAACGCCATCGTGGCTCGCACCCAACCGAATATTTAATGCCACCAACGATTTCTCAGCTAGAAGAATTATTGCAAATTTCCGACCGCACTTTATTACGGGTCGCTATTGCACCTGAAATCGAAAATGCCGAACCTGCTATTAAATGGTTGGTGGAAAATGGCATAAAGGTGTCTGTGGCACACACTAACGCCACCTTTGAGCAAGTGACCAAAGCCTATTATTTAGGGGCGGATTGCGGTGTACATTTATTTAACGGAATGAGTGCTTTACATCACCGCGAGCCGGGTTGTACGGGGGCGGTGTTATATCACGATATGCTGGCAGAAATCATTGCAGACGGCATTCACGTTCACCCAGCCGTATTAAATTTAGCTTATAAATTAAAAACTTACCGCAGAATGGTGTTGATCACAGATTGTATGCGCGCAGGTGGCTTGCCAGATGGTGAGTACACGCTAGGCGTGCAAACCGTACGGGTAGAAAACGGCCAAGCGAGAACCTTTGACGGCTCGCTCGCAGGCAGTACTTGCAGCCTAGATCAAGCCTTACGCAATATGGTATTCAAAGCTGATGTGCCAGTTTGGGAGGCCATTCAAATGGTTACCACCATTCCCGCCACCTATTTAGGCGTGGCAGATCGCATTGGCGATATTGCTGTCGGCAAAGAAGCAAATTTCACTTTATTAAACAAAGAATTACAAGTTCAAGCCACTTATATTCAAGGCGAACAAGTTTATCAGTGCGGTGAAAAATTTTAAGATTTTTATATTTACAAAGATGGAGAGAAAACAATGTCAAAGTTAAGAACTGAACGTTTAAAAAAATTATGTAGCCAAGACAATTTAATCGCGGCGCTCGCCATTGACCAGCGTGGCGCATTACGCCGTATGCTTGGCGAATCTGCAAGCAATGAACAACTTGCAGAGTTTAAAGTATTGGTGTCTGAATACTTAACCCCTTATGCCTCATCTATTTTGCTTGACCCAGAAGTGGGCTGGAAAGCGGCTGAAAAACGTGCTGCCAACGCAGGTTTATTAATGGCTTATGAAAAAACTGGTTACGACAAAACCCAACCGGGTCGCTATCCAGATTTAATTGACGATGTTTCCGTGCAACGCTTAAAAGCGAAAGGCGCAGACGGCATCAAATTATTGCTTTATATCGATATTGACGAAGGCAAAGAAGTGAATGAGCGCAAAGAAGCCTTTGTAGAACGCGTGGCTTCAGAATGTAAAGCAGAAGAAATGCCATTCTTCCTTGAGCTTGTAAGCTATGACGCGAATATTTCTGATCCGAAAGAATACGCAAAAATCAAACCGCGCAAAGTGATCGAAGCGATGAAATTATTCTCCGAACCACGTTTTGGCGTTGATGTGTTAAAAGTGGAAGTGCCAGTGGATATGAAATTTGTCGAAGGTTTCGCAGAGCAAGACGCGGTATATAGCCAAGCACAAGCGAAAGCGTACTTCAAAGAACAAAGCGATGCCACCGAAATTCCATTTATCTTCTTAAGTGCAGGTGTGAGCGCACAATTATTCTTAGACACGCTACGTTTTGCCAAAGACGCAGGTTGTGATTTCAACGGCGTATTATGCGGACGTGCCACTTGGGCAGGTGCTGCGGAAATCTTTAAAGCAGAAGGTGCAGAAGCGGCAAAACAATGGTTACTCAACGAAGGCAAAGCCAACATTGAAGCCCTTAATGCTGTATTAAAAGAAACCGCACAGCCGTTAAACATTTAATCTGATGGTGTGATGCGGAGAAAATACATAGAAAAAGAGCGGTCTATTTTAGACCGCTTTTCTTATTTGAAACATTGTTTTGAAAAATTTTAGATCAAGATCACAAAATCAAAACTTATTCATAGACTGAAACTTCATTCTAGTTTAGATTTGACCTGAATTCTGTTTGAACAGGAGAAATGGAATGAAAGTTTTGCACAATATGCATCCAGAGGATGCTAAACATTATGATTCACAAAGATTGCGCGATGCTTTTCTTTGTGAAGATTTATTTCAGCTTAATAAGATTAATGTAGTATATAGCCATATCGATCGTTTAGTCGCTTTAGGCATAGTACCAAATGGGGCAGAAAAATTATTTTTGGATCAAGTGATTGATAAAAAATCTTTTGGTACGGATTTCTTTTTGCAACGTCGTGAGTTAGGTATTATTAATCTAGGTGGCCCAGCACTAATTGAAACAGAGCAAGAGAGCTACACCTTAGCGCATTTCGATGCACTGTATTTAGGTAAAGAAACGGAAAATATCGTTTTTTCTTCTCTTGATACAAAACAACCTGCAGTTTTATACGGATTAAGCGTTCCCGCCCATCATCAATTCCCAAATAAACTTATCAAATATGCCGAAGCACGGAAAGTTAAACTCGGCTCCTTAGAGAATGCAAATGCTAGGACGATTAATCAATATTTGCATCCCGATATTCTGCCAACTTGCCAACTTTGTATGGGAATGACGGAATTAGAGACTGGTAGTGTATGGAATACAATGCCAGCGCATACTCACGAACGTCGTATGGAAGCTTATCTTTATTTTGATATTGCACCAGATCAAGTAGTTTTTCATTTCTTAGGAGAGCCACAAGAAACTCGCCATATTGTAGTGCGAGATAAACAATTAATTATTTCACCAAGCTGGTCAATTCACTCAGGCTGCGGTACAAAAAATTATCGTTTTGTGTGGGGAATGGCAGGTGAAAATCAGACATTTGATGATATGGATTTCATTGAGATGAATGATTTACGTTAAATGCTTATGACCATAAATATCAATCTTTTTACTACTAATCTATGAGGAGTTAAGTATGAAATTATTCAAATTATCTAAGAAAGCATTGTTATTGGTTACTGCGATGGGAGCAATGTGTTCATCTTATACCCTAGCAGCGACTGAGATTAAAGTTTCTTTTAATCAATCAGATAAACACCCTCAGTATCAGGCTCTGCAACAATTTGGTGAGCAGCTCACTAAAGCGACAGATGGACGTTATAAAGTGAGTGTTTTTCCAAATGAATTATTAGGTGATCAGCGAGCATCATTAGAACTAGTACAAAATGGTGCGATTCAAATGGCAGTGGTAGCAAATCCATTAGTTGAAAATTACGATAAAACCTTTGCTGTATTGGGTATTCCATATGTATATGCGAATACAGCGCACCAAGAGAAAGTATTTACTTCTGGTATTTTAGATGATTTGTTTGCATCAACACAGAAATTTGGTTTTGAAGTGCTTACTGCCTATACAGCTGGTGCGAGAAGCCTTTACACCAAAGATGCTCCAATTAAAACCAAAGCTGAATTAAAAGGCAAAAAAATCCGTGTTTTACAATCTGATACTATGATTAAAATGCTTTCTTGTATGGGAGGAACGGGGGTTCCAATGAACCAAGGTGAAGTTTATACCGCAATTCAGCAAGGTGTGTTAGATGGTGCAGAAAATAATGAGATTACTTATGCAGATCTAAAACAATATGAAGTCGCCCCTTATTTTTCTCGTACAGGGCATTTACGAGTCGCTGACTTATTAGTTGTGAGCGATATGTTCTTATCTACAATGACACCACAAGATCAAGCGACATTGAAAAAGCTAGCAAAAGAGAGTACAAAAACTGAATTTGAACTTTGGAATGCTCAAATTAAAAAAGCAGAAGAGTTAGCGAAAGAAAAAGGAGCGACTTTTGTGGAAGTGGATACCACCGAATTCCAACAAAGTTGTCAACCATTGCAAGAAGAGCTAATTAAAACACCAGCTCAGAAAGCACTCTATGAAAAAATTATTGCATTGAAATAAAACATTATGGGATAGATAGTTGATATCTATCCCTTATTTATTGGGAGAGAATAGCATGTATATTCTGTTTGGAATTAAAAAAATTATTGATCGCCTACTCGAAGGTATTTGTATTTTTATTGTTGCGTTAATGACAATCTTAATTACTTATCAAGTAGTTTCGAGATATGTATTTAATAGCCCAAGTGCAGTGAGTGAAATTCTCTCTCGGTATCTTTTTGTTTGGCTTATTCTTTTTGCAGGAGCTTATGTTTTTGGATTAAGAGAGCATATGGAGATTGCTTTTCTAAAAAATAAACTTTCAGCGAAAGGACAAATTATTGCTAATACCATAGCTGAATTGGCAATTGCGGCTTTTGCTATTGGTGTAATGATTTTTGGTGGTTATAGTGCAACCTTACGTCAGATGTTCCAATTGGATTCAGCATTACAAATTCCAATGGGATTTATTTATTCTGCGATTCCAATTAGCGGGATATTGATTGTGTTTTATGTTATTTGTAATTTAATAAAATTTTATCAGCCTAATGAAAAATAGATTATAGAGAGGAAATGATTATGGATCTTGCCACAACAGCAGCATTAGTAATGTTAATCGGTACGGTATTTTTCCTCGTGATTGGCACGCCAATCAGTATTAGTGTTGGAATTTCATCTGTTGCCGCAATGTTGGTTATTCTCCCATTTAATGGTGGAATGGTAACGTCTGCTCAGCGAATTTTCGTAGGTTTGGATTCTTTCGCGTTATTAGCTATTCCCTTTTTCATTTTGGCTGGAAATATAATGAATAGTGGGGGGATTGCTATTCGTTTAATTAACTTTGCGAAATTATTTAGTCGCTTTCTACCAGGATCGCTTGCTCAAACGAATATTATTTCCAATATGTTATTTGGCTCTATTAGTGGATCTGGAGTAGCCTCAGCAGCTGCGGTTGGAGGAATAATGTCGCCAATAGAGAAAAAAGAAGGGTATGATCCTCGTTACAGCGCTGCTGTGAATATTGCTTCAGCTCCTACTGGAATGCTAATTCCACCAAGTAATACGATTATTGTTTATGCCACTGTTGCAGGCAGTGTATCTGTTTCTGCCTTATTTATGGCGGGTTACTTGCCTGGAATTTTATGGGGTGTTGCGGTAATGATTATTGCAGCACTAATGGCAAAGAAGAGAGGATATATTAGTCGTGAAAAGATGAGTTTTACCCAAAGTATTCCCGTAATTTTTGCCGCACTTCCTAGTCTTTCTTTAGTATTTATTGTTATTGGAGGGATTCTTGCAGGGATATTTACTGCGACAGAAGCTTCGGCCATTGCAGTTGTGTATTCATTAATTTTAAGTATTTGTTACCGCACTTTATCTTTTAAAGCATTGCCACAAATCTTTTTACAAACAGCAAAAATGTCTGCCATCGTGATTTTTATGTTGGCAACTTCATCTGTGATGTCTTGGGTGATGGCATTCACACAGATTCCAAATATGATAGCCTCTGGATTACTGTCTATTACAGATAACCCAATTCTCATTTTGTTAATTATTAACTTGATTTTATTAGTGATTGGAACCTTTATGGATCCAACGCCAGCTGTTCTTATTTTTACACCTATCTTTTTACCGATTTGTACTTCTCTCGGAATGAGTCCAATTCAGTTTGGTATTTTGTTGGTTTTTAATCTTTCACTAGGTACAATAACTCCGCCAGTTGGCCCGATCTTGTTCACTGGCTGTAAGGTGGGGAATATTGAAATTGAACAAGTAATAAAAACGCTACTTCCATTTTTTGTAGCCATTTTTATTACGTTAATGTTGGTAACTTATATTCCTGCAATTTCAATGTCAATTCCCGAATTAATGGGATTAGTGAAGTAGTAAATTTATGTTTAATGATATTATAAACATTCCACAATTACTCGGTATTTTAGCTTTTATATTAGGGGTAATTTGTTTTTACCAAAAGAATGATAAAAAGCTCAAAATTGTGATGTTGATTCAAAATATCACTTATATGAGCCATTTTATTTTATTAGGTGCAAATGTAGCTGCATTAAGTTCGTTACTTTCCACCTTAAGAACGGCAACGTCCATTTATGTTTCATCAAAATATATTGCCTTCTTTTTTGTTTTATTAGGGATTATTTTTGGCTATGTCATTGCAGATTCCGTGTGGCAGGTTTTCCCAATTATTGCTTCAACCATTGGAACGATTTCATTATTTTTATTAAAAGGCATTCCAATGCGTTTATTTATGTTAGTCGGTTCAGCTTGTTGGCTAACAAATAATATTTTAGTGGGATCTTTAGGTGGCGTGTTATTAGAAAGTACGGTTATGGTGGTAAATACCATCACTATTATTCGTTTAATGCGTCAAACTCATAGATAATGATTCATTTCATCTTTAATTCATAGGAGAATTTTTATGAATAAATTATTAATTGCAACACTTTTCGGTGCATTATTTTCAATGAACGCAGCAGCAGAAGCACCAGCCAAGAGCTATAACGTAGCATTTGAATCACAGGCGCCAGTGTTAGATGGAAAGCTTGATGAAGCCGTGTGGGGCAAAGTGCAAGGAGTAACGGATTTTGTTAATCCTTGGGAACAAGCACAAATGCCAAAAACAGAATTTAAGGCGTTTCACGATGATCAAAATTTTTATTTCTCTTTTGATGTAGAAGATCCGAATGTTTTAATTTATGACACCACCGATCACGAATGGATGGTTGCGCGTGAAGACCGTGTAGAATTATTTATGGCACCGGGCGAAATTGATAAACAGCAAGCAGATGGAAAATATCCAAAATATATTGCCTTAGAAATGGATTACAAAGGCCGTACCTTATCAATGTTGCGTGATGTTGAAAAAAATATTAATGCAGAATGGGATCCAAAAACCTTAGAAACCGTAGGCGTTCGCACGGAAAAAGGTTATACCCTTGAAGGTAAAATTGCGCTTAGTGAATTAAAAGAACATAATTTAATTCAAGGCAATAAAATCCGTGCAGGGGCTTATCGTGCAGAATTTTCTATTATTAAAGGAAAAGGCAAAGAACAAGCAAATTGGATTACTTGGGTTGATCCAAAAACAGAAAAACCAAATTTCCATATTAATTCTTCATTCGGTGAATTTGTGTTAGAGCCGAAAAAATAAATATCTGACCAAAGGCTGAATTATTCAGCCTTTTTTATTGCCAAGATTCATCTGTTAGTAGTCGGCCAAAATGGCTTTCAACTAAACGTTTGGTAATCTCATTTTGTGGGTGAGTGAAAACATCACGGGTTGTGCCGTATTCGATCATTTTGCCTTCGTCCATCACTAATACATCATCAGAAATATGCTTAATAATGCCCAAATGTTGCCCCACATAAATATAAGAAATCCCTAGTTTTTCTTGGATTTCGAGCATTAAATTCATTAGCTGAGTTTTCACCGTGGCATCGAGTGAGCCAAGGGCATCATCAGTGATGATGATTTCAGGCTCAAGGATTAAAGCACGCGCAAGGGCAACGCGCTGTTTTTGGCTCACTGACATTGTGTTGATTTTTATGCTAGCGTGATCGGGATAAAGCCCTACTAGCTTGAGAGTCGCAAAGATTTTTTCATCACGCTCTTCTTCGCTTAAATCTGTGGCAAGGCGTAGTGGGGTATCCAAAATTTGACCGACATTGAGTTTTGGGTTGAAGGAACTATTCGGATCTTGGAAAACCATTCTAATATGCTGCGAACGGTAGTGATAATCGCCAAACTGTAAGGGATTATTTTTAAACAAAATTTCCCCCGCACTTGGTGCGATAATCCCCACGATCATTTTTACTAAAGTGGATTTCCCCGAGCCATTTTTGCCAATAATCGCTAAGGTTTTCTTACGCTCTAACTGGAAGCTGACATTTTCCACGGCAACGAACTGGCTAGATGAAAAAATGCCGACATTATCATCAAAGGATTTGGATAAATTTTCAATTTTTAATAAGGCACTCATTCGCTTTTCCTATTCTTCGTTATTTTCATCCGTATTAATGATAAGTGGTGTTGCGACATCTTCTCTTTCTTTTCGCTGATTTTCACGTAAATTCAGTGGAAAATGGCAGGCAAATTCGTGATGTTTTATGCGTCTTGTTGGCGGTTTATTAATACATTTTTTCTGTGCAAATGGACAACGTGGGCCAAGACGACAGCCAATAGGCAGCTGATCCAACAGGGGAACACTTCCACGCAATGTACCTAAACGGCTTTTAAGCGGCAACGGCTGTTTAAAATCAGGAATAGAATGCAGCAGCGCATTGGTGTAAGGGTGGTGTGGTGTGCTGAGCACACTTTCTTTCGGCCCAGATTCTGCATTTTGCCCGCAATAAAGCACACTGAAACTGTCGCACCATTCACGGATACTATTAATATCATTGCTGGCTAGCAAGATAGATGTGCCTTGGTTTTGGTTCATACTCAACAGCAGGCGGAAAATTTGCACCTTAGTGATGGATTCCAGCGCGTTGGTCGGTTCATCAGCAATTAATAAGCGTGGCTGATTAGCAACCGCGGCGGCGATCATCACTTTTTGCCCTTCCCCTTCGGTGATTTCATCGGGGTAGCTGTTCATTATGTCTTTATGATCTTTAATCCCCACACGGTGTAATAATTCAATAGCACGGCGTTTTTTCCAGCCAAACCACTGCCACCAACGGCCTTTGAATGTCCAAGAGGGAATATTTTGGATCAGTTGTTTGCCAATTTTGCTGCTGGGATCTAGATTAGTCAGTGGCTCTTGGAAGATCATTGAAATTTCTTTTCCCACTAATTTCCGTCTTTTATGTGGGCTAAGTTTGAGCAGTTCCACATCATTAAAACGAAAGCGATCAGCGGTAACAACCCACGAGTCCTTAATGGTGTTACAAATTACTTTTGCAATCAGACTTTTTCCTGAACCCGATTCCCCGACTAAACCGCAAATTTCCCCTTCATTTAAGGTGAGATTGACGTTATCGATGATTTTTACTCGACCATTTGGCGTTTTTATTTCTATGCAAAGATTACGAATATCAAGTAGTGCCATAGGAATCCCTATTCATAATATTTTTCAATGGCTTTATTAATGCCGTTGCCGAGTAATAGTGCGACTAAGATCACCGCCATAATGGCAAGTCCCGGTAGGATTACTGTCCAAGGAGCAAGGTAAATCAATTCGAGAGAATCCTTAATCATTACGCCCCATTCAGGCATTGGGCTTTGCGCACCAAGAGAGATAAAGCTTAATGCACTAATATCCAAAATGGCAATGGTAAAAGCGCGGGTGATTTCTTGGATATATTTCACGCAAATATTGGGGAAAATAGCCTCTTTTAACAAAATCCAATTTGATGCCCCTTCAAGGCGAAGCATTAAAATGTATTCCTCTTTCAGCTCTTTTTGAATGGCTTGGTAAATCTCGTGAATAAAGTGCGGCAATAAGGCCAAGGTAATGGCAAGCATTGCGTTAATCAGGCTAGGCTGCATTAAGGTGGCAATAATAATGGCAATCAACAAAATGGGGGTGGAAAGGAAAGCATCAAGAAAATGCCCAAGTACACGCGATTTAATCCCTTGCGACATTCCAGCCCAAACGCCCATAATGCCGCCTAAAATAGCGGTGAAAATCACCACGATTAAGGCAGAACCTAAGGTGTAGGTTGTCCCTGTAATTAAGCGACTTAGCACATCACGTCCAATGTCGTCCGTGCCAAAAAAGTAGGCGATTTTTCCGCCATTTACCCAAGAGGGCGGCATTAGCTCAAAACCGATAAACTGCGTTTCAGCTGGATAAGGGGCAATGAATCCGCTAAAAAGTGCGGTCAAAATAAACAGCAAAAATAGATAAAAACTGGCAAGCGCCACTTTATCTTGGCGGAATAATTTCCAAATGGTAGTTAATGTTGCTGTATGGCGAAATTCTGCTGGATCTCTATCTTGCATACCAACCTTTCTTATTTAACGGATCTAACACAAAGGTGAGCGTTTCTACCAATAAATTCACCACAATAATACATAATCCAATCACGATAATGCCTGCGGAAATACTGTTGTAATCTTGTTGGGCAACGGCATTAATCAGCCAACGCCCAATGCCAGACCAGCCAAACGTGCCTTCAACCAACATACATTGCGCAATCACAAGGGTGAACAATCGCGTCATTTGCGGCACTAACAATGGCAAGGTGTTGCGTAAAATATGGGTACGCAAAATCTTGCACATTGACCAGCCTCTTGTCATTGAAATTTTGATGTAAGGCTGTTCAAACAAATAGGCTGCACGTTCTTGTACGATACGAATAATTTCCATTGTTGGCCAAATGGTTAGCACTAAGGTTGGCAAAATCAGGTGTTGCAGCACATTTTGGATCACCTTAATGCGATAAGGTTCATCAATAAACCAAACATCAATAATAGGAAACCCCGTGATGGGCTGAATTTCATAAAGCAAATTATATTGCCCAATGGCAGCAATCTCCCAACCATAAATAGCAGCGGCATAAAGCAACAGAGGTGCAAGCCAAAACACGGGCAGAGAAAGCCCAATGACAGACAAAGTGCGGATGATTTTTCCGAAGAATTTTTTACGATAAATCGCCCCAATTAGCCCTAAAGGAATGCCAAAGAGCAACGCCAGTAAAATGGCGGTAAAGCAAAGTTCAAGAGTGGGCGGTAGCACGGTGAGAACTAAATCACTTAAGGAATCACCGCCGTTATAGCTAATCCCCAAATCCCCATTGAGCAAATTTTGCACATAGAAAAAATAGCCTGAATAAAAATGCGGCGTAGCCAACACTTCATTGAGCGGATCGCGCATTAGTACCGCATAGCTAATGATAGAAAGAATCACTAAGGTGATCACCAACAAGATAAGATGTCTGAAAAACGACAAAATCATTTTTTCTCTCCTTGTTGATAGGATAGCGTAGTAAAGTTAATGCTGCCAAAAGGCGCAAGTTCCAAGCCTTTTACCCGTGAATTCGCAATCAACATTCGTTTTACGTTCGCCACAGGAATGATGGGTAATTCTGACAAAATAATTTCTTGCGCAATATTATAATAATTGGCGCGCGAACGTAAATGCGTGGTATTTAAAGCGCGGTTCATTGCATCTTCAAAAGGCGCATAACACCAGTTGGAAAGATTAGTGATGTCATTGACTGTGCCGCAGCTTAAAATCGGGCGCATAAAGCTATCGGGATCTAAATTCCCCGCAAGCCAGCCAGTGAGAATCAAATCGTAATCTTCCGAGCCATTTCGCAGCTGCTCAATTAAATAGGTGCGAGTTACAGGGCGAATGGCTAATTCCACCCCCACTTGTGCCAAATCCCATTTGATTAATTCTGCCATTTTGATTGGCGAAGGGTTATACACCTGTTCTTCGTTTAGCACCCACATTGTGAGCTTGAGTTGTTTATCTTGTAAAAAGGCCTTGGCGGCTTTCGGGTTGTAATCATAGGCAAAATCAGGTGTGTTCACCGTTGCCGCCCAAGAAATATTAGGAATAATATTATTCGCCACACTTGCCGTATTATGATAAATCCGATGAATAATACGTTCCCGATCAATACCTTGCGAGATGGCACGGCGCAAATCCAGATCTTTCATCGTAGGTTTCAGGAAATTAAATGCCAAATAAGACAAATTCATTCCTTCAGTGGATTTCAAATAATAGCGCTCATCAAATTGTTTTAAAATCCCCAGTTGGCTTACATCAGGGCTAGAAGTGATCTGACATTCGCCATTTAAGAATTTAATTAAACGCCCTGTTCTGTCTGTGGAAAGATCGATAATAATATGCTCAATTTTTCCTTTTTTACGCCAATAATCTTCATTTCTTGCTAAGCGAACATATTGATTTCGCACGAAATTTTGCACTTTATAAGGGCCCGTTCCCACCGGCAAGGTGTCTAGCTGAGAAAGGTTGTCGTCAGCGTTGAGCTGCAAGGCATATTCTTGCGAGAAAATAATGGCGTATTGACTGGCAAGGTGAGAAAGAATGGACGCATCGGGCTGAAAAAGCTGGATTTGTACTTGATAGGGTGAAGTGGCAATCACAGACTCGATTTTTTCGCTCAATTTAATGCTTTCAAAATAAGGGAAACGCACTTTGCGCGCTTGTTCGTGGAAAATACGGTATTGCGGATTTTTGTAGTCCACCAAGGTTTCTAAAGTAGGCAAATCCGTGTTATGTCCTAGCACGCGATTGAGCGAAAATACCACATCTTCCGCATTAAAATTACGCGTTGGGGTAAACCAATCTGTTTGGTGAAATTTAATTCCTTTGCGTAAATTAATGGTGATGGTTTTGCCGTCTGCGGACAGGCTATAACTCTGCGCCAGCACTGGCTCAACGGTTGCGCTGTTATTTTTGATTTCAAATAATTTATTGTAAATCTGCTCGGTTACCACGTTCATACTGGTTCCCGCATCGCTCGTTTGCGGATTGAAAGATAAACCGTTTGCCTGCGTGCAATAAATTAACCCATTTTGCGTGAGAATTTTTGGCACTTTAGGGGCGCTAAAACTTGGCAAACTGATTAGGCTTGCACTCAGCAAAATAGCAGAAACAACGATTTTTCTTATAAACATAACAGGCATATTTGTGATAAATTATGACGAAATTTTAAAGTATATTAGCGAAATTTAGAAATAAAATGTTTGATTATATTCAAAAAGAACTGGATAACCTGATTGACCGTGGATTTGACCGCACTTTGCGTTTAGCCGTAACTGGGCTAAGTCGTAGCGGCAAAACGGCCTTTATTACCAGCCTTGTGAACCAACTTTTGCATATTAATGCGGTGGATAATGCCCATTTACCCTTATTTGATGCAGCGCGCGATAAACGGATTTTAGCCGTAAAACGCATTGAACAGCGCACAATGCACATTCCCCGCTTTGAATATGAAACTAATTTGAAATGTTTAACAGACGAGCCACCGCACTGGCCTGATTCCACCCGTGGCGTGAGTGAAACTCGCTTGGCCATTCGTTACCAACAGCGTGGCTTATGGCGTCATTTAAAAGAAACTAGCACCCTTTATCTTGATATTTTTGATTACCCAGGGGAATGGCTCTTAGATTTGCCCTTGCTCGAATTAGATTTTCACCAATGGAGCGAACAACAGCGTCAGCTTATACAAGGGCAACGCCTTGAGTTAGCGCAAAAATGGCTCGAAAAACTCGAAAAAATCGACTTATTTGCGAAAGCCGATGAAGAAGTGCTGGCGCAACTGGCAAAGGATTACACGGAATATTTACTTGCTTGTAAAGCGCAGGGCTTGCACTTTATTCAACCGGGGCGTTTTGTTTTAATGGGGGAGCTCGAAGGCTCGCCTGCGGTGCAATTCTTTCCCTTGGTTCATCTTAATGCAGAACAATGGCAAGCCTTGAAAAAAGCTGATAGCAATAGCTATTTTGCTTTTTTAACAAAGCGTTACGATTATTATTGCCAACATATCGTCAAAGGTTTTTATCGAGATTATTTTTCCACCTTTGATCGCCAAGTGATCTTGGCTGATTGTCTTACCCCGCTTAATCATAGCCAACGTGCTTTTCTTGATATGCAAGAAGGCTTGCAAGCACTGTTTAAGAGCTTTCATTATGGCAAACGCACCTTGCTTAACCGCTTATTTTCACCAAAAATTGATAAATTAATGTTCCTTGCCACTAAAGCGGATCACATTACCAAAGATCAACGCCATAATTTGGTTAGCTTGTTACGCCAGCTTGTACAAGAAGGCGGTCGTTATGTGGAATATGAAGGCATTGAAACCGCATACAGCGCGATCGCTGCCATTCGCGCCACACAACAGGTTACGGTAAATCAAAATGGCAAGTTTTATCCTGCGATCCAAGGTGTTCGACAAAAAGATCAGCAAAAAATCACCCTTTACCCCGGGGAAGTGCCAAACCGCTTACCAAATGCACAATTTTGGCAAACTCAACATTTTGAATTTGATCAATTTGAACCCCAGCCCCTTGAACAAGGCAACCCCATTCCCCATTTACGAATGGACGCCGTACTGCAATTTTTGCTCGCGGATAAACTGGATTGATCGCACCGCATTGATCGTAACGGAGATAAGCAATGAAAAAACAAATTTTTCACACCGCACTTGAAGATCAAGAACAACAAGCCTTTGCGCCGAAACAAACTTTTTCGCAAGAGAATTTAATTATTGAAGCGGAAGTGGAAGAGGAACTGGGTGATCTCGCACCACAGTTTGAGCAAGCGGTGCAGCCGAAACCACGTTGGTGGAAAAAATGGCTGGCAGGTTCTGCGCTCTTTTTTGGCGGCGCTGTGATTGCGCAGTCAGTGCAATGGTTGATTGATAGTTGGCAAAATCACCAATGGATTTATTTCTCTTTTGCCGTGGCAAGTTGTTCCTTGGTTGCATTGGGAATCAGCGCGATCATCAGCGAATGGCGTAAGCTGGTGAAGTTAAAAAAACGAATGATCTTGCAAGAGCAAAGCCAAACCTTGCTTAACCGCCAATCTGTACGCCAGCAAACTGTACGCCAACAAAGTGCGGTGGATTTTCAGCAAGATTTTTCCCCACAAGAAAGTGAAAAAGTCCAACAGCTCTGCCAAGATATTGTGAAAGCAATGGATATTTCGCCACAATCGCCAGAATTGATCCAGTGGCAAAAACAGGCTAATGAAGGGCATTCCGCTAGTGAAACCGCCTATTTATTCAGCCAAACTGTGCTAAAACCCATTGATAAACAAGCCCAAAAATTAATTAGCAAAAATGCCATCGAAGCCGCTGCCATTGTTGCAGTTAGCCCTTTGGCGGTGGTCGATGTGTTTTTTATTGCGTGGCGAAATATTCGCTTAATCAATCAGTTAGCCAAACTTTATCGTATTGAGTTGGGTTATTTCAGCCGTCTGCGTTTATTGCGAATGGTGCTATTAAATATGGCGTTTGCCGGAGCAACAGAAGTGATCCAAGATATTGGAATGGATTGGCTTTCACAAGATGTTACGGCAAAATTTTCCGCCCGCATTGCCCAAGGTGTTGGCGTGGGGCTGCTTACCGCAAGGCTTGGTATTAAAGCCATGGAATTCTGCCGTCCGCTTGCCTTTAAGCAAGAAGAACGCCCACGCTTAAAGCATATTCAAAAAGAAGTGCTATCAAATTTAAAGAGCTTATTGTTGCCAAGTAAAAAAGCAGATTAATCTCATATTGTCTGATTAAAATTGTAAATTTTTCTTTCCATTTTTACAGAAAAGTTTACAATGCTTGCCAGTTTCATCAAAAAATGGCGTGGAGAGCAAGCAATGTCAGCAGAAAAAGATCTTTTTTCACAGGTGGTTACGCAAAGCCACAAAATGCAAGAAGTGGTGGAAAAAGCCAAAAAATTTGCCCTGCTAGACGCGCCTTTGCTGATTCAAGGTGAAACGGGAACAGGCAAGGATCTCATTGCGAAAGCCTGTCATTTTTATAGTCCACGGCGAAAAAATCAATTTATTGCGGTGAATTGTGCGGGGCTGCCAAGTGAAGATGCTGAAAGCGAAATGTTTGGACGCGCCAATGCACAAGCGGAAAGCCAAGGCTTTTTTGGATATGCTAACGGCGGCACGGTGTTACTTGATAGCGTAGCGGAGTTGCCGTTGAGCTTACAGGCAAAATTATTGCGTTTTCTAAATGATGGCACGTTTCGCCGCGTAGGTGAGGAGAAAGAGCATTATGCTGATGTGCGTGTGATCTGTACTTCGCAAATTCCCCTTAGCCATTATGTGGAAAAGGGAAAAATGCGCGAAGATTTATTTCATCGCTTGAATGTGCTGAGTTTAACCATTCCGCCGTTGCGCGAGCGTAAAGAAGATATTCCACAGCTAACAGCAATGTTTGTTCAGCAAATCAGCCAAGAATTGGGCATTTCTGCACCGCACTTTGATGAAGCCTTTCTTAATTATCTTACCCATTACACTTGGGCAGGCAACGTGCGAGAGTTGCATAACGCCTTGTACCGCGCTTGCTCATTGGCTGAAAATAATCAACTGGCTATTGCCGATTTACACTTGGTGGAACAAGAAATTCCGTTGCCAAGCATTGAGCAATTTGGCAATCAAACCCTTGATGAAATTATGAATAATTTTGAAGCAATGGTATTGCAGAAATTTTATGAAGAATATCCAAGCACTAGAAAACTGGCTTCAAGATTGGGCGTTTCACACACCGCCATTGCCAATAAATTAAAACAATACAGTATCGGGAAATAGCAAGCCGCAGAAAGGCTTTGTTTATTTGCTTATATAGTCCGATAAGTGCGGTTGTTTTTTCAGTAATTTTTGCCATTCGCTTTGTTCAATATTCACTTTCAGCAAAAATTCCCCTTGCTCACTGATTTTTTCTTCACGGATACAATCCATTTCATACAGCCAATGGCGAATTTTGCCCGCTTGTGGCGGCAAGCAAAGCTGTAGTTGCACAATGCTTTTGCTTAATTTTTGTCGAATGGCATCGAATAATAGGGTAATGCCTTGTTGCAAATGGGCGGAAATATACACCGCAACAGGGCGATTTTGTTCATCATATTCAATATGCGGAGCAAGGTTTTCCACTTGATCAATTTTGTTATAAACCAGCAAGGTTGGCACTTGAACCGCATTGATTTCTTGCAAAACTTCGTTCACCGCGTGGATATTTTCTTCTTTTCGCACATCGGCACAATCTACAATGTGTAATAACAAACTGGCTTCCGTGGTTTCTTGCAGCGTGGATTTAAAGGCAGAAACTAAATCGTGCGGCAGATCTCGGATAAAGCCTACGGTATCCGCCAAAATCGTTGTGCCAATATCGGGAATGCTTAGGCGGCGTAATGTGGGATCAAGGGTGGCGAAAAGCTGATCCGCTGCATAAACCTCTGCATTTGTGAGCAAATTAAACAGCGTGGATTTGCCGGCATTGGTATAGCCCACTAAGGAAATGGTTGGAATATCTGCTTTCTTTCTGGTTTGACGATTTTGATTGCGCTGTTTTTCCACTTTATTCAAGCGATTTTGCAACTGAGCAATGCGAACTTTGATCAAACGGCGATCGCTTTCTAGTTGCGTTTCTCCTGGGCCACGCAAACCTACCGCACCTTTTTGCTGATCTAAGCCTGTTTTACGCCGTACTAAACGAGTGGCAAGATGTTTTAGTTGAGCTAGCTCTACTTGTAATTTTCCCTCGTGAGATCGCGCACGCTGGGCAAAAATATCTAAAATCAGCCCCGTGCGATCCACCACGCGACATTCACAAAGGCTTTCTAAATTTCGCGTTTGTGCTGGTGTAAGGCAATGATTTACCAAAATCACATTGGCGTTGTGATCTTTTACCGCTTGGGCAATTTCTTCCGCTTTGCCCTGACCGATAAAATACTTCGCTTGCGGTGTAGCACGGCTGGTGGTGATAATGGCGGCAATCTCCACTTGAGCGGATTCGGCTAAAAGCTGAAACTCAGCCAAATCGTCCAGATTTTTATCCGCAGAAAAAAACGCTTGCACAATAATGCCGCGATCTTGAGGTGGATTTGGTGATGAGAGAGATTGAGAAAAAGGCGAAAGTGCGGTGGAAATTTCGTCTAAATTTTCTACCGCACTTTTTTCTATCGTGCTTTGTTCTAATAAGCTTGAAATGGTTGGATTATCCAAAATTATTCAGCTTGTGCGTCTGCGGCTGCTTCAGCAACAACTTCTTGGTTTGCATTGTGCTGTTGTTGGTGAGCTTGGTTATTGTGATGAGAAACCGCACGCGCAGGCACAACCGTAGAAATTGCGTGTTTGTAAACCATTTGGTTTACGGTGTTTTTCAATAAGATCACAAATTGATCGAAGGATTCAATTTGTCCTTGTAATTTAATGCCGTTGACTAAATAAATGGATACAGGAATACGCTCGCGGCGTAATGCGTTTAAATAAGGATCTTGTAATGATTGTCCTTTTGCCATTGTTATTTTCCTTCTTATATTAGTTATAGGGTTTTATGGGAACAAAAATCGTCTCCGTGGCTCAATATAGCAATAATCACGCCTGTTGTCATCACTGAGATTTAATTATTTTAACGTTTGCGTCATTTGCTGGAAGGATTTTTCTGGCGCTAAACTATCAAGCCAAGTAATGGGCGACTTCCAACCGCGTAGCCAAGTAATTTGCCGTTTTGCCAACTGTCGTGTTGCACAAATGCCACGAAAAACCATTTCATCGTGATCGTAATCGCCTTGCAAATATTCCCACATTTGACGATAGCCCACACAGCGAATGGACGGCAAATCCGCGTGCAAATCGCCACGCTGATAGAGTTTTTCCACTTCTTGCTGAAAGCCTTGCTCAATCATTTTATGAAAACGCTGTTCAATGCGTTGGTGCAAAATTTGGCGATCCTGCGGAGCAATGGCAAATTGCGTGATCTCATAAGGCAGTGCTTCGCCTTTTTGCTCGGTGAGTTCGGTGAGTGATTTGCCTGTGAGATAAAACACTTCTAAGGCGCGGTTGATACGCTGGCTATCGTTCGGATTAATGCGTTGTGCCGAAACGGGATCGATTTTTGCCAGCTCTTGATGCAAGCCATTCCAACCGATTTGTGCAGCTTTTTGCTCAATTTCTTGACGCAAATTTTCATCTGCCGATGGCAACGGCGAAAGCCCTTCAAGCAAGGCTTTGTAATAGAGCATAGTGCCGCCCACTAACAAAGGAATTTTGCCTTGCGCCGTGATGTCCGCCATTTCACGCAACGCATCTTGGCGAAAATTTGCCGCAGAATAGCTTTCGCTGGGATCTTTAATATCAATCAAACGGTGCGGGGCGAGAGTTAGTTCTTCCGCATTGGGTTTTGCCGTACCAATATCCATTCCACGATAAATTAAAGCAGAATCCACGCTGATCACTTCCACCGGGAAATGTTGGCGTAATTTGATTGCTAAGTCTGTTTTGCCCGAGGCCGTTGGCCCCATTAAGAAAATTGCGCGAGGTTTGGCTGACATTATTGTTCCTGATCTAAATAGATTTGCCAATTAATGGTGATAAATAATTGGGATAAATGAAATTCTGCCTGTTGCTGAGCCAGTTGTTCTGTTTCACTGAGTAAATTCACCGCATCGCTGAAAATCTCAATTTTCGCATAATCCAATTGCTGACAAAGTGCGGTTAAAAATTGCGTGAAATTATCCACGTTTTGATTGAGCAGATTGCCCACACATTGTTGTAAATTTTGCTGACGCAAACAGCTCGGCACTTTGGTTAAACTGATGCGATGTTGGGCAAGATTTTCATTAAAATCAAAACCGGCTTGCACAAAGAACGCTTTTTGTTGCTGCCAATGGGCTTGTTGTTCCGTGTCCAAGCGAAACATTATGGGGATCAGCAACGCTTGCTGCGGCACATTATTTTGCTGCAGGCTTAATTGAATATGCGTTTGTTGTAATTTTTTAATTGGTAACAGATAAAATTGCTGATTTTGTTGTAACAACAAGGCCTTATTTTCCACTAAGGCTAAGGTGCGTAGCATATGGTTAGATTGTGCAAGGGGCATTTCAGGTGCAGATTGAATATTGTTTGGCGCAGCGGTTTGCGTGCTTTGTTGCAATTTCCCTGTTTGTAGCAATTCACCATAAGCTTGACGTTCCTTTTGGGATACCGCAGGCGTTTTGCTGTAATGCTCAAAGTGCGGGGTAAATTTTGCGGATTTTTCTACCGCACTTTCTTTTGACACTTTTGGCGTATTTTTTTCAGCGCTGCTTTTTCCCACCGTGTTCTGCTCATTCCGTTTAGAATAATCAGGCATTGGTTGAAAAATATTTCTTCCTGCCGCCGCACGGTTTATCGAACCCTGATTGGGCTGCCATAAACCTTGTGGCTCTTGCACTTGGAAAGTATTTCCTTCTCGTTGTGTGGCAGTTTCAGGGGGCGATATTTGTTGTGTAGCAATCTCATTACGCCCTAATTCAAAGCTCGTTTGTAAAGCATTTTGTACCCCCTGATAAATAAAATCGTGTACCAAGCGAGCTTGCTGAAAACGCACTTCGTGCTTGGTGGGGTGAACGTTCACGTCCACTTCGTTAGGATTGAGATCAATAAAAAGAATATAAGCTGGGTATTCTTCCGCGCCTAAATAATCGGCATAGGCCTGACGAATAGCGTGGGTGATCACTTTATCGCGCACCATTCGCCCATTCACATAGCAATAAGTGAGATCGTTTTGCGAACGCTTAAAATGCGGTTCAGCCACCCAACCTGAAAGGTGTAAATCATCGTGCTTCCAATCAATATGCAGGGCGTGAGAAATAAACTCATCGCCACAAATGGCAGCAATGCGCTTTAATTTTTGCGAAAAATCCACCGCACTTTTGTATTGACGCACGATTTTGCCATTATGCGTAAGCGTGAAAGCAATATGCGGTTTTGCAAGTGCGATGCGGCGGATCACTTCATCAATATGAGAAAATTCCGTTTTATCGGTACGCAAAAATTTACGTCTGGCAGGCGTATTAAAAAATAAATTGGCAACTTCAACTGTGGTGCCAACGGGGTGAGAGGCTGGCTTGATGGTGGTTTCCATTTCTCGCCCTTGAGCGTAAACCTGCCAAGCTTCTTTTTGCTTTTCCGTGCGCGAGGTGAGCGTAAGGCGTGAAACCGAGCTAATACTTGCTAACGCCTCGCCGCGAAAGCCTAAACTTAGAATGGCTTCTAAATCTTCAATGCTCGCAATTTTGCTGGTGGCGTGGCGTGCAAGGGCGAGGGAAAGTTCATCTTTCGGAATACCTGTGCCGTTGTCGCGAATACGGATAAGGCTTGCACCGCCGTTTTCAATATCCACTTGGATTTTATTCGCGCCTGCATCAAGGCTGTTTTCCACTAATTCTTTCACCACAGACGCAGGGCGTTCCACCACCTCGCCGGCAGCGATTTGGTTAGCAAGTTGCGGTGGCAGAATTTGAATTGGCATTGGCGTTCCTATATAAACAGCCCTAACGTAGCTGAATTTTTTGTCCTGTTTGTACTTTGCCGTTTTTCAATTTTGGATTGAGTTTTAACAGCGTTGGCACAGGAATGTTATATTGACGCGAAATCGCATACAGGGTTTGATCTTTTTTCACTGTATGGTATTTCGGCGTTGTTTTGTCTTTTCCGTTATTTTCGGTTTTGGTATTTTTGTTTGCAGTTTTATCCGCTTTTTTATTATCGGTTTTTGATTTATCTGCCTTTTTATTATCTGCTTTCTTGTTTTCTGTTTTGCTTGTTGCTTTACTATTTTTCGGCTCAGCTTTACTTGTTGCAGCTTTGCTATTTTTGCCATTGTCAGGAATTTTGATGGTTTCACCAATCCATAATTCACGGCGTTTGAGTTTGTTTAAGGCGATAATATCGCTCATTTTGACATCATATTTAGCCGCTAATCCACCAAGGCTTTCACCATTTTTTACTTTATGGCGAATA
Source organism: Avibacterium avium (assembly GCF_900454535.1). Classification (GTDB taxonomy): domain Bacteria; phylum Pseudomonadota; class Gammaproteobacteria; order Enterobacterales; family Pasteurellaceae; genus Avibacterium; species Avibacterium avium. The sequence goes on from NZ_UGSP01000001.1 coordinate 868,776, forward strand.
CCGCTGTCTTTTGGTAGATCTTTGTTTGAATTGGATTTTTCTTGCGAATTTTGCCCCGCACTTTCACTTTTATTATTTACCGCGGGCGTTTTAGCAACGTTGATTTCACTTTTCACATTACGGCGGCGGAAATCCACAAGGCTTTCATAAATCACCTGAGCCAGTTTTTTACGATAAGCAGGGGAGTTGAGCTTCTTTTCTTCATCGGGATTGGACAAAAATCCTGTTTCCACCAAAATAGACGGAATATCGGGCGAACGCAACACGCCAAGGCTAGCGTGCTGTGGTGTGCTGCGGCTTAAGGTGGTGATTTTGGCAAAACGGCGTAACACAATCGAGCCTAATTCATAGCCCACTCGCTGGCTGTGCCCAAATTGCAAATCCAACACCGTTTGATCCAAATATTTTTCTCTGTGTGAGGCTAATACCGATCCTGCACCGCCTAATAATTCCGAGCGTTTTTCGTGATCTTCCAACCATTGCCCCATTTCGCTGTTGGCACGGCGGTTGGATAGCACCCACACGGACGCACCGCGTAAATCAGGGGAAACGGAAGAATCGGCGTGAATGGAAACCAAATAATTCGCCTTATATTTGCGTGCAATCTCTGAGCGTTCAGGCACGGAAATATAATAATCGCCTTTGCGAGTCAGCACCGCACGGAAGTTGGGATCTTTATCCAATAAGGCTTTCAGCTCTTTGGCAATGGAAAGAGTAACGTTTTTTTCATAAATTTTTTGTGTACGGCTGATCGCACCGGGATCTTTTCCGCCGTGCCCAGGGTCAATGGCGATTGTCCAAACATTGGCGAAAGCACTTGAAACGGCGATAAATCCGCATAAGAAAAAAAGGTAAATAAATCGGTAAAGGTTTCTCATTCTAAAACTTCACAAAAAATAGCTTAGGTTAAATAGCGTTATTAATTAGTTATGCGATGAGCTGTTGAATAATCTGCTCGCCTTGCTTGCTTTTGGCGTGCAAAGTGAGATTTCGTGCATCATCAACATAATCAATTTGAATGATCAAATCAGGCTCAGCAAGTAAACCACGCCCTTTTTCAGACCATTCAATCAGGCAAATACTTTGTGCATTAAAATAATCACGAATGCCCATAAATTCTAATTCTTCGGGATCACTTAAACGATATAAATCAAAATGATAAATGGATTTTCCCGCTAAATGATATTCTTCCACCAAGGTGTAAGTGGGGCTTTTTACCTTGCCTTCATAGCCTAACCCTTGGATCATTCCACGGCTTAGGGTGGTTTTCCCTGCGCCAAGATCACCGTTTAAATAAATCACAATGCCTTTTTCTGTCGCCATTTGGCTAACAATTTGCATTAATTTCGCTCCAAAGCGACACATTGTGATTTCATCAGGAATATATTGACTAAACTGTTCCATATTTTCTCGGCGATTGGCTAATTTCAGATAAAAATAAGTGCGGAATTGTACCGCACTTTTTTAGATTTTTGTAGGGGATAAAGAAAAAACCAGCGTATGTTATCAAGCGATAAGTCTTTATTTATAAGTAATCGCTTTCGGATACCCCACCTGCAATGTAAGCGGTTTATCTGTACAAAGTTGATTTTCTCTTGCGCAGATGAAAAAGCGTGAAGTCATTGCTTTTTCGCCTTGGTTGAGAAAAATTTCAGCCACAGAACGATCGAAGAAAATTTCCACTTGGTGTAAATCTTCAATGCGGCAATAACGCTTGTCGCCAAAGGATTTCATTGAATCTGTTTGTTCCGTTTGACCGCGATCTAGGCAGAGCAACTCGCCGTCATAACTTAGGGTTAAATGCTGATTTTGTGCATTATTAAAGAATTTCAGGCTAAACGGTTGGGCGTTTGCATCAAATTTGAGATAAGCACGATCTAAATCTGCAATCACAGCCTCTTTTTCAACCGTAATAGATTGAAGTGCGGTGAGATTTTTATAAATATTTTCAATCGGTTGCTGATAGATTTTGCCGTTTTGTAAGCGTAATTGACGTGGCATTGAAAGCATTGAGTGCCATTTGTAGCAATCTGTTGGATAAGTTAAATCCGGCAACCCCACCCAGCCGAACAGCATTGTTTGCGTGCCTGAAAAAGTTTGTGGGGCGTAGAAATCAAAGCCTTGATCCAGTTCGGCAATCTGTTCTGCGTGGAATTGGCGATCGGTAAGATTACCCAGTGCATAAACAGCGTGATAATTATTTTGATATTGCTCGCGCTCACGTGCTTTGCCCTGTGGTGACCAAATAAAGAGCGATTTATCGCCCATTTGCGATAAATCAGGGCATTCCCACATAAACACGCCTTGATTATCAAAGGCTGGTAAGGCAAGTTCGCCTAATAAACGAGGCGTGTCTGCCAAATCGTCCATTTCAAAAATTAACGCCGTGCCGCTGAGATTTTCCCGTTGCGCACCGCAGATAAAGCGAATTTTGCCGTCTTTGGTGAGAAACGGTTTGGGATCGCGAACGTGTTCGGTGTAGCCTTGTGGCGCTTGTTCGATAAGTGGACGCTTGCTTAATAATTTTCCGTCTTTGCTGAAAATCGCCAGATTTTGATAAGGCACGCGCTGATTATCGCTTGGAAGTCTGGTATTGCCTGTGTAGAACACTGCGATGTTGTCATCAATTAACACCGCACCGCCTGAATAGCAGCCGTGGCTTTCATATAATTCGCAAGGCACAAGCAAATCCGCTTGGCTAAATTGCTGGAAATCTTGCGTGATGAAATGCTGCCAATGTTTCATTCCGTGTAGGGCATCAAAGGGATACCATTGATAGAAAAGATGATATTTTTCGCCATCAAAAATCAAACCGTTCGGATCGTTGAGCAAGCCCGTTGGCGGTGCAAGATGATAAACAGGGCGAAAATCCTGATCTTGCGCCACGGTTTGAGCGATTTTTTCTAGCTCCCCTTGCTCTGCAGCGTAAAGGCTTTTGTATTTCCCTTCATTGAAAATGATCATTGGCATTCTCCTTATTCGCTATTCGCTTAAAAATGCGTGTAATTGTTCGTGGTTCGGTAGGGCCGACATCGCGCCTTTTGCCGTGGTGGCCAACGCACCGCAGGCATTGGCTTGGCGTAAGATTTTCACGAGCGTTTCGTGATTGCTGTGCCAATCAGGATTTTGCGAAAGCCCCGCGAGCAAGCCACCCACAAAGGCATCACCTGCGCCCGTGGTATCTACAGGTTGTAACGCTTTGCCTGCCACAATTTCTTTTGTGCCGTTGAAATGGTAAAGCGCGCCTTCTTTGCCTAGGGTTACGATAATCAGTTTTTGCGGATAAAGTGCGGTGATTTTTTCAAAGGCTTTTTCAAGGCTGTCAGTTTGGGTTAGGAAAGTGAGTTCTTCTTCCGAAAATTTCAGCACATCGGCTAAAGCGACCGCTTGCATCACCACTTCACGCATTTCATCAAGGCTTTGCCATAGGCTTTCACGCAAATTGGGATCGAAAGACACATAACCTTGCGCCTGACGAATATTTTTCATCGCGGTGAAGGTTGCCGTGCGGGAAGGATCGTTGATTAATGCAATGGAACAGTAGTGCAACCATTGTCCTTGCGAAAAGGTAGGTAATTCAGAAACTTGCAAAAATTGATCCGCACTTGGATTAACCATAAAGGTAAAGCTGCGTTCGCCTTGATCTAACCCCACTACCACGGTAGAAGTCCGTTGTGCGGGATCTAAGGTCATAAACGTGGTATCCACTTTTTCTTGTTGCAACGTTTGTTGCATAAATTCGCCTAAGGGATCTTTGCCCACTTTGCCTATAAAACCGCTTTCACCGCCGAGCCGTGCCACGCCCACTGACACATTGGCTGGCGCGCCACCGGCACAGCGTAAATAATGTTGTTCGCCGTCAGGGATTAAATCCACCACCGCATCGCCTAATACCCAAATTTTTTCTGACATAATTCCACCTATTGATAATGTTAAAAATGGCTAATTTTTTACCGCACTTTTATTTTACGTTTTATTACGTTGCGTTTTTATATGGAAATGTTGCTGATCTTTCAATGACTTGCAAAATCCATTTAGCTTGCTGGTAAAAAGAAGGCGTATTTTCATACGCCTAACATTCAACTTTTATTTCACGGTAACGCGTGCAAATTTGCGTTTGCCCACTTGATACACCGCAGTGGACGCTGAAATCACGGCTTTCGCATCTTCAACTTTTTCACCGTCAATTTTCACACCGCCTTGGTTTACCATACGAATGGCTTCTGAAGTTGAGCTAACAAGCCCCGCTTCTTTTAACAAGTTGGCTAGCCCAATTTCGCCCTCAAAGGTAAATTCTGGCATTTCATCAGGGATCGCCCCTTTTTGGAAACGGTTAATAAAGGCTTGCTCTGCGGCGTCTGCCTCGGCTTCGGAGTGGAAGCGAGCAGTAATTTCTTTCGCTAATAACACCTTAATATCACGCGGGTTGCGTCCTTCTGCTACTTCTTGTTTGAACTGAGCAATTTCGCTGAGTGGACGGAAAGAAAGCAAATCATACCAATCCCACATTAAATCATCGGAAATCGACATCACTTTACCGAACATTTCATTTGGCGCTTCGTTCACCCCAATGTAGTTGCCGAGAGATTTCGACATTTTTTTCTCGCCGTCTAAGCCCACGAGCAACGGAAGTGTGATTGCCACTTGCGGTTTTTGTCCGTCTGATTTTTGTAGCTCACGCCCAATCAGCAAGTTAAAGGTTTGGTCTGTGCCACCTAATTCCACGTCCGCTTTCAAATGCACGGAATCGTAGCCTTGCAACAACGGATAAATAAATTCGTGAATGGCAATCGGCTGATTATTGGTGAAACGTTTTTTGAAATCATCACGTTCTAACATTCGTGCGACAGTATAATTTGATGCCAAGCGGATCATTCCCACCGTGCCTAATTCCCCAAGCCAATCGGAGTTAAACACAATTTCCGTTTTCTCAGGATCTAAAATTTTATAAATTTGCTCTTTATAGGTTTCCGCATTGCGAAGTACATCTTCACGAGAAAGTGGCGGACGGGTTGCGTTTTTACCCGATGGATCGCCCACGGTGGCCGTGAAATCACCAATCAAAAACATCACGTGATGCCCGAAATTTTGGAACTGACGCAATTTATTTAACACTACCGTATGCCCTAAGTGAATGTCGGGTGCGGTTGGGTCAGCCCCTAATTTAATGCGTAACGGACGGTTTTCTTTAAGTTTTTCGATTAAATCTTGTTCTGAAAAAAGTTGATCTGTGCCGCGTTTTAACTCGGCAAGGACATTGTTAATCTCTGTCATTGGTTTTTCCTATGTGATTCTTGCTAATGTAAACTGGGTTATTATAGATAATCTTGGGCAAATGAAAAGGCGGATTGGGGAAAAATGGCACAGGAAACAAAATTGACACGGAATTTTTTCGCCAAAATGTAAGGTTGGGCGTGGCATTATCATTAAATATCCTTGTAAAAATGGTGAAAAATCTGACCGCACTTATATTTTGTGCTATTTTTTAGACAACATAGAGGCAATGTTATAGGAGGAAGACAATGCGATTTAATCATCTCAATCAACCTATTGGTGAGCCTGTTGTGGATTTTAGCGCAGGGGAGTTGCCGAATATTCAAACGTTAGAAGGGCAATATTGTCGCTTAGAACGCCTTTGTGTATCTCGTCATTTTAGCGATATTTATGATTTTTTCGGGCCAAACAGCCCTGAAAGCCAATGGACTTATTTGTCTATTGATGCACAACCTAATGAACAAGCCGCGCGGCAACTTTTGCAACAATGGGAAAGCCTGTCAGATCCTTATTATTTGGCGATTATTGATAAGGCGAGCGAAAAAGTGGTGGGGACATTTTCTTTAATGCGCATTGATCCGAAAAATCGCACCATTGAAATGGGCTGGGTGATTTATTCAGAACAGATGAAACATTCTCGTGTTGCTACGGAGGCACAATTTTTAGCGATGCGATATGTGTTCGACACCTTACATTATCGTCGTTATGAATGGAAATGCGATAACCTAAATCAGCCGTCTTTTAATGCGGCGAAGCGCCTTGGCTTTCAATTTGAGGGGATTTTTAGGCGTGCGCTGGTGTATAAAGGGCGTAACCGTGATACCGCGTGGTTTTCAATGTTGCAAGAAGAATGGCAGGCAATGAAACCCAAATTCCAACGCTGGCTTTCAGCTGATAATTTTGATGCTGAGGGCAAGCAATTACGCGCATTAAATGACTGCTAAAAATTTGCCAAATTTTGACCGCACTTTGTTATTTCTTATTGGTAAAACCTATTGAATTTAGAGAGATAACCCTGAGTTTACCTATTGTTTTTGCTTATGGCGAGCGTATGATTGAACAAAATTTATCATAAACTTTATGACAAACTTAGGAGTAAAAAATGGAAAAACCAGCGATTGTGTTAGTACACGGTTTTTGGGGCGGAGCCAGCCATTGGAACAAGGTAATTAACGCGTTGAAAGCACAGGGGTATTTTGATGTGTATGCGGTAGAAAATCCGCTCACTTCATTAGCTGATGATGCAGTGCGTACACGCAAAATGGTGGCACAAATTCAGAAGCCAGTGGTGCTGGTAGGGCATTCTTATGGGGGTAAAGTGATCACAGAAATGGGCGATTTACCTAATGTGAAAGCTTTAGTTTATATCGCCGCCTTTGCTCCTGAAGTGGGTGAAAGTGCGGGCGGAATTAGTCAACAAAATCCACCTGAAGCATTTTCTGCCATTGTTGGCGATAGTGATGGTTATTTATGGATTGACCGCAGTCGTTATCAGCAAAGTTTTTGCCAAGATGTGAGCGAGGACGAAGCGTACCCAATGGCGATTACACAAAAAGCCCCATTAGCTTCCACTTTTGCGGATACCGTCAGCCAAGCCGCTTGGAAGGTGAAACCAAGTTTTTATCAAATTTCTACGCAAGATAGAATGATCTCTCCGGCTAACCAAAAAATGATGGCGGAACGCATTTCCCCACGCAAAATCATCAGCCTTGATGCAAGCCACGCTTCGCTAATGTCGCAAGCCGAAGCAGTAACTCAACTGATTATAGATGCCGCAACAATGGCATAAAATAAAGGAAAAAGCACCGCACTTCCTCATTTCACGCACAAAAAAAGTGCCTCTTTCTGTGGGGGGAGAGGCACTAAAGTGTTGGAGTGATTATCTATTATTGTTTGAATGGTTAGATGATAATAGTTCTCAAATAGGAAGTCAATAGATAAATGCAAATAATTCTCAACAAATTTTCTTATTCAATGTAAGGCACTGAATTTGTAAGAGAAAGTGCGGTAGGAATTTGATCCGAAAATTCAAATTCGCCTGCATAGGCATACACCTCAACCCCTTCTTTGATCGCTTGGCTGAGCAATTTGGCGTACTCAGGATCGATGTATTCTGCCACTTTGAAATGATCAAAACCGTTGTGCAAGCCCGCGAAAAAAATCACCGCACGATGCCCGAGCTTTTTCATCGCCATTAATTCACGCAAATGTTTTTGTCCCCGCGTGGTTACGGCATCAGGGAACATTCCAAGATTGCCTTTTACCAGCGTTACTGATTTCACTTCCACATAACAATCGGGTAACCCTTCGCCTTTAAGCAAAAAATCAATACGGCTGTTTTCCTCACCATATTTCATTTCAGGCAGGATTTCGCTGTACTCCGCCAATTCCTTAATTTGCTTATTTTGCAAGGCTTCAAGGGTGAGCTGATTGGAACGGTGGGTGTTAATGCACACCATTTGCCCATTTTTGAGCTGGGTGAGTTCCCACGAATGGGGGTATTTGCGGGTTTTGCTATCGGAGGTGGAATACCAAATGGTATCGCCTTTCTCGCCACAGCCTGTCATCGCCCCTGTGTTGGCACAGTGAATGGTAAGGATTTCACCATTCGCTAGTTCTACATCGGCTAAAAAACGTTTGTAACGGCGTATCAGCGTGGCGGATTGAAGTGCGGGTAATTGCATTTTGTGTTCCTGTTTCGATTAAAAAGAGAAGTGTATCATTTTGTAAAATTGTGAAAAAGTAAAGTGCGGTGCTTTTTTATTCGTTTTTAATTATTGATTCTATGGCTTTTTTAGATGATTTTTAAAAATTTGATTTATCGGTAAATTTTTTCGATGCAATATGTAAAATCTTTTTGTATGTTATCTAGAATAAATGGTACAGTTAGGGCAGTTTGACTTTTGTCATTTATGGGCTGGAAAGCAAGGTTTTCCAGATTTTATCATCAACCAATTTGAAGGAAACATTATGTTAATTGGTGTACCTAAAGAACTGCTTGATAATGAAACCCGTGTGGCGGCAACGCCAAAGACTGTTCAGCAAATTTTAAAGCTTGGCTTTGAAGTGCTGGTTGAACACGATGCAGGTTTTAAAGCAAGTTTTGAAGATCAGGCATTTATTAATGCAGGCGCGAAAATCGGCACAGCACAAGAAGTTTGGAATGCTGATGTGATTATGAAAGTGAATCCGCCAACTGATGAGGAAATTGCGTTAATTAAAGAAGGGGCAACCCTGATCAGCTTTATTTGGCCAGCCCAAAATGAAGCCTTAATGCAAAAATTATCGGCTAAGAAAATCAATGTGTTAGCAATGGACGCGGTGCCGCGTATTTCCCGTGCGCAATCCTTAGATGCCCTTTCGTCAATGGCGAATATTTCAGGCTATCGTGCGGTGGTGGAAGCCGCCAATGCGTTTGGTAGTTTCTTCACTGGGCAAATCACAGCAGCAGGTAAAGTGCCACCTGCGAAAGTGTTGGTGATTGGTGCGGGTGTGGCAGGTTTAGCTGCGATTGGTACCGCAAATAGCCTTGGTGCGATTGTGCGTGCCTTTGACTCTCGTCCTGAAGTAAAGGAGCAAGTGAAATCAATGGGCGCAGACTTCTTAGAAATTGATTTTGAAGAAGAAGGTGGTTCAGGTGATGGTTATGCGAAAGTGATGTCGGAAGAATTTAATCGCCGTGCAATGGAGCTTTATGCAGCACAAGCGAAAGAAGTGGACATTATCATCACCACTGCTGCGATCCCAGGAAAACCTGCACCACGTTTGATCACCAAAGAAATGGTGGATTCAATGAAACCGGGTTCGGTGATTGTGGATTTAGCCGCCTTAACAGGGGGAAACTGCGAGTACACTAAACCAGGTGAAGTGTTCGTTACCGATAATCAAGTAAAAGTGATCGGTTATACTGATTTCCCAGCGCGCTTGCCAACGCAATCTTCCCAACTTTACGGCACTAACTTGGTGAACTTGCTCAAGTTATTATGTAAAGAGAAAGACGGCACAATTAATATTGATTTTGATGATGTGGTATTGCGTGGTGTAACGGTTATCCGTGATGGTGAAATCACTTGGCCTGCGCCACCAATTCAAGTTTCAGCCCAGCCACAGCAAAAAGTGGAAGTGATGGTTGAGAAAAAAGAAGAAAAACCGCAAGACCCACGCGTGAAATACGGCATTATGGGCGCAATTGGCGTGTTGTTCCTATGGTTAGGTTCAGTGATGCCAGCGGCATTCTTATCACACTTTACCGTATTCGTACTTGCTTGTGTGGTGGGGTACTATGTGGTTTGGAATGTGAGCCACGCCTTACATACGCCATTGATGGCGGTAACCAATGCCATTTCAGGCATCATCATTGTGGGCGCATTATTGCAAATTGCCCAAGGCAGTTTCTTTATTAGCCTACTCGCGTTTATTGCAATTTTAGTAGCAAGTATCAATATTTTTGGTGGCTTTAAAGTTACCCAACGTATGCTAGCAATGTTTAGAAAAGGTTAAGGAGAAAAAGCAATGTCAGAAGGTTTAGTACAGGCTGCATATATTGTAGCGGCATTACTTTTCATTATGAGCTTAGCAGGGCTTTCTAAACACGAAACTGCTAAAGCAGGTTGTTGGTATGGCATTGTGGGGATGACCATTGCTCTTATCGCAACCATTTTTGGCCCACAAACTTCAGGGCAAATTTGGATCTTAATTGCTATGGCGATTGGCGCGGTGATTGGTATCCAACGTGCATTAAAAGTAGAAATGACTGAAATGCCAGAGCTTGTAGCAATTCTACATAGCTTTGTTGGTCTTGCAGCGGTGTTGGTAGGCTTTAACAGCTTTGGCTTACACGTTACCCCGGAATTTGTTGCACCAGAAGGTACAGCATTTATCAGCGAAGCCGCATTAGAAAACGCGAAAGCCGCCTTTGATGCAGAACAAGCAACCCTTGCTACAATCCACAATGTGGAAGTGTTCTTAGGGATCTTTATTGGTGCGGTAACCTTTACAGGATCTGTGGTCGCATTCGGTAAATTACGCGGCATTATTAACTCTAAAGCGCTAATGTTACCGCATCGCCATAAATTAAATTTAGCGGCGTTAGTGGTTTCTGCCTTATTAATGATTGCGTTTTTAAGCTCACCAGAAAATATTTTCCCAGTGCTATTAATGACTATCATTGCCCTTGCTTTTGGTTGGCATTTAGTGGCATCAATTGGTGGTGCAGATATGCCAGTGGTGGTGTCAATGCTCAACTCATATTCAGGTTGGGCAGCTGCGGCGGCAGGCTTTATGCTTAACAACGATCTCTTGATTGTAACTGGCGCATTAGTGGGTTCATCAGGTGCGATTTTATCTTACATTATGTGTAAAGCGATGAACCGTTCATTTATCAGCGTTATCGCTGGCGGCTTTGGTAATGACGTGGTTGCAAGTGGTGATGAAGAACAAGGTGAACACCGCGAAACAACCGCAGAAGAAGTAGCGGAAATGCTGAAAAATGCAAGCTCTGTGATCATCACCCCAGGATATGGTATGGCTGTGGCGCAAGCGCAATATCCAGTGGCTGAAATCACACAAAAATTGCGTGATCGTGGCGTGAATGTGCGTTTTGGTATCCACCCAGTAGCAGGGCGTTTACCGGGCCATATGAACGTATTGCTCGCTGAAGCCAAAGTACCTTATGACGTGGTATTAGAAATGGACGAAATCAATGATGATTTCGCGGATACTGATGTGGTATTGGTTATCGGCGCGAATGATACTGTAAACCCTGCGGCAATGGACGATCCAAACAGCCCAATCGCAGGAATGCCAGTGCTAGAAGTGTGGAAAGCCGCTAACGTGGTGGTATTCAAACGCTCAATGGCAGTAGGCTACGCCGGCGTACAAAACCCACTGTTCTTCAAAGAAAACACTCAAATGCTCTTCGGCGATGCGAAAGAGCGTGTTGATGATATTTTGAAGGCGTTGTAGGGTTTCTGAAAATGTACTAAAAATGGACCGCACTTTTGGTAGAGTGCGGTTTTTTTGTTAGTGATGATTAAATAAATAGATTTTATTCTAATTTTAATTTTTTATTTAGATAAAACTTAAAGTATACATAGCAAGGGATAATATATATAGGAATACCTAAAGCTATTTTTATAATGATAGTAATTATATTACTTTGTATAAATGGTATATGTATAATAGCCCCACACATAATTATACCAGTCAATATAAAAAATAGAGAATGAAGAATATACTTTTTAATATCAAGAGCATTTTTGACAGAAATAATCTGGATAATGCATATTAAAGCTTCCGTAATCAGAATTGCTATGGCTGCACCTATTGAACCATAGTTTGGAACTAATATAATATTTATAATAACATTAATTATAGCTGCATAGAGTACCGATGATACATATATTTTATCTTTTCTATTTGGTAATAAGTATTGAGTTCTAATAACTTCCCCCCATGAACTAAACAAAGCTGAAGATACTAATATGGGTATTAAAATCTTACATTTATCAAAGTTATTGCCAAAAAATAAAGGGACGAACTCATTAGAAATACCAATTATACCAAAAGAGATTGAGGAAGATAAAAATGCAGAAAGTAAAAATGATATATATATATATTTGAAAATCTTATCTTTCTGCCCAGATGAAATCATAGATGAAATTCTTGGAAACATAACAGTCCCTAAAGACCAGATAGCCATAACAGGTATAGCAATGAGCCGGCTAGAGTTCTCAAAATATCCTACTTCATCTGTATTACTCAAGCTCCCCAAAATAACTTTTGAAAGTAAGGCATAAGTGCTTACAGCGATTACAGGAATAAATAAAGCCAACGTTGATTTTGCATGTGAGATAATTTTGTCAAATTTTAGGGGAGTAATATGAACATATTCTCGGATAAAAAACCATAGCGAAAGTTGACTTAACAAAGAAGAAAGTGAAAGTATAAAGGCATATGTATACAGGTCATTTTTATTTTTTACTAGTAATATAATAAAAAAAACTGTAACTATTTTTATTATAATATTTCTTATGATAGAAAGTTTAAACTTTTCCAATCCATAGAAGAACCAATTTATATCTAATATAACAGAGAGTAAATAAATGGTTTGAATTAATGATATTTTTATATCTGTTGAGAATGATAAAGTATACCAAATATATATAGCTAAAATACATAAACCTAAAAAAAATTGGGTAAAATAGATATTCCAAAAAGTCTCGCTAATTAATATTTTTGATTTTGATGTTATTTCTGCTATAGCTCTATTTCCATAATTAGAGTTCCCTAATAGTATGAATATGCTAAACATTACTGATATAGTGAAGTGATACGAATAAACTCCAATGTTTTCGACACCCAAAACTCTAGAAATATATGGCAATGTTATAATAGGTATGAATAAGGTCAATATCTGATAAACTATATTATATATAAAGTTTCTTTTTATTGTAGGCATAAGTAAATCCTATCTATAAGTCTTTATAGATGTTATCGTCTAGTTTTTTAAACTAGAAATAAAAAAGTTATCATTAAATAAAACAATAGGTAATAAATCTTTATTTAAAATATATGGTAATAATATGTAAAAAAACATATGAGAAAATATTATATATATGCTAAAAAAATAAGCTTGTGTTTTTAGTCTAGACTTAGTGAAGTATAAATTATATGAAATGCTTATTCCCATAAAAATTATCCATATTTTATATAATCTCATAGTTATCAAAGAGAATTCATAGAAAGGTAAAAGTAATAGCATAATAAAGCTACCTTTTAAGATGAATTGATTGAATTTATTATTATTTTCTTGTCTATTAAAATAAACTATTATGGTGCCAATAATCTGCCACAATGAGACAGTTAAGAAACTTATAATGGATATTGGAGTAGTATAAGCTTCGAGAGAGGGCATATATTGAGAAAAGTAATTGATTATAGTTTTAGAATAACAAAAAATAAACAGGTCAATAAGAAAGATAAAAAATAATAGGTTATTACTTTTAATGTTTATAAGTAAAAAACTAAGAAAAAATACAGACATATAATGAAATTGAGATGCTATATATAATAACCCTACGTATATTAAACTATTTAAAAGACTGATTTTTTTATTGAATATGTTTATATAAAACCAATATAAAGCAAGAGTGATAACTCCCATCGCAATACAACTTTTTAATTGCCATCCGTTCTCAAAAAATGGAAATAGTAAAACAATTGATAGTGCATATGCTATGTAATCAGTTAGTTTATAAATTACAATAGATATTAAAACTATGGATAATAAGACTATGAAAAAATGTACTATATAAAAGGGAATATCATAATAACTAAATGCAATTAATAAATAAGAAAATAACTTTTGAAAGATACTACTAGGTAAATAATTAGAATTGTACTGCTCTCTGTAAAAATTTAAATCAAGGTCACCATCATAGCCACCAAATATAATTAGTGAGCTTATTATTTGAAGGTAAAATATAGTTTTAGATTTTGGAAACACAAACCCAAAAAAACATATAAGGTACATTGAAATCAATATGGTCATATTTTATTCTTTATTTAGAACGCTTAAAAATTCTTTTTATTTTAACTAATAAATTGTTATATCTTACTTTAACATACTGTAAGTTAAAATGTTTTTTTTCTACTTTGTCAAAGCTTTCATATATATCATTCTCTTTTATTTCTAAATCATCAAAAGCATTAGGGATTAGTTTAAAAATTTTTATAGGATTATTCATGTTTATATTTATATTCATCTTTCTTTTTTGTAAGTGAATATACATAAATTCTTCTTTGAATATATGATCTTTTTCTTTTATGTATCTACTTAATTTTCCATCACTCCATACAAAAAAACTATTCTTTTTCATTTCGCATATACCATTGCCGTGGTCTAATACAAAATCAGAAGATTTGGTATATATATCTGCAGAGAAGTTTTTCTTATATACAGGGAAGCCATTTTTTTCAAAAATGTCATTAACATTAGGCTTATCTAGAAATGTCTCATCAAAATTATATGGGTCTTTATTAGAAAATACTTCTCTATAAAATTCATTTCTCATAAACATTTTATTAAACATATCTTCATTTTTTATTAATGAAAAATGTCCTAATAGAAATATTTTCTTAAATTTTAATATTTCTTCTGAAATGAATTTTCTTATATCTCCATAGATAACATCAAGATCACAATATCCCCAGTAGTCAAAGTCTGTAATTAAATCTTTAAAAATATATCCATATGCAGGCTTATAATCGCATAGTTTGTAGGGGGTCTCAAGATATATAGGGAATTCAAATAGTGATTGTACCTTATCTTTTAAATCGTGAAATGTCATAAATACAAAATTTACATTTTTAGGATATTTATAAGATGTTTTATTATCAGATATAATTGTCCAAGTTATTGAGGGGTTTCTCTCACAAGATCTCAAAAATAGTGGAAAATAATTAGGGAATTGGCCAAAATAAGGAATTATCATATTTATTTTTTTGTATGCTTTCATTTTTTTACTTTATCAAATTTTTTAATTGTTTTAATAATTTTTTTGTATTGTATATACCAAAGAGTTTTAAAGATAATAATATTATTTTTTCTCTTAGTCCTCCGCTATACAATATATGGAAGTTTTGGGTAATAAATGAGGAATATATATTTTTTTTATCATTCTCTATCAAAGAATATGTAACTATAAATATAAAGAAATTTCTAGCTAGAAATTTTTTATATACGACTCTTTTGGATTTTGATAGAGAGCTTTCAAGGTTAAGGCATTTTTTAAAATTATTCATTACATCAGTTACATTCTTTTTAGATATAACTTTGGTAATACTACCAGGGCGTTGTCTATACATATATGGGCAATTTTTGAATATAAAGGCTTTATTCGCAAAAGAATATAATTTAGCACACCATTCCATATCTTCGCCAATTACTCCCTGATGAAAAATCATATCATTATTTATAATTAACTCTCTTTTTACTATTTTATCCCAAGCACAGATTTTAAAATCATCCTTTTTTAGAACAGATACAATATCATAAGTTCTATCTTCATTCATTCTTGGAATATATTTTCTTGTTGTACCATCTTCATATAATTTTTCATAGCCAAATATTACTAAATCTGGGTTAAACTGTTCAATCTTAGCATTAACTTTTTCAAGAAAAAATTTGTCATTCCAAAAATCATCAGAATCTATAAAAAGGATGTATTCACCAATAGCTTTTTTTATGCCATAATTTCTAGCTGTAGATAATCCACCGTTGTCTTTATGAAAAACTTTGACATTTTTATAGATTGAATATGTATCACAAATATGACCACTTTTATCTGTTGAACCATCATCTATTATAAGTAGTTCATAATTAGTAAAACTCTGTGAAATAATGCTATCTAGACATTCATTCAAATATCTTTCTACATTATATACGGGAACAATGATAGAAAATATAGGGTAATTATTCATATGTCACCTTGTAAGACTATTTTTATAGATAGTTAATATTTTCGTATATTTTTTTCATTTCTTGGTTGATCTTATGACAATCAAAATTTTGTAAGTTATTGTAATTATTGTCAATTGTAAAATTGAATATCCCTTCTATACTTTTATCAATTAATCTTGATAAATTCTCAATATTAGATGGTTCAAATAGGCAAGCCTTATCTACCAAATCAACATTTCCTCTGATATTTGAAGCCAAGACAATTCTTTTTGCTGCAATAGCTTCCATAACTGATACTGGCAATCCTTCTCTATAGCTAGGGTGAATAAATAAATCTGCAATACTCAGTAAATCAATAATGTCATTTCTGTAGTTTAACAATAATAAATTTACACCTAACGAGTTAGCTAATTCAGATAGTTCTTTATTTAACAGTCCATTACCTGCAATTAAATAACATATATTAGATTTATTTTTGCTCTTTGAAATTGCTTGTATAACTGAAGTATGATTTTTGTTACGATTTAGTTCGCCAATAGAAAGTATAATATATTTATCCTCAGGTATATTTAATGAGTCTAATTTTCTTTTCTTATTATTAAGCCCTAAGCCATCCTTGAATTTTTCTATGTCAATGCCAATACCAGGTATATATTTTACTTTTGTATGTAAGAATTTCTCTTTGACTAATTTAAAATCCTCTTTATTTATTGTTATTATAAGATCAGTAAATTTTGAGCAAAGTTTTTCTATTGGATAAAAAACAAGCCAGTTGATAATTGAAGAGCCTTTATAAAAATGAAAGCCATGAGCTGTATAGATAAGCTTCATTCCTTTTCTTCTTATTTTTCTTGCTGCTAAGCGGCAAATAACACCTCCTATAGGTGATTGGGTATGAATTAAATCATAGTTAGCTTTTTCAATTAATGATTTTAGTTGAAAATATGTCTTCAGGATTTTCCAAATAGAGTAGATATTTCTTGGGCAATTAGTTTCGTAAATATTTATACCTTTATTGCGTAGTATAGACTTAAACTTCTCTATTTCTTCTTTTTTTATGGGGTTTTCCTTGCCAAAGTTACATGCTACGTCAACTTGATATCCTAAATTTTTTAATATATCTATATTATTCATATTAAATTTATATATCATTGAAGCAACAGATGCATTTATCAATACTTTTTTCATTATTCCTATTTCACCATTTGTATTGCAGGGACTCCTACATAAGTACCTGCTTTTTCAATATTTTTAATTACGACTGCACCCGCTCCAATAATACTACCATCACAGATAGCTATGTTGTTGCTTACTATGCTACCAATTCCTAGCCAACAATTTTTCCCAATATCTACGGTGCCAGCTATGTGACATCCTACAGATACATGGGTATAGTTTCCAATATAGCAGTCATGATCTATAGAGCTGGAAGTATTAATGATTACTCCTTCACCAATAAAGCAGTTAGAATTAATAACAGCTCCAGCCATGATGACAGTTCCTTTTTCTATTTTTGTATCCTTAGCAATAACTGCGCTTGGATGTATCAGCGTTACTAATTTTTTATTCTGTAAGTTTTTTATCAGTTCTCTCCTGATTTTATTATTTCCAATAGCAATGAAAATATCGTTATCTAGCGTTTCTAATAATTCAGTTTTACCAAGAACTGGATACCCATTACATTCTTTTATGTTTTCATTATCATCTAAGAATGAAATTTCACTATACCCTGTCAATCTAGCAATATCAGCAGCCACTTTGCCATGTCCACTTGCGCCAATAATGACTAATTTTTTATTTGACAGATTTGAGTCACTTTTGGTGTTACCAATAAATTCTTCCATAGTCGATGATTGTTCAGAATGTATTCCTTCTCTTTTTATAAATGCTTTAATAAAGGTTTGGTAAATGATTTTTAGATCGTTTAAGAAGGTAATATTATCTACATATTCAACGTCTAATTTAAATTTATCTTCCCAAGAAATCGCATTGCGGCCATTTACTTGAGCATAACCTGATAATCCTGGCCTTACTTCATGCCTACGCCGTTGTTCTTGGCTGTATCTATCTAAATATTTTACTAAAAGTGGACGTGGACCAATAATGCTCATATCTCCTTTTAATATATTGAAAATCTCAGGTATTTCATCTAAAGAAGTTGCTCTAAGTATTTTTCCAAACTTAGTCAACCTTATCTCATCAGGTAATAAATTGCCATTTTCATCTCGTTGATCCGTCATTGTTCTAAATTTATATAGTTTAAATATGGTCTCTTTACCTGTTTTAGGATCAATACGCCCTGGTCTTTCTTGAGTAAATAAAATAGGGCTTCCTAATTTTATACGCACAAGTATTGCTATGATTATAAATAACCAGAAAAAGAATAGTATTGCTAGAATACTGCAAAATAAATCAAACGGACGTTTAAAGTATTTTTGATATAGCCTTTTATTTTTACCTATATTCACATATGCCTCTTATGAAAAACAACGTTTAATAATTTCAATAATTTTGTTTTGTTCCTTTTCTGTCATCTTATTATCTGATGGTAAGCATAAGCCTCTTGCAAAAATATCTGAAGCTACATCTTGTTGCGTACCATCATTCCCATTGGCTGTAATAAATTTATTCATTCTATATATAGGTTGCATGTGCATAGGTTTCCATATAGGTCTTCCTTCTACATTAAAAGA
Organism: Avibacterium avium; assembly: GCF_900454535.1. Classification (GTDB taxonomy): domain Bacteria; phylum Pseudomonadota; class Gammaproteobacteria; order Enterobacterales; family Pasteurellaceae; genus Avibacterium; species Avibacterium avium. The sequence goes on from NZ_UGSP01000001.1 coordinate 887,205, forward strand.
TGATAAGGCATCTAGAATTTCGGAAGGACAAGATTTACCTTTTTCACTAATATATAAAGCGTTTTTTTCATCTCTTACCTGTTTACACATTGCAGTATCATCAATTAATAAACAGGATAACCAATAATTAGGTGAAGCTATATTTTCATAAGGATTCATTATAATTGGTAGATCTTTTAATCCTTGCTGGTAGCGTTCATATATGTTTTTTTTCTGGGAAATATGTTCATCAATATGCAACATATTTCCTCTTGCGATACCTGCAATAATATTACTCATACGGTAATTATATCCTAATTCTTGATGTTGGTACCAAGAAGCATTTTCTCGGCTTTGAGTTGACCATTTTCTGACCTTGTCTGCATCGTCCTTAGAATTTGTTAAAAGCATTCCACCGGAGCTACCCGTTATTATTTTATTTCCGTTAAAGCTTATTGCTATATAATCACCAAAGGCACCACAGTATCCATTAGTATTTGTGCCATTGTAGATTGCACCTAAAGCTTCTGCTGCATCTTCAATTATAGTTGCATTATGTTTTCGGCAAATATTAACAATTTGTTCCATTTTTGCCGGAACACCATAGAGATGAACAAGAATGACTATTTTTACTTCTGGGTATAACTCAAACGCTTTTTCCAAGGCAATAGGATCCATATTCCAAGTGTCTCGTTCAGAGTCAATAAAAATAGGTTCTCCACCTTCATATAGAATAGGATTTGCTGAGGCACTAAATGTTAAGTCAGAACAAAAAACTTTGATCCCTTTTAATGCATTCCCCGCTTCAGCGTTAGGATTAACTTTTTCTCCAGCCAGTTTAATAGCCATATGTAAAGCGGAAGTTCCACTTGCTAGAGCAACAGAATGTTTTAGTCCTACATATTTGGAGACAGTTTCTTCTAATGCATCAATATTTTTCCCAACAGTTGATACCCAATTTGTTCTTATTGCGTCTGTAACAAATTCAATCTCTTCCCCATGCATAGTTGGGGTAGATAACCATATTTTTTTATCAAAGGGAGTTATATCAAGAAGAGCTGTTTTCATTCTATTATTTTCCAATGCTAAGTTAATCTAATAAGTGGCTACTTTTGTATAAACAAGATCACTAATTTCAGTATTTGGTTGAAAACCTGTGGAACATTCAACTAACAAACTCCTAATCTCATCAATCTTGTACTCTGAACATAATATGTCTAATCGCTGTAAGATGTTATTCAAGTCATCCCAATCAAGCATTATTTCGTTAGCTGTCATAATTCTTGGATGTTGTGTTCCCTGTACGTTTTCACCGATAAGCAATTCTTCATATAATTTCTCACCAGGTCTTAATCCTGTAATTGAGATCTCGATATCTCCGTTCGGATTTTTCTCATTTCTCAAGGTTAGACCGCTTAAATGAATCATTCTTACTGCTAAATCATAAATTTTTACTGGTTCACCCATATCTAAAACAAAAACATCTCCACCTTTTCCCATTGCTCCAGCTTGGATAACGAGTGAGGCGGCCTCAGGGATTGTCATAAAAAAGCGCGTGATTTTTTGATGTGTTAATGTTATTGGACCACCTTCTTGAATCTGTTTATTAAATAATGGAACCACAGAACCTGAAGAACCCAAAACATTTCCAAAACGAACCATACAAAAACGCGTTGTATTTTGCGTTTTGGCTAACGCTTGTAGAATTAATTCAGCCATACGCTTTGTTGTACCCATTATATTGGTTGGACGAACCGCTTTATCAGTAGAAATCAAGACAAAAGTAGAAACTCCTGCTTCAATTGCAGCTTGAGCACAATATAAGGTTCCAAAAATGTTGTTACGAATTCCTTCAACAACATTATATTCAACTAAAGGAACATGTTTATATGCGGCAGCGTGATAAACCGTATCGACTTTGAACGAACGCATAATAATATCTAGCCTATATCTTCTTTGTACAGAGCCCAATAGTGGAATCAATTCAACGTGTTGAAAATCAACATTCTTTAGTAACTCTTGGTGTATTTGATATAGTGAAAATTCATTTAATTCAAATAAAATTAACTTTTTAGGTGATTGTTTAATAATCTGACGACATAATTCAGAACCGATAGAACCACCAGCACCCGTTACCATTACAACTTTATTTTCTATATCCTGTTCTAATAAATCTTCCACAGGATCTACTGTATCACGTCCTAAGAGATCAGATATTGAAACCTGATGTAAACTAGTTAAATGTGCTTTTCCACTAACAATATCTTCCATTCCTGGTATTGTAAGAACTTCACATTTATATTTACTAATTCTATTAATAATCGCTTTACGCTGACTTTGCGTTGCACTAGGCATTGCTAAGAGAATCTTTTTTATGTTTCTCTTTTCTATTAATTTACCTAATGATTTAGAGCTATGAACAGTAACACCATGCAATATGGTTTTATGTAAGGCCTTGTTGTCATCAATAAAGCCAATGACTGAATAATGAGAGCCTTGATTTAAGGCTGTTAGTAGTTGTCGACCAGAGCTTCCTGCGCCATATATCAAAACTTTGGTTTTAGCTTCTCTATTATGATTATGCCCGAGTAGGGTTCTCCATACAAAACGTGTATACGTAATAAATATAGATATAAAGATAAAGTACAGAAAAGGCACTGTTCTAGGTAAACTAAAGTGAAACAGAAAAGCAACGATGAATAGTATAGCTGTCGAAATTAGAGAACCAATGATTGCAACTTGAGTGAATTTGATGGTTACAAAACGAATAACAGCCCGATATAATCCTAATCGGATAAAAAATAGAATAGAAATAAATCCAACTAATAAGATAATATACCAATTTTCGGTCAGCTTGAGTTCTTCACCTAGCTCAAGACGGACTCCCAGTGCCAAAAAGTAAGAAAATATAATAAGCAAGATATCAATAGTGATTGATATAAATCTTTTTATACTACGTGGCCAGGATAAGATGTAATCAAGCATAAATTTATGAACTCGCAAGACAGGTTTTTGGCCTGTCTGTTATTAAAAAAAATTGGTCTCATACCAATTGCATTGTAGCTAATAAGCAGTAAGTTGTCAAAGTTAGAAGGATACATGAGGGACCGTTAGCAAGTAAGGTTCTATCTATGCAAAATAGTTCTTAACGGTAGAGGTTTTATAAAAAAAAGTGTATCATATGGCAGATATGTGCTTTAAAGGAAGTGTTTATGAACAGAAAAAGTTTTTTCTTATATACTGTTAATGTATTGATTCTATGTTTCTTTTTGGTACTTTTATCAATAAAAAGATCTTATTATGTTGCACCTGCTATTCTGGCACTCTTTTCATTTGTCTATATTTTTTATACTTATAAAAATATTGAGTGTGAAGATGATGTTAAAAAGTATGTGAAAATTTCTTTGCTTTATTATGCTGTTGGATTCCTTGTTGCTATTCTTAATGGTGATACAATTCCAAGCTCCTTTAAGGCAGATCATTTTTTATTATTGTCAATTCCTATTCTTTTCCTTCTTATTAGATATAGACCAAACTTTAAGTTTTTGACAATTGTTTTTGGTGTTAGTTGCCTCTTCTACGGTATTCAGGCTTTATATAATAAGTTTTATCTTGGAATCGATAGAGCATTTGATCCTGATATTATAAATCCTATACCTGCTGCTGCAATTATAATGACGGTTACATTATATTGTATAGCATTAGGATTCCATTATTTAGAAAAAAAAGAAGTTAAAATAGGAGTATTTTTACTTTTTTCTTCTTGTATAGGTCTTTTGGGAAATATTGCAACAGGAAGTAGAGGAAGCTGGATTGTCTTTCCCTTTGTACTTTTTTTTCTATTTTTTAAATATAAAAAGTCTCTCAAAAGATTGGTCTACTCATTTTTTATGTTACTAATCTCAATTATTATAGTTGTAAGTATTATACCTCAGTTTGGCGTTAGCAAAAGATATCAAGCTGCCCTGGATAACATTACTCAGTATGTAGATGATTCTAATGCTCATAGCTCTGTTGGTGTCAGATTTGATTTATATAAAGGAGCTTGGTACGCAATTCAAGAAAAACCTATCTTGGGATGGGGGCGAGAGGGAATGTTGAAAAAACGCCAAGAACAGGCTGAATTAGGCGTAATTCCGAACTACACTAAAGACTATACTCATTCTCATAACCAATTTATTGAACAGGCTTATCATAGGGGGATTGTTGGGTTATTTGTATTATTATTGCTAATATATACTTTCTTAAAATATTTCATTAATGTTTATAAAAATTCTAGTGTAGATAGAAAGACTATAGGATTATTAGGAATAACAAATATTCTTGGATTAATATCTTTTAACCTAACTGATGCTTTATTAATAAATAAAGAATATGCCATGTTCTTTTATATGTGTAATGTTATTTTTTATGCTATGACAATTGAAAATAATAAGAGAGTAACCAAATGATACCTATTTATGTGATCCATATTGAATCAGCAAAAGATAGAGAAAAACTTATTAAAGAGCAATTTGAAAATTTAGGTATTGAGTTTCAATTTTTTACAGCGATTAATGCAAGAGAGAATCCTGAACATCCTTTATTTTATCATTATAATGCGAAGAAACATTTTCAAAGAAAAGGAAGAACTCTTTCCTTGGGCGAATTAGGATGCTTTGCTAGTCATTATTCTTTGTGGAAAGAATGTGCAAATAACAATACACCTATTATTGTATTAGAGGATGATATAAGTATTCTTGATAACTTTAAATCTGTTTATAGTAATTTAGATGAGATTTTAGAAAGTTATCCTTTTTTATGGTTACATAAAAATTATCGTAATGCTGAAAGAGTTGAAGTAGAAAAATTTGGTGATTTTTCAGTAATGAAGTTTTATAAAGATTATTTTTGTGCCCAAGGTTATGCCGTAACACCTGAAGTTGCTAGGAAATTGCTTGATTATTGTAAAGTTTGGATTTTTCCTGTGGATGATCAGATGGCGCGCTTTTATGAAAACAAAATTGAGAATTTTGCAATTTATCCCCCTTGTATCGATCGAATTGAAGGAATTGATTCTCTTATAGGAGAGGATAAACGAGGCGAAAAGAATCTGTCTCTGTTTTCGAAAATCAGACGTGAATACTTTAACTTAAAAGATCGCATTAATCGGTTTATACATAATTTTTTATTTAGGCTAAAACATTAATTTCACTATGCAATACCTCCTACTCTCCCTTTTCACCCTCGCAGCGGTGATTTTTGTTATTAACTCGCATTATCGCTGGACGTATTTCTTTGCGATTGCGCAGTTTGTGTTGTTTTTTAGTTTGATGTTTAGCATTACAGGGCAGTGGCAGCGTGGGCTGAATTTTGCTGCGGTGCTGTTTGTGGTGTTGATGCTTTTCCATCGCCTGAAAATACATTTTTATAAACAACCGCTCTTAGTGTCGGATTTCTTTTTAGTTCTGGATTGGCGAAATTGGGAAACCTTGCTGCATTATCGCTCGGCCATTTTCGCCATTGCAGGCTTGATCGGATTGGTAGTTTATGCCGTGATGGGCTGGTCGTCAGCAGAAGTAGCAAGCATTGAATGGCGAATTTTAGCAAGTGCGGTGCTTTTTCTCACGATTTTTGCCATTTGCCATTACAGCAAAAATAAATCGGCTATTAAGCAATGGCTTGATTCCTTGCCTGATGATGGGCGAGATGTGTTTTTAAACTTACCAATGTCTTGCCGTGGTGTGTTTTTTAAACCGCCTGTTTTTGATGGTGATGCGGATTATTTTCTTAAACAAAAACAACAGGTTGCTGATTATCCACTGACTTCGCAGGCAGAGAAACCAGATATTGTGGTATGGCTTCAGGAATCTACCTTAAACCCGCATAGTTTTGTATTTGAAAGCGCCGATATTCCGCCAATTACAATGTATGAAAATCAGGCTGATACCAAGTTTAACAGCCATTTGCGTGTGCATACTTTAGGTGGTGCAACCTGGAAATCGGAATTTGCTTTCTTATCGGGGCTACCTTCAACGGATTTTGGCGCAATGGCGAATGCGGTGTTTTATTCCGTTGTGCCACATTTGCAGTATAGTTTTATCCAAAATTTAAAAGCACAGGGCTATTATTGCGTGGCTTTATCGCCGTTCACGAAAGGCAATTACAACGCTAAGCCAGCCTATGATCATCTTGGTTTTGATCTAATGTTACAGCCGCAAGAGTTGGGTTATCCCGCACCGTTAAGCAAAAATTTATGGACGATTGGCAGTGATGAAATGAGCCAATATGTGCAGAAAATTTTGCAAAAAGAAGGTATTCCTGCGCTTGAAAAGGTAAATCAGCCTTTATTTGTTTATGTTCTTACAATGCGTGAACACGGGCCTTATCACGATGTTGGAAATGTATTTAATCTGCAAAATCAAGGGTTTACTGTTAAAGGAACGGGCGAATTGAACGATTATATCCAGCGAATTGTGAAGCTCAATGATGTTATGGAAGATTTCAATCGCTATATGCAAAATCGTCATAAGCCTTATGTGCTGGCTTATTTTGGTGATCACCAAATTTCTATTAGTGGTGCGCAGCCTGCTTATCAATTTGATTATCCAAATCCAGATTACATTACGCAATTTGTGGTGCGTAGCAATATGCAAACTGACTTTGAGCAACAACAGGATTTCCTTGATTTAGCTCAGGCTGGCGGTTTGATTTTAGAAATTGCGGGATTGCCTGCCGATGAATTTATGCAAGCCAATATTGCAATGCGCAAATTAAGCGGTGGAAAACTGCAAGATTGCCAAGATGAGCAATTATTGGCAGGCTATCGCCACTATTTGTATCAACAATTAAAGGTGGCGAAATAGATGAGCGAGCAAATCGAAACCCACCCATTTCCCGCGATATTGCCACCGCACGCCACAGTGATGATGATGGGAAGTTTTCCCCCTAAGGAGGAAAAACGCTGTATGGAATTTCATTATCCGAATTTTCAAAATGATATGTGGCGTGTGTATGGTGAAGTGTTTTTCGGGCGTGCGGATTATTTTCAAGTGCCAAATGAAAAACGCTTTGATTCCGCTCGAATTAAGGATTTCTTATGGCAAAAGGGCATTGCATTATGTCCAACGGTGCGCAAAGCCATTCGAGAGCAAGATAATGCCTCAGATAAATTTTTGAAAGTGGTGGAAAGCGTCAATCTTAGCGAAGTGTTGCCCCAAGTGCCACAATGCCACTGGATTTTCACCACAGGGGGCAAAGCCACCGAGATTTTGCTTTCTCTATTGCCTGAAAAGGTTAAAGCACCGAAAACCAACAGCTTTATCCCTTACCCTTATCCCAATTTTTCGCTCAATTTATATCGCCTGCCGTCCACTTCAAGGGCTTATCCACTTGCCTTTGACAAAAAAGTGGCGGCTTATCGGGCATTTTTTGAAATGGTGGGATTGGTTTAAAAATATGGCAAAAAATACCCGCACTTTTGATGCTATAGCTTAAAAGTGCGGTTGTTTTTTGCGAATTTATTTAGTTCTTTTATTCCAGCGTCCCTTTCTGTTTTAAATATTCCAAAACTTTTTGTGTGGCGAGAGAACATTTTTCTTTGTCTTGATAACCAATCCAAGCTAATTCAGCAATTTCACTTTCAGGGCGATAATCACCGATGAAATCCCCTTTGTAGCAGGTGAGCGTTACAACGCAATCCATATTTTTTCCGTCTGCTTGAGCGGAAAATGCACCGATTCGTTGAAGGCTATTTTCAATTAAGTCGATGCCCAATTCTTCTTTAATTTCGCGCATTAGGGCTTGTTGATCACTTTCGCCTTGCTCTCTTTTTCCACCAGGGAGATAAAATTTCTCTTTGCCTTTAGAGCGCGCCATTAATACTTGTTTATCTTTAATGTATAGCCAAGCTAGCTTATCGATTTGCGTCTTCATTTTTGCCTCGCTGAAAATAAAAATCTGCACCTTAAACGCAGAATATTGTATTCCTGTTTAAGGTGCAGATCAAAGTGCGGTGCTTTTTTTGCGAATTTTATAAAAATTACGCTTTAGCTTGTGCGCGTTTTACTAAAATAACAGAAAGAGTAAACGCAACGGCGAAAGAAATCACCATACCCACGCTGTACATTGCAAGGCTGTCTGGTTTAATAGACGGAATACCTAAGAACCCTGCTGCGCCAAGTGCTTGCGCTTTCACATTGAAGAACGCAATAAAGGCGCTAGATAAGCCTGAACCGATCATTGCTGCTAAGAAAGCTTGGCGATAACGTAAGTTCACCCCGAACATTGCAGGCTCAGTAATCCCTAATAAAGCAGAAATACCTGAAGGAACGGCTAAGCCGCGTACTTTTGGATCTTTCAATGCAAATGCCACGCCTAAACAAGCCGCACCCTGTGCGATATTTGACATTGCCGCAATTGGGAAGATGAACGTACCGCCTGATAATGACATATTAGAAAGCAGCTGTGTTTCTACGGCGATAAAGGTTTGGTGCATACCAGTGATAACGATTGGTGCATAGAATGTCCCGAAAATACCGCCACCGATAAAGCCGAGTTTGTCATATAACCAAGTTAAACCAATAGTAATTAAATCCCCTGCTTCACGTCCGATTGGCCCAATCACGGTGAAAGCGAGTAAACCCGCGATAAAGAGCGAGAACATTGGGGTGATCAAGTTGTCTAGGTAAGAGGGCACAAATTTACGGAACGTTTTTTCTAATGTAGCCAGAACCCAAGCAGAAATTAACGTTGGAATTACTGTGCCTTGGTAGCCCACTTTTTCGATTTCTAAACCGAACACATTCCAGTGCGTGATTTTGCCTTGCGCAGCGGTAAGGGCATAGTTCCAGCCATCAGCCAATGCAGGGTGAACCAATAACATTCCCAGAGCAGCCCCTAAGAACGGATTTCCGCCAAATTTACGGGTGGCAGAAAAACCAAGCAACACAGGCAAGAACACGAATGGCGCGTTGGCAATAGTATTAATAAAATCAACAAGATCAGAAAGATTACTAAAGCGATCGACTACGGAATAACCTGTAATTGGCTGGCCAGAATCGCGCAAGGCTTGTGGTACGTCCCAGAAGAAACCTTGTGCGGTAAGCATACTGTGGATACCCATTAATAAACCGCCCGCCACGATAGCCGGGATAATTGGCACGAAAATATCCGCCAAACCTTTCACCAAGCGCATAATTAGCCCTTGGTTATTTTCTGAAGCTTGTTTTGCCACTTCATTTTTGGTCATATCGCCGATGTTAAGCTGTTTCGCCATTTCATCGTGTACTTTATTTACGGTACCTGAACCAAAAATAATTTGATACTGGCCAGAAACTGCAAATTGACCTTTTACGCCATCAATATTTTCGATAGCTTCTTTGTCAATTTTGCCTTCGTCTTTCACCACAATGCGTAAGCGAGTTGCGCAATGTGCAAGCGCGCTGATGTTGTCTTTGCCGCCCAGTTTATCAATCACCTGCTTGGCAACATTTGGAAAATTCATCGGTGTTCTCCTCTTGTTGATGTCGAATTAAAATTGCACAGATTTTAGCTAAAACCTTCAAGCGTGGCTAGTGTAATGTGTAAAAACTTTGCTAATGATCAACAGAATTTAGCCAATTTATTAACTTATCTAAATCTTTTTGCCAATTTTGCGATAGTTGTTCCAAATAATGGGGGATTTCACTTTCCCAATTTGGGTTTTCGCTATGCTGGGCTTGTTCGGCGATTTGTTGGATTCGCTTTAAGCCTACTGAACCTGCCGCACCTTTGATTTTATGAGCAATGTTGCCGACTTCAGTTCTGTGCGTGGGGTGAGTTTGATAAATTTGGTAAGCCGCCATTAATTCCGCCATATAATCGGGCATTAGCTGTTGGAAAAGTGCGGTGTTATTTTTTACTGTTTTTACGCCTAATAAAGCGACAAATTCGTTGAGCGTGGCGAAATCTAGTGCTTCATCTTGTTCTATTGCATTTTGTTGTGGTATTGCTTTGGAAGAACTTTCAGCCAGTGGCAGCGCAATCTCATCAGCAAAATACTGATAAAGACATTGCGTCAGCGCCTCTAAAGAAAGGGGCTTACGCAGAATATCGTCCATTCCTTGCTGTAAATACTCTTGCTTATCGTGCATTACATTGGCAGTGAGCGCAATGAGTGGCGGCAGATAATCATATTCATCATTTTCGTATTTTTGGCGTAAATACTGGGCGATTTGAAAGCCCGACATATCAGGCAGCTGAATGTCAATGAGCAGCAAGTCATAGCTATTTTGTTCAAATTTTTCAATGGCTTGTTGCCCCGTCATTGCTACATCTACTTCATAACCTAATTTTTCCAGCACGGATTTCGCCACGATCACATTCACTTCAATATCTTCAATCAGCAAAATACGCAGTTGGCTTGGCAAATGTTGATGATAGGCTAACGGCTTGCTGACCGGTTCGGCTTGAATGGTTAAGGTAAAAACGGAGCCTTTTCCCACCGCACTTTGCACGCTGAGATCGCCGCCCATTAAATTGGCAATGGTTTTGGAAACCGCCAAGCCAATGCCGCTGCCTGCGTGCTGATATTGATTGGATTGCACGCGGTAATACATCGCAAAAATATTCGCCAGCTCGCTTTCAGCAATGCCAATACCTGTATCGGAAATGGCGAAGGCAAATTGTTGCTTGCCAGTTCGGGTAACTTTCAGCTTGATCACGCCTTTTGGGGTGAATTTCACCGCATTATTAATTAAATTCCATAAAATTTGGCTTAATCTGGCGCTATCTAGCATCAGCCATTGCGGTAAATCAGGTTCGTATTCCAGTTCAAATTTGAGCTGATTTTGCTCCGCCATTAAGGTAGCAAAATTGGCAATATCATTAAGAAAGGCATAAAAATCCGTTTCTTTGCAGTTTAACTCAATTTTGTGCGCATCAATTTTTTCTAAATCAATAATATCGCTAAAAATATGCCCTAAAGACACCGCACTCATATTAATGGTTTTCAGATAATTGCGTTGTTCTTGGTTTAATTTGCCATCAAGTAAAATACGGCTTAAGCCAATAATGCCGTTCAGCGGTGTGCGTAATTCGTGGCTAATGGTGGTCATCAAGGCGGTTTTGTTACGGCTGTTTTGCTCTAAATCATTTAATGCCACAGAAAGTTTTTTTTCTGCCACCATTCTTTCCGATACTTCACGGCGTAAATTTTCCACTAATTTGGCTAATTCAAGGCGAGATTTTTCCAGTTTTTCCACTAAAAGGGTGAAGAAATAGATTACAAAGGGGGCGGAAATCAAGCCAAACACCACGGAACGCACCACGTCCGTCCAATAAACCGTTCCCACCACACAAAGGCTGAACAACACTTGTGTGCATAAAGCCAGCACCGCCAGTGCTAAGACGCCAAGTATAGAAAATCGCACGCGTCCAAGGCGGATTACCCAATCCACATAACGTTGTGCAAAGTGTTTGATATTTCTCATTTTACAACCTTGATTTAGCCAAATAGACAATGGCGTTATGATAACAACAACGCATAAAAAAAGAGATAAAAATTTGCCCTAGGCAAGGCTAGGGCAAAATTTGAATAGGTAAGAAGAAAAATGATGCGATAATTAACGGCTGCGGAAAATAATGCGTCCTTTACTTAAATCGTAAGGGGTCATTTCCACGGTTACTTTATCGCCAGTTAAAATACGAATATAGTTTTTACGCATTTTCCCTGAAATATGTGCGGTTACAACGTGTCCATTTTCTAATTCAACGCGGAACATCGTGTTCGGCAAGGTTTCTAAAATCGTGCCTTGCATTTCAATGCAATCTTCTTTAGCCATTAATTCCTCTAATATTAGTTAATAAATAAGTCAAAAAACGGGCGAATTATACTCTCATCAATCGCATTCACCAAGTTTTTTCTAGAAATTTAGTCTAATGGGCAAAATTTAATAAATTGTGGTAAAATCCGCCGCCGTGAAATTCACTTCATTTTTTATCTTCAACTAAGGAAATGTTTATGAGTATTGCCTCGCCACAAGCGGTGCTAGATTTTTGGTTTAGCGAAGAAAATCAGCCGTTCTGGTTTGTTAAAAGTGATGAATTTGATGACAAAATTCGCGAAAAATTTGACCGCACTTTACAAGCCGCTGCGCAAGGTGAATGCGCCAACTGGCGTGAAACTATTGAAGGACGCTTGGCGGAAATCATCGTGTTAGATCAATTCTCGCGTAATTTATATCGCAGCACCCCAGCAGCCTTTGCGCAGGATTCAATGGCATTAGTGTTGGCTCAAGAAGCCATTAAACAGCCTGATTTTGCGAACCTGCCGACCTTATGGCGTAAATTTATGATTATGCCTTATATGCACAGTGAATCAGCGCTGATTCATCAGCAAGCGGTGGAATTATTTAGCGCACTCAATGATGATTACACCTTAGATTTTGAACTGCGCCATAAAGCGATTATTGATAAATTCAATCGTTATCCGCATCGTAATGCAATTTTAAATCGCACCTCAACCGCGGAAGAAATCGAATTTTTAAACCAGCCTAATTCTTCTTTTTAATTCGGAGTATTGAATGATTCATAAATTAATGAAAGCCCGTGATCACCACGAAGCCCATCGTGTTGCCACCACATTAGAGCTTTATTTTGATTTAGTTTTCGTGATTGCCATTGCGGCGACTGCAAGCGGCTTGCATCACGCCCTTGCGGCGCATCATTTCAGTGAAGGCTTAATCCATTTTGCCACCTCGTTTTTCTGCGTGTGGTGGGCGTGGATGAACTTTACTTGGTTTGCCTCTGCTTACGATAATGATGATTTTACCTACCGCATCGTTACTATGGTGCAAATGTTCGGTGCGATTATTTTAGCCATCGGCATTAATAACGTGTTTGAACATAACGATTATGTGATGATTTTGATCGGCTACATCGTAATGCGTGTGGCAATGGCATATCAATGGTTTCGTGCTGCAAAAGGCGATCCAGAGCGTCGCACCACCTGCTTACGTTATGCTTTCGGGATTATTTTTGCACAAATTTGTTGGACTATTGTGGCATTAAAATTCCCTTATTTATTCAACACCTTATTCCCATTCTTAGCCTTGCTTGAGCTTTCTGTGCCGGCCTGGGCGGAAAGCGCCAACAAAACCCCTTGGCACCCACATCACATTTCAGAGCGTTACGGCTTATTAGTGATTATCGTTTTGGGCGAAGGCATTTTAGGCGCAACTAACGCCATCACACCATTATTCCACAGTAATGAAGCAATGCTCACCGAAGCATTCCCATTAGGCTTAGGGATTTCAGCGTTAATGTTCTCTCTTTGGTGGCTTTATTTCAAAATGCCTTGGGGCGAATTTTTACACAGTGATCGCACGTTAAATAATGCCTTAGTCTATGGCTACGGACATTTATTGATTTTTATCGCGCTTACCGCTTTAGGTTCTGGATTAGGATTGTTAGCCGATTCCGTGAAAGAATTTGGCACAATGGCGGAAGTGGTGGAACACGCAAGTTCAAATGCACATTCTGTTTCGCCTTTATTTGCAATGACCGTGTTAAGCATTTGCTCGGCGGTTTATCTCATTGCCTTAGCATTCTTGCGTTGGTACTTAGACAAAGACACCAATTACAGCGTGATCGGTTTTGTGCTTGCTATCGCTGCGACTTTCCTTGGCGTGCTATGTGTGTATTTAGGAATGCCGTTGCAATGGTCAATTTGGTTCACCGTGATTGCACCAATTGCAATGATATCATTCTATAAAACGAAACCGATTGGTTAAGTTTCATTGACCTTTCCCCTAGCCGAAAAAATGGGCTAGGGGAGATTTAACATTTTGATTTTTCTCACTCTTGTATTAGGATAACTAAACCTAATCTAAATAAGGAAGAGCATTATGTTAATTCACCTTTCAACACAACCTGCCAGCCCAGTTTGGGGCGAAAATGCGTTATTGAGTTTTGCAAATGACGAAGGCACGGTTCACCTTAAACAAAATTCCACAAATTCCAACCGCACTTTAATTCAAGAAGCCGCGCGCAAATTGCGTAATCAAGGCATTAAAGAGGTGGAATTAGTGGGCGAAAATTGGGATTTAGAAAACTGTTGGGCGTTTTATCAAGGTTTTTATTCTGCAAAACAGGATTATGCCATTGAGTTTCCTCATTTAGATGACGAGCCGCAAGCGGAGCTATTTGCCCGCATTCAGTGCGGTGATTTTGTTAGAGAAATCATTAATTTACCTTCCGATGTTATCACACCACAAAAATTAGCTGAGCGTGCTGCGCAATTTATTGCCGAGCTTGCAGCAGAATACGCCAATGAAAGTGCGGTGAATTTTGAGATTATTTCTGGCGAAGCCTTATTAGAGAAAAATTATCAAGGCATTTGGAATGTGGGCAAAGCCTCCAACCATAAGCCAGCAATGCTGCAATTAGACTTCAACCCAAGCCAAGATCCAAACGCCCCTGTTTTAGCTTGCCTAGTGGGCAAAGGGATCACTTTTGACAGTGGTGGTTATAGCTTAAAGCCAAGTGATTCAATGTCCACAATGCGCACTGATATGGGGGGGGCAGCCTTAGTTACTGGCGCATTAGGTATGGCGATTGCAGGCGGCTTAAACCAGCGCGTGAAACTTTATCTCTGCTGCGCGGAAAATATGGTAAGCGCTGAAGCAATGAAATTGGGCGATATTATCACTTATCGCAATGGCGTAACCGCTGAAGTGTTGAATACCGATGCCGAAGGGCGTTTAGTGCTAGCTGATGGCTTAATTGAAGCGGATAAACAAAATCCACAATTTATTATTGATTGTGCCACCTTAACGGGCGCGGCAAAAATAGCGGTGGGCAATGATTATCACAGCGTGCTTTCAATGGATAACGAACTCGTTGCAAGCCTATTTAACGCTGCACAAACGGCTAATGAGCCTTTCTGGCGTTTGCCATTTGAAGAATTTCACCGCGCACAGATCAGCTCTCAATTTGCCCAAATTGCCAATATTGGCACAGTGCCAGTGGGCGCGGGCGCAAGTACTGCAACAGCATTTTTATCTTACTTCGTGAAAAATTACCAACACCATTGGCTGCATATTGATTGCTCGGCGACTTATCGTAAATCAGCCAGTGATTTATGGGCAACAGGCGCAACAGGCATTGGCGTGCAGACCTTGGCGCATCTTTTACTCAACCAAGCAAATTCATAGGAGGAAAGCGTGGAACGGACATTATCCATTATTAAACCTGATGCGGTAGAGCGTAATTTAATTGGCAAAATTCTCAACCGCTTAGAAAGTGAAGGGTTTCGCATCATCGCAATGAAAATGGTGCATTTAACACAAACACAAGCAGAAGGGTTTTATGCGGAACATCAAGGAAAGCCATTTTTTGATGATTTGGTGAAATATATGACTTCCGCACCAGTGGTGGTTTCTGTGCTAGAAAAAGAAAATGCGATAAAAAACTACCGCACTTTAATGGGCAAAACCAACCCAGAAGAAGCCGATGAAGGCACATTGCGCAAAGAATTTGCTTTAAGCAAAACACAAAACTGTGTTCACGGCTCTGATAGCCCTGAAAGCGCCGCCCGTGAAATTGCCTATTTCTTTGCAGATTCGGAAATTTGCCCACGAGCAGAATAATATTGTGCTTTTATACAAGCACAAGAGCGATAAAAACAAAAGAGCCAATAAATGATCTGCACCCCAAAAGTTGGACTAAACAACCAATTGATTAAGGTGCAGATTTTTTATGACTAAATATACTCAACGTTTCAAACAACAAGTGCTCGACTTTTATCATCAAAATGGAAAAAACCGTTCGCTTACTCGCCAGTATTTTCAGCTTCCCCAAAGCACGTTAGCACGTTGGATTGCGAAATTTAATCATAATGGAATCAATGGATTAGCTGTGTTAGGTAAAAAACGATATTATTCTGTTGAGTTTAAATTAAAGGTTATTCAAGCTATCAAAAAAGGCCAGTGCTCCGCTGAGGCCGCCTGTTTTCGCTTTGATATCCCCAGTTCAGGGATAATTAGTCAATGGTTGCAACGCTTTGAAAAACAAGGTATAGATGGGTTATTACTCAAACCTAAAGGTCGTCCAAGTATGAAACTCAACTCACCTAAAATGCCACCAACGCCCAAAACAGAAGAAGAACGCTTGCGTTACCGAATTTTGGAATTAGAAGCGGAGAATGCAATGCTAAAAAAGTTGCAGGAACTCAACCAACAAAAAATGCAGAAAAAGCCGCCATCGTAAATGCCTTACGCTCGCGTTTCCCGTTGGAATTGTTACTCAGGCTAATCGGATTGGCACGCAGTTCGTTCTTTTATCATCTCAAGCCAAAGTCGGATAAAAATGTAGCGATTTCACAGAAAATAGAGGAAATTTATCGCAAAAATGACGAAAATTATGGTTATCGTCGAATTACCTTGGAATTAAGGAAATACTTAATTATTAACCACAAAAGGGTGCAAGCGATAATGCAACGTTTGGGGTTAAAAGGAAAAAGTAAGCAGAAAAAATATCGTTCTTACCAAGGCAAAGTGGGACACATTGCCGATAATCTGTTGCAACGGGATTTTACGGCAACGATGCCGAATGAGAAGTGGGTAACGGATATCACCGAGTTCAAATGTGCGGAAGGCAAAGTGTATTTATCACCAATTAAAGACTTGTTTAATAACGAAATTATTGCTTATGATGTGGCGAGAAGTCCGAATTTTGAGCAGATAACCAGAATGTTGACCCAGGCGGTGAACCGATTAGCGGGGGGAAAACCGATACTGCATTCCGACCAAGGGTGGCAGTATCAAATGATGGGTTATCGGGAGATATTGAAAAAACACGGTATTACGCAAAGTATGTCGAGAAAAGGCAATTGCCTTGATAATGGTGCGATGGAAAGCTTTTTCGGGCGATTGAAGACGGAATGTTACTTTGGCAAGCGGTTTGAAACCTTTGAACAGCTTGAAAAAGTGATTCACGAGTACATTCATTACTACAATAATGAGCGTATTCAAGTGAAGCTCAAAGGACTAAGCCCTGTGGAATACAGAACTCAGTCCTTGAATTAAATTAGAATATAGTCTAACTTTTTGGGGGCAGATCAAAAATTGGCTCTTTTTTATGCTTATGAAAAATAGCAAATTAATCCAAACGCGCTGCCATTTTGAGCCAGTCGGCTTTAAATTCACGGCGCATATTGTTGATTGCGTCAATAATATCGTGGTGAACAAGGTGTTCGTTTTGGATTCCCACGCAGTAACCGCCTTTGCCTTGTAAAAGCAGATCTACCGCATAAACGCCCATACGAGAAGCTAAAATACGGTCAAAGGCGCAAGGTGTACCACCACGTTGGATGTGACCTAAAATGGTTGCGCGAGTTTCGTGTTTTACACGGGCTTCAATTTCTTTGGCTAACTCATTCACATCACAAATATGCTCTGTCATTGCAATGATTGCGTGGCGTTTACCTCTCAAAATACTACGTTCGATTTGTTGAATTAATGCTTCGCGGTCAAATTCTACTTCAGACGCAACAATGTATTCACAGCCGCCTGCAATCCCCGCAGAAATAGTTAAGTCACTACAATGTCTGCCCATTAATTCCACGATTGAAATACGTTGGTGCGAACTTGAGGTATCACGCAAACGGTCAATAGCCGTTACCGCCGTTTCTAATGCGGTTTGATAGCCGATGGTGTAGTCTGTTCCTGCTACATCGTTATCAATCGTGCCGGGGATACCCACACAAGGGAAGCCATGTTCTTCGGTAAGCAATTTTGCCCCCATATAAGAACCGTCTCCGCCGATAACAACGAGCGCATCAATACCGTGGGAACGTAAAATTTCCGCACATTTTGCCCGCACTTCTGGGTTTTTAAATTCTGGGAAACGTGCTGAACCAAGGAATGTTCCGCCGCGGTTAATAATATCTGATACGCTATAACGTGTTAATTGTTTGATTTTATTGTGATAAAGTCCGTGATAACCATCATAGATACCATAAACTTCTAAGCCTTCGCCTAAGGCTGAACGAACCACGCCACGGATCGCAGCATTCATTCCAGGGGCGTCCCCACCACTTGTTAATACGGCAATTTTTTTAATCATAATCGTTAATACCTTTATTCAAAGTTAATAATATAAAAACTGTGCGTAGCTTACACTATTCGCAAAACCTGCTCTAGAAAAATTTTGTGAATCCTATCACATTTTGATTTAAGTCTAATTATCTAATGCTTGAGCCTGTTCAATCTTGACTACACTCGTGGGTTCGTGATGAATCACGATATCCACACGGGGAAAACATTGGCGTAAACGCTGTTCTAGATGATCGGTGATTTGATGCGCCTCTACAAAAGAAAGGTGATCATCGAGTTCCAAATGAAATTGAATAAAACGAATTGCCCCTGAACGGCGAGTACGCAAATCGTGAAAACCTAAAATATTGGGTTGCGATTGAATCACCTGTTCAATTTGCGCAATTTCTTCAGGCGGTAAAGCTTGATCGAGCAGCAATTGAATCGCATCGTAAAACATCTGACCCGCATTAAATAAAATATATAAGGCGATCACAATTGCAAAAATTGCATCAGCCCACAGCACACCCCATAAGCTCAACCCTAAGGAACATAAAATGGCAATATTCATCAGCAAATCGGTTTGATAGTGCAAGCGATCCGCCTTAATCGCAGGGCTATCGGTTTGCTTTATAATATGGCTTTGATACAGCACCAGAAGCAACGTTGCCACAATAGAAAACAGCGTAACCATAATGCCGAGATAGGTTTGATTTAACGGCTGCGGTGAAGTTAAACGGTAAATCCCTTGTAATAAAAGGAAGATCGCACTACCAGAAATAAACGCACTTTGAATGAGCGAGGCAAGTGATTCCGCTTTGCCGTGTCCAAAAGAATGATTGTGATCCGCTGGCATTAGGGCAAAACGCAAGATCAGCATATTCATAAAAGAGGCTAATAAATCCAGCGTGGAATCGGTGATTGAGGCGAGCATACTCACAGAATCCGTTTTCCACCAGGCAAAACCTTTGATTAAAATTAACAGTAACGCGGTAAAAATGGCGCAGTGAGCAGCACGTTTTACTTGTTTAGAATATAACTCTTGCATTAAAGATGACAGCTCCAACTAAAATGCGCATTATTTAATTTCTGCATTTCTTTATCCACCACATATTTCTTCAAATAACGAATTACGCGGTTGTGTTTCATATTCATTAATTTGCGATCTTTAGCAATTTTCACAGAATATTGATATTGCACAAAACCGCAAAATGGAATCTCTTTACCCCGCGCCACGTTCACCTGCCAATCGGGATTTTGTTCAGTCGGATCGTAAATCACAAACGCAAACAGCTCATTTTTTTTACTATAAATATCAAAATGCTCTACGCCAGTATTACGATAAACCCGTTTGCGCAAGGCAATGCGATCTTTTAAAGAGAGCTTATCCTTATTGCGATCTTGCAATAATTCGATGGCACTATGCCATTGCTCCGCGCTTTCACCTTTTGGCACATAAACGTAACGCGCAATGGTTCCTAAATCTTGCTGCGAGGC
Source organism: Avibacterium avium (assembly GCF_900454535.1). Classification (GTDB taxonomy): domain Bacteria; phylum Pseudomonadota; class Gammaproteobacteria; order Enterobacterales; family Pasteurellaceae; genus Avibacterium; species Avibacterium avium. The sequence goes on from NZ_UGSP01000001.1 coordinate 906,734, forward strand.
GAGATAATAGGTTTTATCATTATGCTGGATCTGTTGCTCCACTGAAAGTTGTGGGGAAGTGGTGCAAGCAGTCAGCAAAAGAGCGGTTGAAAAAAAGACGATTTTTTGTACCGCACTTTTTTGTTTTACAATCCATTGAAGTAATTGTTTCATTTTATTCACTTAAATCGCGTTTAAACACGAATTCCTTTTCCGTTGATGAAGTGGCGTCAAACGAGTAGCCACCGAGATCGAAATCTTTTAATTGTTCTAATTGAGTGAGGCGATTTTGAATGATGTAGCGACACATTAAACCGCGCGCTTTTTTCGCATAAAAGCTGATCACTTTATATTTGCCATTTTTATTATCTAAAAAGACTGGCTTTACAATATGCGCCTTCAACTCACTTTCCTTAACGGATTTATAGTATTCATCGGAGGCAAGATTGACTAACACATTATCCCCTTGCTGATCCAAAGCTTGTTGCAATGTCTTGGTAATAATGTTGCCCCAAAAATGATACAAATCTTTGCCTTTCGGGTTGGCTAATTTTGTTCCCATTTCTAAACGGTAAGGCTGCATTAAATCTAACGGGCGTAACAATCCATATAAGCCCGACAATATTCTCAAGTGCTGTTGGGCGAATAAAATATCATCACGAGATAAATGCGCGGCATCTAACCCCGTATAAACATCACCTTTGAACGCAAAAATCGCAGGGCGCGAGTTTTGTTCATTGTGATCCTTATTCCACTCAGCAAAACGTGCCACATTTAATGCGGCTAATTTATCGCTAATGGACATTAAAGAAGCAACATCTTGCGGCGCAAGCTGACGACAAATCTCAATCAGCTGTTCGCTATATTCCGTTAAATCAGGCTGAGAAACATCAAATTTTTCCACCGCACTTTCAAAATCCAAGGTTTTGGCGGGAGAGATAATTGCTAACATAATGAAATCCTTATAAATTCTTTAAAGCGTTAAGGGCAGTTGCCATTCTATCGGTGCTAATTGCTGCTGTTGTAAATAGGCGTTTGTTTGCGAAAAATGCTTGCAGCCGAGAAATCCTCGATGTGCCGATAAGGGCGAAGGGTGTGGCGCAGTTAGCACGCAATGTTTTTGCCTGTCAATAAATTGCCCTTTTTTCTGCGCGTGGCTGCCCCATAAGAGAAAAACAAGATTTTCGCGTTGTTCATTTAAGGCGGAAATTACCCGATCGGTAAAGGTTTCCCAACCAAAGTTTGAATGGGAATGGGCTTTGCCTTGTTCCACGGTTAAAACCGTATTTAACAGCAGCACGCCTTGTTCTGCCCAGCTCACTAAATAACCGTGCTGAGGAATTTGAAAGCCCACATCATTGGCTAATTCTTTATAAATATTGACTAACGAAGGTGGTGGCGCAATACCGGGTTTCACCGAAAAAGATAAACCGTGCGCTTGGTTTGGCCCGTGGTAAGGATCTTGCCCTAAAATCACCACTTTCACTTGTTCAAATTCGGTTAATTTAAAGGCATTGAAAATCTCATTGCTCGGTGGATAGACAATTTTGCCTGCCGCTTTTTCACGCTGGACTTGCTGTAAGATTTGCTGAAAATAGGGCTGGCTTTTCTCGCCACCAATCACATCTTTCCACGTTTTCATTTTGTTTTCCTCAGCGTTAAACCTAGGCTAAGATTATAAATAACCTCACCTCAAATTAACAGCCTCTATTCCAATTTAATGTTTAACTAATCTTTATAAAAATGTTAAACAATTGTTAAATTTATAATGATGAATTTATTTTATTTTTGATATGTATCAATTTCGCTATTTTTGTTTGATAAATTCAATCTGATCCATATCAAAATAATTGAATTGGTCAAATTTTTTGATAAAATCCCTACCAACTTATGATTAATTAACAAACAAATTTAGGAGTTCTTATGATTAAAGGTATCCAAATCACTCAAGCTGCAAATGATAACTTATTAAATTCATTTTGGTTATTAGACAGCGAAAAAGGTGAAGCGCGTTGTTTATGTGCAAAAGGTGATTTCGCAGAAGATCAAATCGTAGCAGTAAGCGAATTAGGTCAAATCGAATATCGTGAATTACCAGTAAATGTTGCCCCAACAGTAAAAGTTGAAGGCGGTCAGCACTTAAACGTGAACGTTTTACGCCGTGAAACCTTAGAAGATGCGGTGAAAAATCCTGAAAAATACCCACAATTAACAATCCGTGTTTCTGGTTATGCAGTACGTTTTAACTCATTAACTCCAGAACAACAACGTGATGTAATTACCCGCACTTTCACAGAGAGTCTATAATTAATTATTGAATTTGATAAATTGCCCTAAGTTTAAGTTAGGGCAATTTTAATAAAAAATACCGCACTTTTCTTTTCTTACTCTTTCCATCATTCAAATGCGCTTGTTTAACGACAGCTAAAGTACCTCAAGCTGAAATACTTTCCCTTTCATATAGCATAGCAACGCATATTCAGGTACAATCGCCCAGTTAAATTTTGTCAAATTTTAGAGTTTAGTTTATTTATAAAATATGAAGAACATTCGTAACTTTTCAATCATTGCGCATATTGACCACGGGAAATCAACCCTTTCCGATCGTTTAATTCAAACCTGTGGTGGGCTATCCGACCGTGAAATGGCGGAACAAGTATTAGATTCAATGGATTTAGAGCGTGAGCGTGGAATCACCATTAAAGCGCAAAGCGTAACGCTCAATTATAAAGCGAAAGACGGCGAAACCTATCAGCTGAATTTTATCGATACCCCCGGACACGTGGATTTTTCTTATGAAGTTTCACGTTCCCTTGCTGCTTGTGAGGGAGCGTTACTTGTGGTAGATGCAGGGCAGGGCGTTGAAGCACAAACCTTGGCAAACTGCTATACCGCCATTGAAATGGATTTAGAAGTGGTACCTGTGTTAAACAAAATCGACTTGCCTGCCGCTGAGCCAGAACGTGTGGCGGAAGAGATTGAAGATATTGTGGGTATTGATGCGATGGACGCTGTGCGTTGTTCGGCCAAAACAGGGCAGGGCATTGAAGATGTGCTAGAAGACATTGTGAAAAAAATTCCCGCACCTGAGGGCGATCCTGATGCCCCATTGCAAGCCTTGATTATTGACTCTTGGTTCGATAACTATCTTGGCGTGGTTTCTCTCGTGCGTATTAAAAACGGTACGTTACGCAAAGGCGATAAAATCAAAGTGATGTCCACTGGGCAATCTTACAACGTGGATCGCTTAGGGATTTTCACCCCGAAACAAGTGGATACCCAAGTGTTAAACTGCGGTGAAGTGGGCTGGGTTGTGTGTGCCATTAAAGATATTTTAGGCGCGCCAGTAGGGGATACCTTAACCCTACACAATAATCCTGCAAGCACCGCGTTACCGGGCTTTAAGAAAGTAAAACCACAGGTTTATGCGGGTTTATTCCCAATTAGTTCGGACGATTATGAAGCTTTCCGCGATGCGCTAGGTAAATTAAGCCTAAACGATGCCTCTTTATTCTATGAGCCAGAAAATTCCACCGCACTTGGTTTTGGTTTCCGTTGCGGTTTCTTAGGCTTATTGCATATGGAGATTATTCAAGAGCGTTTAGAACGTGAATATAATCTTGATTTGATCACCACCGCACCAACCGTAGTTTATGAAGTGTTGCAAACGAACGGTGAAGTGATCTATGTGGATAGCCCATCAAAATTGCCACCGCTAAATAATATTAGTGAAATTCGTGAGCCGATTGCAGAATGTAATATGCTGTTGCCGCAAACTTATTTGGGTAACGTGATCACCCTGTGCGTTGAAAAACGTGGTGTGCAGACCAATATGGTATATCACGGCAACCAAGTCGCGCTGACTTATGAAATTCCAATGGGTGAAGTGGTGCTGGATTTCTTCGATCGTTTGAAATCCACTTCGCGCGGTTATGCTTCATTGGATTATGGTTTCAAACGTTTCCAAGCTTCCGATATGGTACGTGTGGATATTATGATCAACGGTGAACGTGTTGATGCGCTGGCGTTGATTGTCCACAAAGATAACGCGCCTTATCGCGGCCGTGAATTGGTGGAAAAAATGCGTGAGCTGATTCCGCGTCAGCAATTTGATATTGCGATTCAAGCGGCCATTGGTAACCACATTATCGCACGTTCAACGGTGAAACAGTTGCGTAAAAACGTACTCGCCAAATGTTATGGTGGGGACGTAAGCCGTAAGAAAAAACTGTTACAAAAACAAAAAGAAGGTAAAAAACGAATGAAGTCTTTGGGTAACGTTGAAGTGCCACAAGAAGCGTTTTTAGCCATTTTACACGTTGGCAAAGATTAACAAGGAAAGAGAATGTCAAAATCAAACATATTTTTTATTCTATTAATTGCTGCAGGCTATGGAATATGGAAATGGTTGGAGCATTTAGGCTTGCCAAATACCTTCACCATTTTATTGATTTTATTAACCGCACTTTGTGGCGCGCTTTGGGCTTATTATCGTTTTGCAGTGCAGCCTAGACGTGAGCGCCAAATTCAGCGCGTTGAACAGCGTAGCGGAAAATCGTTAAGCGAAGAAGAAAAAGCGAAAATTGAACCCATTTCAGAGAGCGGTGAGTTTTTAGCTTCACTTTTTCCTGTGCTTGCTTTTGTTTTGATTTTGCGTTCTTTCTTATTTGAGCCATTCCAGATTCCGTCTGGCTCAATGGAACCGACCTTGCGTGTGGGCGATTTCTTACTGGTGGAAAAATATGCCTACGGCATTAAAGATCCTGTTTTTCAAAATACCTTGATCGAAACAGGCAAGCCGCAGCGTGGAGATATTATCGTATTTAAAGCGCCACCAGAGCCAAATGTGGATTACATTAAACGCATTATCGGTATTCCAGGGGATCGCATTGAATATAACGAAGCGGATCGCCATATTACGATTACTTATGGCAAAGACGGCAAAGAATGTACAGAAAATTGCGTAACCAAGGCATTTACTTATAGCGAACCACAACCTGATGCAGATTTCAACATTATCATCGGGCAAGATCGCCAAGGTAAACCTGTATATAGCAATGTTCACCCGTTAAAAGTAACCGAAACAGGCGATGTAACCCACCAAATTCATTGGGATCCACAGCCGCCGAACGCCACTTACTTGTACCAAGGTTACCGCAACCAGCAAAATTACATCACCGAATGGGTTGTGCCAGAAGGGGAATATTTTGTGATGGGGGATAACCGTAATCACAGTGCAGACAGCCGTTTTTGGGGCTTTGTGCCAGAGAAAAATATTGTCGGCAAAGCGAAATATATTTGGTTAAGCCTTGATAAAAAACAAGGCGAATGGCCAACCGGTCTGCGCTTTGAAAGAATGTTTAGCAAAATTGAATAAAATCGAATAATCAGAATAATGACAAAAAACTTAGAACGCTTACAGCGTAAAATTGGCTATCAATTCCAAGATATTAATTGGCTTAAGCAAGCACTGACACACCGAAGTGCGGCGAAAAATCACAATGAACGCTTGGAATTTTTAGGCGATGCCATTTTAAACTACACCATTGCTGATGCGTTGTATCAGCAATTTCCTAAATGTAACGAGGGCGAGCTAAGCCGAATGCGTGCCACTCTTGTGCGTGAACCCACCCTTGCTCAGCTTGCCAGAGCTTTCGAGCTTGGCGACTATATGCAGCTTGGTCCCGGGGAACTCAAAAGTGGCGGTTTTCGCCGTGAGTCTATTCTTGCCGACTGTGTGGAAGCCATCATTGGAGCGATCTCATTAGATCGCGATCTGCCTACCAGTACCGCCGTTGTCCGTAACTGGTATCAAGCCCTGCTCAGCCAAATTAAACCGGGTGAAAATCAAAAAGATCCGAAAACCCGTTTACAAGAATATTTGCAAGGTGCTCGCCTCCCTCTCCCAAGCTATGAAGTGATAAACATCAAGGGGGAAGCCCATAATCAAACCTTCACCGTAGAATGTCGTGTGGAAAACATCAAAAAAATTGACCGCACTTTTATCGGCGTAGGCTCAAGCCGCCGCAAAGCGGAACAAGCCGCCGCAGAACAAATTTTAAAACTATTGGATATAAAATGACACAAACAACAGAACATCACCACGAACAGCCAACCTACTGTGGATTTATTGCCATTGTAGGTCGTCCAAATGTAGGTAAATCGACCTTATTAAACAAAATTTTAGGGCAAAAAATTTCCATTACATCAAGAAAAGCACAAACGACTCGCCACCGCATTTTAGGGATTCAAACAGACGGCCCTTATCAAGCCATTTATGTGGACACCCCGGGGCTGCATATTGAAGAAAAACGTGCCATTAATCGCTTAATGAACCGCGCAGCAAGCAGTGCCATTGGTGATGTGGATTTAATTATTTTCGTAGTGGACGGCACGCATTGGAATGCCGATGATGAAATGGTGCTAAATAAACTGCGCCGTGCTAAAGCGCCTGTGGTGTTGGCGATAAACAAAATCGACAATATCAAAGATAAAGAGGATTTGCTGCCATTTATCACCGAAATCAGCCAAAAATTTGATTTTAAAGCCATTATTCCTATTTCTGCACAACGTGGCAACAACGTGCAAGAACTGGAAAAAATCGTGCGTGAATCCTTGCGCGAGGGCGTGCATCATTTCCCTGAAGATTACGTTACCGACCGTTCACAACGCTTTATGGCATCTGAAATCATTCGTGAAAAATTAATGCGTTTTATGGGCGAAGAGCTGCCTTATTCCGTAACCGTTGAAATCGAACAGTTCAAAACGAACGAACGCGGCACTTATGAAATCAACGCCTTGATTCTGGTTGAACGCGATGGCCAGAAAAAAATGGTTATCGGCAACAAAGGACAAAAAATCAAAGTGATCGGCACAGAAGCGCGCGCTGATATGGAACGCTTATTTGACAACAAAGTCCATTTAGAACTTTGGGTGAAAGTGAAATCAGGCTGGGCAGATGACGAACGCGCCCTGCGCAGCTTAGGGTATATGGAAGAATAATCCAAGCCTTGCATAGCCAAAAAGAATAAGAGCGGTGGAAAATATTGAAATTTTTCACCGCTCTTTTTTTATTATTTACTAATGCGCTTTTTTGCAACTCGCCAAAATATCCAAATCCTTTTGATATACGTCCGTTTTTAAATTAAACCCACCCAACATAACCATCACACATAAACCAACATAAATGGGAAGAAATAATACTAAGTGGGAAGAAATGAGAAAGGCAGAATGAAAAAGCGTTACACATAGAGAAAAAGAAAACCCAGCGACTTTTTACGGTCACTGGGTTTGTTTTTAGGGTTGAGCGAACATATCAAACTGCCTTTTCGCAATTTCTTCTTTCTGCACACGTTTAACGATTTTGTAGATCCATTGCAAAGATAAACCATACTTCTTGGCAAGATAGGCGTGATTATTGCCCGTGAACTCGTTGAAAATCTGCTTCTCACGCTCACAGGCGAAAAGCGACATTGATTTCGGCACATACACATTCAAACCACCCCAGTTGTAGCCCGTTTTCAACGCCACAATCATTCCGATGTTTTCTGCCGTTTCCTCGTCCATTTCGGGATAACATTCACGCACCGCCATCACCGTATATTTCGCCAAATCCGCCAATAAATCGGGGGCTTTGGTTTGAAAGTCATCATTGTCAAATTTAGCGATATTCATACTATTTACCTACTCGTTTTTTCCACTGTTTTAACTGCTCAATAATAGCCGCTGTTTGCTCGCTGTCTAATTCACGCCAGTCCGCAACGTCTGCATAATATCGAACAACAAATGCATTCAACGCAGCAGACGTACTTTCATCGGCGGTTACTTTCCACACTGCCCACAATTTCCGCTGAATGGCAGAAAGTTGTGCGGCATCACTCCGCAAGCGAATCTTCGCGCCTTTTTGTTGCAGTATTTTGACCAGTTTTACCAAGTCTGAATAGCTTATATTTTTTGCAGAATTTTGGTAGAATTGTTGAGATAATAGACTTCGGTAAGTTTCATCGTCCATCTTCAACTGATTTTTGCCAATATGCACCAACTGTAATAATCTTTTTCTCATTGTTTCCCCCATAATGATTCATTTTTCGGTTCTCCTAATACAAAAAAACCGCCCTAAGGCGGTTTGGTTTAACAAGTTGGATCAAAATGTTGAACGTACTCAGGTTCTTCTTCATCATTCTTTTCCAAGATTTGTTGAATAACAGGATCATCAGTAAAAATCATTTTTGACAATCCCATCAACAACGGCCCAATCCCTTCTTTTTGGTCGGTATGTCCATTGGTTGCCCAATCGCCGTCTTCGCCACGAAAGAAATCAAAGTGAAGATTAGCCTCGAAGCCGTTTTCAATTTCAGGGACTAATTTCAGCATCTCATTCCATATTTTTGTTAGCACGACAGGCATTGTTGCCATTAAACCAGCCACGATATTGCTTACCTTAGTTGGTGGTTTAGGCTTGTAGTTGATCCCAATTTTAAATGTTAAATCATCTGCCGTTGGTTCAACGCCGATGTTAATAACTGCCAAATAATGTTGTGTCATACTCTTACCCCCATTTTCATCAAAATCCCTTTCGCATTCTGCACATAAATACTGGCGTGCGTCATTTCTTCTTTATTTAACGATTTTTCCGCTTGTTCCAGCTGAATAATCGCTTGGCGAAGTTGCATTTTTAAGGTTTCAAGTGTAGAAATCATTGTGTTTTCTCCCGTCTTCCTTGCCATTTTTTACAGTAGCTTTTCCGCGTATAACACCACTCACGCTGTTTAAATGTCAGTGCTAACTTTTCTGCATTCGCCCATAATTCAGTTGCTCTGGCATAATTGCCCGAACGTTCCACCTCAGCAGCGGTTTCTGCTGCTTCGTGATAGGCTTCTTCTAGCACACTACGCTCGACTCTCGGTCTTCGGCTCATTTTCGCACCTCTTCATCATTGGGCTTGATTACAAACTCTTCCACGCCCTCGCGAATGGTTACACCTGAAATTGAGCGTGCAATATCCGGCTCAGCAAGCATTGCTTCTTTATTGAGTTCTTCTTTGGTGCGAATAAAGCGGAACAGCCCCAAATTGCGTAGGCTTTCCAAAATGCCGTCAATCCCTTTGGCAACCACTGCAGGCGGTTTAGCACGCCATTGCACCTCGCCGGTGGTAAAGTACGCCGTTTTTTGCTTGCCACCGTTGGTGAGTTCCAAACGGCGACTTTCACAATACGCCTGCACTGCCTTTTGCAAGGGCTTCACTTGCTCTTTAAGAGCGGTTAGTTGAGCCGTATATTTCTCATCAATCGCCGCTTTCTCATCTGCTTGCAGGGTGGAAAGTCGCACCTGCTCGCGTTCCAAATCACCAATTTGCTTAATCGCCAACGCCACTTCATCTTGGGTTTGCAGGGCGATTGACTGCACTTCGCTTTTTACTCGGGTTGCTCGTTTAGCCATTATTTGTTACTCCTTTTTTGCAAGTGTAAGGATAAAAATCCGCGTTAATTTTTGGGGTAAGGTTGCCGTTAGGTGAGCGGAGATACACAACGCCATCAATACAAAGCTCGGCGTAACTCCAAGTGTGCTTTTGCACCATTCCATCATCACAGCCCGCCAACAAAAGTGCGGTAAAAATTAAGGTCGTTTTTCTCATACAGCCCCCTAAACCTGCATCACCACATCGCCATTCACTTTCGGCACACCTAAACTTTCTGCTAAGTTCATCGCCGCCGTCAGCAAATTATTTACCGCAAGCGGATAAAGCAGGCTCTGCGTGGTTTTGTTTCGCCCCACCGCTGTTAAGCGTTGTCGCACCGCCAAAAACGCGTCTTCTTCAAAAATATCGCTGAGTTTTTTGCCCACTTTAGCCAAGCGGAACGCTACATAGTTTTCCAATTCTGCATCGAGCGGCGCAAGTTCCACCACTTCGCAACGTTGCACCACTTCACGCACTTCCGTGTTGCGTTCAGACAGCTTCAGCTTCAATTCCGGCTGACCGATTAACACAATGGAAATCAGCTTTTTGAACCCATCTTCCAACTCAAAAAAGCGTTTCAAGTGTTTCAAAGTCGGAATCGGCAACGAGTGGGCTTCTTCAATAATCAGCACGTTGGAGTAGCCTGATTTACAGCTTTCTTTCAACACATTGTGCAACTGGCGAAAGCGAGCTTCAGGCGAACGCTTTACACTTTGCAATGGCGCAAGGGTGGAAATAATCGCTTCGGCAATGTGGGCAGCTTTTAGCGTTTTGCCCTTAATGTCGTTGTCTTCCATTGCGATGATGTAAGGCTCAATCACTGCAATCGGCGCGTTTTCGGCACGAATGCGATCAATCAAATCACGGCGTAGGGTCGATTTGCCCGCACCGCTTTCGCCCACCACCGCCATAAAGCCGCCGTGCTTGGCGGTTTGATAGAGCGACTCACGCACATAACGAATATCAGACGTGGCGAAAACTTCATCAGCCGAGCGAATATCGGCGGAAAAAGGGTCAATCGGTAATAAAAAATGTTTCTTAGTGGCTGGAAATAAAGCCTGTTTTGCGAGTAACATAATCTCGTCCTTAATTTCTTGTTTGGTTTTAAGGGCGGAAGCGGCAGGCTCGGTCGCCAAACTTTCCCCTGCTGCTTCCTTTCTTAATAGCGTTGCAAGCGGTTGAGTTACCCCAATTTTTTGCAAAGCCGCTATTAAACTCTTCTCAAATGCCGCCCAATCTCTCACTCGTTGATCGTGATTGACCAACTGGGAAATGGTCGCAGGCGACACATTCATCATCTGTGCCAACTGTCGCAGGCTCACGCCCTTATCAATCAGCACCTGTTTTAGTTTCAGCATAAAATGCTCCGTTCATCATAATCCTTACCTTTACGCGTAGAGTGGGCTTTAGCCCACCATTTAGGCCGCCAACAACCGCAAATTTGAGCGTGTTGGCGAAGGTTGAACAAACTCCGCCTTGAACTCATCAAAGCCCAAGCCCAACAATCGTTCGGCTTCCACCTGCGGCACACCTTGCGGATATTTGCCGTTCACCCATTGATAGCATTCACCATTCCACAACTCGCCCCAGCGAGCTTTGCCGTTTTTGGCAAATTCCACCACCGACATCGGCTTTTGCTCCACCCGTCGGGCGTTGGTAGTGAGTTCGTGTTCTTGTCCGTTTTTCGGTAAGAACCACATAAGCTGATTCTCATCAAGATGTTTGTAAGGGTCGATTTCGCCATTAAATAACGGCACATTGGCTTTCTTCGCACGTTTCAACTCATGTTCGGTGGCCACACCATAAGCCAGTTGCTCCGCCTGCTCCTTATTGGTTTCAAAGGCGGTTTTACTGTGCGCTTTGTATTCTTCGCCAATTATCGCCGCATCCACACGGAAACCGTATTCATTCACTTCAATCGGCTCAAGTACCACCCAGTAAGGCTTCAGCATCGCCTTACCCGTTTCATCAAGCAAATGTTCAAAACATTGCACTTGCACACATTCAGGGCGGTAAGGGTTTTTGCCCACCGTGATTTTCTCACCCACTCGAACATCAGGCACATCACGCACATCATAACGGCGGTTCTCAAAGCTGATTTCCAACTTATCGGTAACCAATCGCTCGCTTAATGCGGTGATCATCAATTCCTGACAAATCTCACGGCTAGGGGGCAAGATTAAATCTTTCGTGTGAATTTTCTGCCACGCCCCATAGCGTGTCATACCGTGTCGGCTGTGAATGGCTTTACCGTTGAAATAGCGCATCCATTGGTGGGCAAGCTGGTTCAGTTCCGCCAAACCACTCACATTCATAAACCGCAGCCCGCTTTCAAATTGCCGTTCCACAATATCGTTGCCTTTCTCCACTTGCCCTTTGGCTCGGGCGTTGTGGGCTTTCGGCACTTCAATTTTTACATCCAACTGGTTCAGTAAGTGCGTGAACATTTGCGAGGTATTGGCAGAACCGCGGTCGAACATCAAAATTTTCGGCACACCGAAAAACGGCTCGGCAGGGCTTTCTTTCTTCTGAATGGCGTTGATAAAGGTTTCCGAAATGTTCTCTGCCGTTTCGCCGCCATACACATATTCCACATAAATCACCCCGCTGGCGTGGTCGGTGATCACATATCGCCACACCCGTTGCGGTTCCACCTTCGCCACATTCGCAGGCTTGTTTTTGTAGAACTGTTCCGCTTCCATTACGCATAGCCCATTGCCTTTGCCTGTTTCTTTCAAGTAATACAGCACACACAAAGACGGGTCGATTTGCCACACGTGGTTCGGGTGTCGGCTTTGCAACTGCACCACAGGAGCGGGGCGTAACAGTTGGTCGGGGTGCAAATTGGCGTTGCGTAACGCCCGCTCCACCGAACTTGCCGAATAAGGGCGAACTTCGCCTGTTTTCTCGTCCACAAACTCCGCTTTCACTTTGTTGTTGGCGCGTAATATGTCCAAAATCCGCTCCAGCGTTGCCATGGTTTTGCCGTTTTTGCGCCGTAGGTGTAACCACGCCGCACTAATCAATTTCAGCTCGTTTGCTTCCATTTGATGTTTCCCCTTATCGCACCGCACTTTGCGACCACTTGCCGGTCGAAACGGTTTAAGCTGCCGAAGAAAAGTCGCACGGCTTAAGCCTGTTTTTGTGCAACCTTCTTCAATAATTTTTTCCTTCTCGCCAAAGCCTGCCTTCTCCACACGCTCGGCATATTGGGCGAGAACGCTCGGTAGTATTGCCATTGCATTTCCTTAACCCACCACTTCAGCATCTTGAATGTGGGCATCTTGCTCAATCTCGTCCAAAATGCTCGTTACACTTTCATCTAGCTTGCCGTCAGGCTGATAATCTTCTCGCGCCCACTCAGGCAAGGCTTCACCGCTTGGCGTATCGTCTAAGCCAAAGCGTTCTTTCAGCTCCGACAAAATCAACTGATACTCCGCCAACACCCCACTCATAAACTGCTTATGATCAATACCTGTTTCAGCTTGATGAGCCCCTAATGCCTCAAACGCCTGAAACACCTGCCCACGCAAAATAGCTTCCGCCTTGTAAGAAATCGCGGTTACTTCTTCTCGCAATGCACTGCCACGTTGGTCGGGCGTTTGGGTTTCAATCAACAAACTTTTCTTCGCCAACTCCTTATCCAGTTTGTTTAAACGTTCGTCCTTATTAGCAATCACTTTCGCCTGCGCGTCATAGTTCGCTTTCACGCTTTCCAACTGTTTGGTAAGGCTTTCTTTCTCCTTAGCGTGCTTCACGCTCAATTCTTCGATTTTCTCAATCAAATCTTCCTTGTCGGTGGTTTCCGAATAATCCGCATCCACAATCTCCGCTCGGGCTTCTTCAGGCAGCTGGCGAAGTTTTCGCATTTCGCGGTAGCCTAAGCCTAGGCGTTGGCTGGTTTCTAGGAAGTCTTCGCCGAGAACAGCTAAGTTTTGCAAATCAAGATCAATCTTTTGACGGCTAAATCCGCAAGCTGTGCAGTAATCTTCCCAACTGCTAACCGTTAGCACTTTTCCTTCACTATCAACATAGCTCAAACCCTTGTATTTCTTAGAGTTCTTGATTTCATTCAACACTTTCAAACTGCTAACCGTTAGCAGTTTTTCCACAAAATTAAAGGCTTTTAACATACCCATCGCTTCATGAGCTTCTGCCATATCTTGTGTCATTGCCTGTGCAGCCATTATCACCGCATCTTGTTGTTCACTTAATCTTAAATCTGTCATCTGTTACTCCTAAAAACCGCCTGTTGCCACACGGTGTCGCATTTCATTAAATCGTTCGTTTACCGCCTGCATATCCTGCTCATAACACACCGCAAGGTTGAGCAGGGCAAAGCTGAGCGTCCAGTTACCTGTGGGAAGTTTGCGCAAAAAGCCTTCACTTTCTAAAATCGCGGTGGCGCGTGTGATGTTCACAGGCGTTTCATCAATGGCTTCGCACAAATCTTTATTGCTTAAGCCGTCCATCGTTCGCCCCTTCAGGGCTTTTAAAATCCGCAAGGCACGTTGTGTGCTGTTGGTTTTTTCGCTCATTTGGTTTCTCCTGCTGTGTTTGTTCGCATAAAGTGCGGTATGTTTTCCGCCTGTTTTTGTTGCTCGCACGCAACGAGCTGTTTGTAACCTTTGCTGTTCCAGTATTTTTTCAAATACCATAAGCAGAATTTTTCTAACATTTTCATTGGTTTTTTCTCCCTGTGGTATCCTATTGGCTCTCTCAACTGCCAAAAGGAAACCCTATGACGGTAATTAAATTGCCGATAAAAAGGCTCACCGAACTCGAACAACGAGTGAATGAACTAGAAATTCACGTTCAAAATCTCGATACAGAAAATCGGCTTTATCAATCTATTCTGGCTTCGCTGATTTCCATCTTGCCCAATAATGAACGCCAAGCGTGGATTAAAGATTTTGAGACGCTTTACGAACTCGGCTTGGACGATGTGGAAAACGCATTGCCAACTCCCCAAAAACGGAATAACAGATCCGTTTATCTTGACCAACTACTATCTCTTTTGGATAAGTAGCTTTCTTTTCTTCAACAGACAGGCTGTTAGGCTTGTCTGATTTCTTTTCTTTCTGCATAAAATCTCCTATTGTTTATTTAATAAAGAGCGGTCGACAAAAAGTATACTTTTTGAATGTCGGCTTTGCCGACAGCCCCAACGGGGCGAACAATCGAACTTGCTTCGATTGTGAGTATCTTTTCGCTGTTTTTTCTAAATTGTTAAAGAGCAGGTTGCGTGTATTTAAGCCGCCGCTTGGTGGTCGGGGTCAGGCTTTAAGCCCAACAACACCGCCGTTTTATGAGCTTCGCCCCAAGTGCCTTTCAGCTGTCCGCGAAGTAAGTCGGAAATCGCTTGCTGATCCACACCAAAGTGCCTTGCCCATTCGCTACGATTAATCCCATGTCGTAAAAAATAGGCTCTTGCACTTTCTCGTGTTTGCGGATAGGGTAAGGGGTGAAATACCTTTCGTGAACCATTACGAGGAGGGATGTCTTTTTTAGGAATAAAAACAGTTAAACCACCAAAATTGTGTTCTTTAGTGCATCTATAATTGATAAAAATCATACTATCCTCCTTAAGTTAAGCCGCCGCTTTTAAGCCGAGCTTCACGGCAATTTCGTGTCCGATACCACGTTTGGCTTTAATCGTGCCATTCAATACGCGGTAAACATACAATCGGTCATAACCATGTTCTCTTGCCCAATCAGCGAAAGATTCGCCACGGGCTTCAAACTCGCTTTTCACCTGTTCAGGCGTTTTAACATTCAGCATTTTTTTCTCCTGTTGTGGTATAATTGATAAACAATCAATAAATCATTTCTTACATTTGTAAGATTATATTACATTTGTAATGTTTTCAAGGGGAAATTTATGGATTCTTTCAAAGGAAAACTTATTCGCTTAAAAAATGAACTAAATGTGGAAACAGATAAGGAAGTTGCAGAGTATTTGGAAATGACCAATAACGCATTCACAGTGAGAAAAAGTCGAAATAGCTTCCCTGAAAAAGAGCTTTTTGCCCTAAAAGCCAAACGCCCAGAATTAAACCTTGATATGGATTACATATTGCTCGGTCATCGCCGTGAAACTTATGAAGCAATGGAAAAAGAAGCGTTAAAAGATATGCCAAAGCCGGATTTTTCAGACAAAACAGGCTTATTAGTGCAGTTATTTATGCAATGTGATGATCAAGGGCGTGCAGCGATTTTAAGTGTGGCACAAACAATGGCGGCAATAGCAAAAACGACGCAAAGCAATCACGCTACCAAAATGCACATCGACAACGTAGAACAACAAAACAACATCGAACACCTTGAAGGTGGTATTCATTTTAAGAAAGGGAAATAAATGGATTTTCACATTCACAACGTTGAGCAGCTTAATAACATCAACCAAGCCCACTTTCACCAAGCCGAAAAAGCAATAGATAAAAACAGCCCGCACATTGTCATTTGTCCACAATGTGGCGGAGCAAGTTATCGCTTCAATGAATACTGCAATAATGGTAAATGTACTTTTGGTATTCGAGCCTATTTTGATGAACTAGAACAGATTGCCCAAGAACAAGAACGTGAAAAACGAAAAGGGCGTTGCTCTCTCATCGGTTTGAGTGGCTTTGCATTTAGCATAGCCATCAGCTATATCGGCTCACAGTGGTTTGATAGCCCTAAAATGGCGCTATGGTTTTTAGGCGGAATAGTATGGCTTTTTATTTGGCTAAAATCGGCAGAACAACAGTAATTTATTATTAAGGAAACCAAAATGAAAAAATCCCTCAAATATGCCGCTTTCGCCTTATTAGGCGTGGCGGCTGCCGTATTTGCCAAAGAGAAATTTGAGTGTGCAGGCAAACGCACCTGCAAAGAAATGAACAGTTGCGAAGAAGCCCGTTTCTATCTCACCCAATGCGGTCGCGACAGCCTAGACCGCGACAACGACGGCGTGCCTTGTGAAAGTATTTGTGGTGGGAAGAAAAAGAAATAATTGAGGAACAATAATGACAACCGAACAACAAAACGATAAATTAGACATCGTTATCCGTAACGAGCAAGATGCTTATGATTTTCTTCGTCAGATCTATGAAACGGAATTAGGTAATGACGTTTCTAAGCTCCATATTCAATTTGAAGGTTGGCCCAAGGTTCAGGTTAGCTTAACAGGCGAAAAATATCAGTCTACAATAACACCTTCAATTATGAAGGCTTTCTTAAAATTGCAAGATGGCTTATATAGAGCTTATGCCTTGGCGGTGTATGCGGACACTCATCATCGTTTAAGTGATGATGAAAAGAAAGACTTAGAACTCATTATTAAAGTTAGTCAAGGTTCATCCAAGTTTGATGGAGAAAACATTGACTGGGGAAATGTTTTAACAGGGCTGATTTCAAAAATGACAAGCAAACATTTGATGATCACATTGCTGTTTGGGCTACTGTGCTATTTTGGCACAGACGCTTACAAAATGTTTCTTGATGATAAACAAGCCGAGCGAGAAACTCAAACTCAATCAGATACAACAGCTAAACTCGTGGAACTTAATGAGAAAACATTAGACGTTTTAGCTGAAAATCAAAAAGAGAACAGAGAGCTATTTCATAAGCTGATTGAGCAAAAACCAGAGTTAGAAGAAATTGCGATTGAAGCAAAAGAAACCAAACGAGAATTTCTCAAGCAAGCTAGTGATGCCGAAAAAATAAATATCCAAGGAATTGAAGTTACAGGTGAACAAGCAAAAGAATTAGCGAAAAAGAAACGAATGCCACCTGCACGTGAATTTGAAGAAATTCGCCTTGATGGAATGTACCGTATTTTAAATGTGAACACGGAATTGGATACAGGCTTCAAAGTGAGCATTCGTAATGAAGCAAGCGGGCAAGAATTGATTGCAGAAGTGCAAGACAACACCTTCCAAAGCCAATACAAGAAAGCAATTGAAACTGCGACATTTGAAAAGCGCCCTGTTGAATTAAATATCAATGCAAAACAGAAAGTGGCTAATGGTTTAATTTATGATGTCGTTGTTATTAAGGCTGTTTTACACAAACAAGCTAAATAATTCTTTAAACCAGTTTAAATCCAATTTATACCACCTTTAATTAAACTCCATTTATCAACCAATCCTTGATAACTGGAGTTTTTTTATGTCTTTCCCCATCACCAAAATCATCATCCATTGCTCTGCTACTCAAAACGGCAAGCAACTCCGCACCAATACCCAAACCGCCGCTCAACGCATTGACGAATGGCACAAGCAGCGTGGCTTTCAGCGTTTGGCTGGTTATTACAAAGCCTTTAATCCGCATTTAAAACACATCGGCTACCACTTCATTATTGACACTGACGGCACGGTCGAAACCGGTCGCAAAGAAGGCGAAACGGGCGCGCACGTCAAAGGGCATAACCTACACAGTATCGGCATTTGCTTGGTCGGCGGCATTACCAAAGACAAACGCAACCACGGCGAATACACCGAAAAACAATGGCAGGCACTGCACCGCTTATTGCGTCAGCTTGAAGCCAAATATCCCAACGCGCGTATTTGTGGACATCGTGATTTAAGCCCCGACTTAAACGGCGACGGCACAATCAACCCGAATGAATGGACAAAATCCTGTCCATGCTTTGATGTGTGGAGCTGGCTGGATTCTGAGCAAGTGATCAACCACGAGCATTTATTTAAGGCATAGAACCGTAGAGGGTGTGCAACACGCCCCTACAGCACTAACAAGGAAAACCAATGAAACTCAAAGAACTCATTACTAACGACAACGGTCGCCTTTCCACTACCGCCTTTATCCAATTTTTCGGGGCGTTGTTGATGGCTGGCATTTTGATTTATGCCGTATGGCTTGACCGTGCCTATGTAGGCGAATTGTTCACCACCTTCGCCATTTTCTGTGCAGGCGGAGCTGCCACTAAAGGTTTTGCCAACGCGTTAAATAATTGGGGGCGTGAAGAATGATGGCTTACTTAATTTTAGGCGGCGTTGCGGTACTTTGGGTAGGCACTGCGATTGTCTGTTACAAAATTCGCAAAGCACGTCAAGAAATCGACCGCTTATTTAAGCAAAACGAGAAACTGCAAAACGAAAAAGCCGTTGCCGAAACCCAAGTCAAACATTTTGAAGTGAGAAAGAAAAATGAAGAAAACACTCGTGGCTCTCGCCGTGATGATGTCATTAACCGCTTGCAACAGTCGGGTGATCTCCGTGATTAACTCTAGCTGTTCAGGCTTTGGTGTGATTAAGGCAAGCCGACAAGATACCACCGAAACACTCCGTCAAATTGCGGTGCATAACGCGACTTACCGCGAGATTTGCAAGGAGATTAAAGATGACCATTAACGTAGAATTTTGGCATTTGGTGGGGCTGTTGTTGTCCTTTCTCGGCTGCTGCTTTGGCTTTGCTAAAATCTTAGTAGCACAGTTTCAAAATTCATTAACAGAACGACATCAAAATCAGCAGCGTGTGAATGAAAAAGTGGAAGATTTAGAACGTCAGATCAACAAAATGAACAGTTCAATGCCGTTGGTTTATGTTTTGCGTGAAGATTATATTCGTGGGCAAGGCGTGTTAGAAGCCAAAATGGATGCCTTACATAAAACCCTAAGTGAATTGTTCAAAATGGAGAAAACAAAGCAATGATGGAAAAAGCTCGTCGAGAAGGAATGCGTTGGAATTTGCTGAACGTGTTACATAAAGCGCGCCCTTATGATACCAACGAGAAATTTTTGCTTGATGTAATGCGCGGGATTTACCCTGATGCTACTGCACTTGAAGTCCGTCAGCATTTGGATTACTTGGCAAAAAGTGAACTGGTTATCCTAGATAAACAGCCGCACGGCATTTGGTATAGCCGAATCAATGCTAAAGGCGTAGATGTTGTGGAATACACCAGTGAATGCCAAGCAGGCATTGCGCGCCCTGACAAATATTGGGAGTAACAGCCTATGGCACCAAGATCCAGTATTGAGAAACTGCCCGAAGATGTTCGCCGTTGGCTGGAGCGCGCCTTAACCGAGAACGGTTTTTCAGGCTATGTGGAACTGGAAAACCTACTGCGTGAGAAAGGCTATCAAATCAGCAAGTCGGCAATTCATCGCTATGGCAAGCAAATTGAAAGTCGCCTGAAAGCAATTAAAGACGCGGCAGAAGTGGCAAAATTGATTACCGAGCAAGTGGATGATGAAGGCGACAGCCAATCGGACGCCCTAATGCGACTGGTGCAGACGGATTTAATGAATTTGCTGATTGAAGCCCGCAATGTGGAAAGTCTAAGCGTGAAAGACCGCTTAAAAGCACTGGGTATGATTGGCAAAAATATTGCGTCAATGACCACGGCAAGTGTGAAGCTCAAAGAATATCAAGCGGAACACAAAGCCAAAGTGCAGGCAAAATTAGATGAACTCGCACGCACCGCAGACAGGGACGGCACAGACCTGCCAACCCTTGAGCGTGTGCGACAAAGTATTTTGGAAGTCTATGGCATCAACCAATAACACCGTTCTCTATGATTACCAAAAACGCTGGCTACAAGATACCAGCCGTTTCAAGGTGGCAATGTTTGCCCGTCAAACAGGCAAAACTTTCACGACCACGTTGGAAATTGTGCTGGATTGCTTGGCAGCCGAAGCCAAAGGCGAGAAAACTCGCTGGGTTATTCTCTCGCGTGGCGAACGCCAAGCGAAAGAAGCGATCAATGAAGGCGTGAAAGTTCACTTAAATGCAATGGGCATAGTATGTGAAATTATGGAAGTGCCATTCAGCCCGACGCTTAATGCGTTGGAAGTAATTTTCCCAAATGGCTCAAAAATTACCGCGTTGCCAGCTAACCCCGACACTGCGCGTGGTTTCTCGGCGAATGTGTTTCTGGACGAGTTCGCTTTCCACGCCGACAGCCGTGAGATTTGGAAAGCCTTGTTCCCTGTCATTTCCGCAGGTTGGAAACTCCGCGTGGTTTCCACACCTAACGGCAAGGGCAACAAGTTCTACGAATTGATGACCGACTTGGAAAACACCGAATGGTCTCGTCATCAAACCGATATTTATCAAGCAGTCGCTGACGGTCTTCCACGCAACATTGAACAGCTCCGCAAAGGCTTAAATGATGAAGATGCGTGGGCGCAGGAATTTGAACTCAAGTGGCTTGATGAAGCCAGTTCGTGGCTTTCATTCGATTTGATTGACAGCGTGGAACATATTGATGCAGGCAAGCCTGAACTTTATCAAGGTGGCTCGTGCTTTGTGGGAATGGATATTGCCGCCCGTAACGACTTAACCGTGATTTGGGTGCTGGAATTGGTCGGTGATGTGTATTGGACGCGTGAGCTGATTACGCTCAAACGTGTGCCGCTGCGTGAGCAACTCGAAGAACTCAATCGCGTAATGAAGCAATATCACGTGGTCGTTGGCAATCTCGACCAAACAGGAATGGGTGAAAAAATGGTGGAAGATGCCCAAGCCGAACACGGCAAACGTATTCAAGGCACGCTGTTCAACGTGTCCAGCAAACTCAAAATGGCAACCATCGGCAAAACCGCTTTTGAAGATCGCAAAATCCGCATTCCGCAAGGCAATAGCGATTTGCGGGAAGATTTGCACAAACTCAAAAAAATCACAGGCTCAAACGGCATTCCACGCTTTACTGCTGAAAGCGACAGCAATGGACACGCCGACCGCACTTGGGCGTGCTTTCTCGCTTTAACCGCCGCCACGGAAGCGGTAATGCAACCTGTAAAAGCCCATAGCCGCCGACCAAGAAGTAGCAAAAGATTAACTGCAGGATATTAACAATGACACCAAAAAAACAAGACTTAATCCGCGTCATCGCCAGCCGTGCCAATGCCATTGATTATTGGGCGTTTATGCACTACCTGCCGAACCCCGATCCTGTACTGAAGAAAATGGGCAAAGATATTTCCGCCTATCGTGAGATTTTATCCGACAGTCACGTTGGGGGCTGTGTTCGCAGACGTAAAGCGGCAATTAAAGGCTTAGAGTGGCGAATTACGCCTACAAGCAATGAAAAAACGGACGAGATTTTGACCGCACTTTTCGACCGCTTGCCGATGTCGCAAATTATCGGCGAAATGCTCGATGCCACGTTGTTTGGCTATCAAGCGTTGGAAGTGATGTGGGAAAGCAAAGACGGCTTACTGTTGCCAACAGCAATCGTAGGCAAACCGCAAGAATGGTTTGTGTTCGATGACGAAAATCAGCTCAAACTTCGCACCAAGGAACATCGCGATGGCGAATTTATTCCACCTTACCGAATGTTGCTCGCCACCCAAAATGCGACCTATATCAACCCTTACGGCTTGGGCGATTTGTCCCTTTGCTTTTGGGCGGCAACTTTCAAAAAAGCGGGTTTTAAGTATTGGCTAGAATTCACCGAAAAATATGGTAGCCCGTGGCTGGTCGGTAAACACCCACGCCAAGCCCAAATTCACGAAGTGGAAGACTTGCTCGACAGTATGGAGAAAATGCTGGGGACTGCGGTAGCGGCAATTCCTAATGATAGCTCTATCGGCTTAGTGGAAGGCTCTGATAAAAGTGGCTCGTCTGAAGCCTTTGATAATTTCATTAAATACTGCAAATCAGAAATCGCCATTGCATTGTTAGGGCAAAACCAAACCACCGAAGCGGAAGCCAACCGAGCAAGTGCCACCGCAGGCTTAGAAGTCACTAAAGATATTCGCAATGATGACGCCAGCCTTGTTGAACGCACTTTCAACCAGCTTTTATCGTGGATTTGCGAGCTAAATTTTAACGTGGACACCTTGCCAACGTTCGAGCTATTTGAACAAGAAAGCATTGATAAACTACAAGCCGAACGCGACAAGCTCTTAACCGAAATCGGCGTGGGCTTTACCGAGCAGTATATTCACCGCACTTATGGCTTTGAAGACGGCGATATTATTATGCAAGCGGTCGAAAAAGCAGAAAAATCTGCAAAGACGGCAGACTTTGCAGAACCAATCTCGAAAAGCGTGATTGACACGATTGGCGAACAGTTGGAAATGGAAGGCGAGGCTGTTGTAGAAACGTGGTTGCACGACATTCGCGACCGCTTAGGGCAAGCCGAAAGTTTGGAAGATTTCCGCAATCAACTGGACAGCCTAATCCCAGAATTGAGCTTTGCTGAATATGGCAAACTGCTAGCGTGGGGTTCAACCGCCGCTCAATTTGCAGGGCGACAATCGGTGGTCGATGAAACCAAATAGCTAAGTGTAGGGGCGTGTTGCACACGCCCGAAAGGAACGAAAATGCAAAAATTCACCTTTGAAAACCAAGTTAAATACTTTGAGAAAAAACTCAACCTACCCACCAACAGCTATTTGGACGTGCTGGGCGATGAACATGACTACTTCTTTATGGTGGCAGGCGCGAACCGTAATGAAGTGTTGCTCGCCTTTCGTGACGCGGTCGATGAAGCCATTGCCAACGGCGAAACGCTGGAAGGCTTCCGCAAACGCTTTGATGAAATCGTGGCTCGCACAGGCTGGGACTACAAAGGCGGTCGCAATTGGCGAAGCCGTATCATTTACGACACCAACGTTTACGCCGCCTACAATCGAGGACGGCTGCAACAGCATTTGGATTTAGCTGATGTGATGCCCTATTGGGAATATCATCACCACGATAACAGCCACCCACGCCAAGAACATATTGATTTGGACGGCACAATTTTACCGGCAAGCGATCCATTTTGGCGTTATTACTACCCAATCAAGGCATATGGCTGCCATTGCACCGTCACCGCTCACGATGAAGATGACTTGAAAGAAATGGACAAAACCGTCAGCCCATCGCCTGAAATCGAATGGCAAGAAAAACTGGTTGGTACAAGGTCAGGAAATCCAAGAGTGGTACGAGTGCCGAAAGGTTATGATGTGGGCTTTCAACCGCATAATTTTGAACGGCTGACTGCTGGGCGAAATGCAGATGTGGATCAGCTGTTGTTCAATAAATTCGTCAATGCCGAGCCGAAACTTGCTAGCCTACTTATTGAAAACGTGTTACAAAATCCGCGTGCGGTGATGATGTTAAACGGCGCGATGAAGTCGATGGTCGATACCGTTACAGTGGAAAAAATGGCGCGTGGGCAAATGAAAAACGTGGGCGTAATCCCAGCCAAAGTGATTGATAAATTGACCGCACTTGAAAAAGCCCCACAGTCAGCCGTGATTGCCGTGCGTGATGAAGATGTGCTGCACGCTCTGCGTGATACCAAACAAGCCAAAGGCATTAACCTGCCGATTGAGTTTTGGGAACAGTTGCCGGAGAAGTTGAGAAATCCGAGTGCTATTTTGCTGGAAACCGATCAAAAATTGCCGACCTTGCTTTTTATTTATGAAACCGAGCAAGGAAAAGTGGCAATCAAAATGGATTATGAAGTAAAGCTCAAAGATGAGTTAAGTAAAAAGAAATTACCGCATAAGGTTAATTTAGTGAGAACGGCAAGTGTATTTACGGATAAAACAGGAATGCACAAGTATGAAGTGTTGTGGGGTGAATTGTAGCGGTGGTTTGCCTGATTCGAACAGGATAATGAGCCGAAGCACAACCTTTCCAGTAGGAAACCCCCACCGCTGTAAACACTATACGCCACTTATTTTCAGAAGACAAATGCTATGATCAAAATTTCACTTAATGATACCCAAGCCGTCCAACAGCTTAGCAACATCGCACGCCAATTAAAACAACCCCGCAAGCTCTATGGCGTGCTGGGTGAAACCTTGAAGAAAATCCACGCCGAACGATTTAAGCAGGAAGTTGATCCGCAAGGTAATAACTGGCAACCACTTTCTGCCAAAACATTGGCACATAAACAAAAGAAAGGCAAGTCCACCAAAATTTTGCGACAAGACGGTTATTTGTCGGATAGAACCGCCTACAACTACAACGACAAAAATGTAGAGTTTGGTTCAGATGCCAAATATGCACGGCTACATCAATTTGGCGGCAAGGCTGGCAGGGGTAAAAAGGTAACCATTCCAAAACGCCCTTGGCTAGGTGTAAGCCAAAATGACGAACAAAAACTACTGCGAAAAGCCACCGCACTTTTGCAACGACAAATCGACCAAAATCTGTAATATCGGCTAATTTTCAAAAATAAGCTATAAAACGCCCATTGTGGCGTTTTAAATCTCATTCGATAAATGATTGCCTAAAATTTCTTTGGCGTGTTTATAAACACCGATAAACACGCAAAAACGCCCTATTTGTTCCCACTTTACTTTTTATTTCCTTTTTTTCATTCCTTAAACCAGTTTAAAAGTAACAAGCGGTCGTTTTTCCTATGATTTGCACAACAAGGAGAAACGAATGACCCTGATTGAAATTTTTAAAGCAGGCAAACGAACAGATGCAAATGGCATAGAAGTGGAAATTACCACTGATGATTTGCAACAAGCCGTCAATGCCTACAACGTAAACTTTCACGAATCCCCTGTGGTAATCGGACACCCAAAACACAATGCCCCTGCCTATGGCTGGGTAAAACGTCTTGAGTTGGACGGCGATATGCTGAAAGCCGAGTTCGACCAAGTCGATCCAGAATTTGCCGAAATGGTGGAAAAAGGGCGATTTAAGAAAGTGTCGTCTTCTTTCTATCTTGCCGACAGCCCAAACAATCCCTGCCCGGGTAGCTTGTACTTACGCCACGTGGGCTTTTTAGGCGCAATGCCACCTGCGGTAAAAGGCTTGCGTAATCCTGAATTTGCCGAGAATGAACAAGGCGTTGTGGATTTTTCTGATTGGGCGGAAGCGAGCCTGTGGCGACGTTTGCGTGATTGGATTATTGGCAAACACGGACAGGACGAAGCAGACAAGGCGTTGCCTGATTATTTAGTAACAAGCGTGCAAGAAGAATCTATCCGCAACGATTTTAAACGCTATCAACAAGATGAAGCAGGTATTCCAATACCAAGTTTTAATGAATCACCTCAACCTTCAGAACCACAAGGAGAACTTGAAATGACCCCTGAAGAAATTGAACAGCTCAAGGCAGAAAATGAAAAATTGAAAGCCGAAAAAGCAGAAAATGAACTCAACCAAGCCAAAGCCGAAAATGCCGATTTTGCCGAAGGTTTAGTGAAAGCAGGCAAACTCGCCCCGATTGCCAAACAGCAAGCAGTGGATTTGTTGAACTACGCTTCCACCACAATGCAAGGCGGTGTGGTCGAGTTTGGCGAAGGCGAAAGCCTACACAGCAAACTCAAAGCCTTTTTGGATGCGCAACCGCAAGTAGTGAACTTTGCTGAAGTGGCGACTAAAGAGAAAGCCGCCGCCCCGCAAGACGGCACGGTGGAATATGCGGAAGGCACTAATCCTGCCAGCATTGAAGCTGACCAAAAAATTATGGCGTATGCCAAAGAACACGGCGTGAGCTACACCGCCGCCTTTAACGCAATTTATCAATAGAAGGAACATTTATGACTGCTCATAATCTTAGCGCACTACGCGTGCAAGATCCTGTTTTAACCAAATTGGCACAGGGCTATCACAATTTAGAACTCATCGGCGAAGTTTTAATGCCGACCGTCGAAATCGACAAAGAAGCGGGCAAAATTCCGCAATTTGGTCGCCTTGCGTTCCGCCTGCCAAGCACGGTGCGTAACTTACGCGGCACGTCTAACCGATTAGACCCTGAAGACATCACGGCAATTGATGTGGCACTCGAAGAGCACGATGTGGAATACGCCATTGACTACCGCGAAGAAAACGAAGCGATTTTCTCGCTCCGTCAGTTTGCTTTAAATACTACCCAAGATGTCATCGCATTGGGGCGTGAAAAAGAAGTTGCGAAGCTCGCCTTAGACGAAAGCAAATACGACAGTGGCAACAAAATCACTTTAAGTGGCACATCAAAAATCACCAGTAAACAAGCGGACATTTTCGCAATGTTCGACACCGGCATTCGTGCAGTGAAACGTGCTATCGGTCGTAAACCGAATGTATGCGTGATTGCCGGTGATGTATGGGCAGCATTGAAAGAACACCCAGCGGTGATTGAAAAACTCAAATACTCACAGGTGGCGATTGTAACCCCTGAAGTATTCGGCAAATTGATTGGTATCGACACCGTGAAAATTGGTGAAGCCGTGTATGAAGAAGGTAGCCAGCTTAAAGACATTTGGTCAGATGCTATTGTGTTGGCTTACGTTGCTCCACGTTCAACCGAACGCAAAGGCACGGTATATGAGCCGTCTTACGGCTACACCGTCCGCCGTCAAGGTGGCTTATTTGTGGATACCTACAAAGAAAACGGTGGCAAGCTCGAAGTTATCCGCACCACCGATATTCACAAACCGCACTTACTCGGTGCATCAGCAGGTTACTTAATTAAAGAATGTCTATAACCCCCAAAATCCTTCTTTAAGTTAGGGTTAGTGGGGATAGATGTAACAATGTTTCACTAGGAGAAATCAATGAACAAAAAACGCTACGTTGTGACGAGCACAATGGCCATTTTGCACAACAATCAACGCTATGAACAAGGTGACAAGCTTGAGCTCACAGATGAAGAAGCAGAAAAAATCTCGCTTTATGTGCAATTAGTTGAACCGAAACAAGCGGTAACTGAAGCCGATGTACAGGCTGCAGAAGCCAGCATTGCACAAGCAAAAACCAAAGGCAAAAAAGGCGAATAAGAATGTACATTCAGACACAAGATTTAACGGACGTGATGGACGAAATCACGTTAAGACAACTTTCAGCGGATAACAGCCGAGCCACAGAAGCCAATCAAGCTGTGCTTACTAAAGCCTGTGAATACGCCACCGAGACGGTGGACGGCCATCTTCGTTCGCGTTATCAGTTGCCGTTAAATCAAGTGCCGACCTTGGTTCGCAACATCTGCTTGCAGCTAGCGCGCTACTGGCTTTATTCACGCCGTCCTGACGGCAAGGGCTTTCCACCCAATGTGAAAGATGCTCACGCTCAAGCGTTAAAGGATTTAGAGCGCATTGCCGACGGCAAATTGCATTTGGGTTTGCTTGAAGTGGGTGAAGAAGCAGATGACAGTTTGCCGTCTGCCTTAAAGTTTAAAGCCCGTGCACCGCAAAAATTGGATTTATCAGGTTATTAAGGGGCGTCTATGAGTGCCACATTACCTATTTTGCAAAGCATTCGGGAGCATATCGAAAGACAAACTACGAGTTTCAGCATCGAATTGTTCCCTGATGACCTTGAACACTACAACCTGCTCGACCCAATCGGAGCAGTGCTGGTGCAATATGCTGGGTCAAAATTTGAAAGCCTTGATAGCACCGACATTATCCAACAACGCCGAAAAGTACTGGTTGCACTCACTGTGATTGCTCGTGGCCAACACGATGACACAGGTGCGTTGGATATGTTAGACAAATTACGCCTTGCTGTAGTGGGCTTTAAACCCATTAACTGCACCCCTTGTCATTTAATCAGTGAAGAGTTCGCAGGCGAAGACAACGGGCTGTGGCAATATCAACTGATTATTCAAACCGAAACCTGGCAGGTAGAAGACCGACAAGCGGTCATCTCCGCCCCCAAATTTGCACATTTACTGAAACGCGCAACAATCCAACCGTGAAATACGGTTAACACCAAATTAAGGAGAAAAATATGGCAGTAGCCTTTCACCACGGCTCAGAAACCGAACGTATTAATGGCGGCACAGTAGCTATCCGTCAAATTGATGGGGCGATTATTGGCTTAATTGGCTCCGCCCCGATTGGCTCAACCAATGAAATTACACTTTGCCAAACCGCAAAACATTTTGCCCAGTTTGGTAATCTAGTAGATAAAGGTTATACCATTTGTGATGCCTTAGATATTATCAAACGCTATGAGGCAGGCACAGTCTATGTGATCAATGTATTAGATCCTAAAAAACACCGCACTACAGTAAGCGATGAAGTGCTCAGCCAAAATGCAGATACCCTAATGGCACAAACCGCAAAAGCAGGCTTAATTGAATTAACCCTCAAATCAGAAGGCAGTCCATTAACCGCTGGCAAAGATTACACCGTCAATTTATTAACAGGTGAAATTACTTTTACTCGCCTACAAACAGAGCTCACCGCAACCTATACTTATGCTGACCCAAGCAAAGTCACCGAAAGTGATATTCGTGGGGGAATTGAGTCATCTACAGGTAAACGCACCGGCTTTGAGCTATTAAAAATGGGCTTTATTGAATTTGGTGCAGATGCCAAAATCATCATTTGCCCTGAGTTTGACCAACAAGCAGGCGTAATGAGTTCACTAGCCACCCTCGCCGATAAGCTCAATGCCATTGCTTATATCAATGCCCCTAAAGGCACCACCTTATCACAAGCTATTACAGGGCGTGGCAGTAACGGCACAATTAACTTTTACACCAGTTCTGACCGAGCTCATCTCTTTTTCCCTCATGTTATTGGCGAGCGAGGCTCACTAGAAAGCCTTGCCACCCATGCAGCAGGTTTGCGGATGAAAACCGATGTTGACCAAGGCTATTGGTTCTCTACGTCTAACCGTGAACTAAAAGGCGTACAAGGCGTAGAAGTAAAACTCATTGCCCGTGTAAATGATGTGCAAAGTGAAACAAACCAACTAAACTCACGTGGTATCACAACCGTATTCAACAGCTATGGCACAGGCTACCGCCTATGGGGAAACCGCTTGGCTTGTTATCCAACAGTAACACACATCACTAATTTTGAAGTGGTACAACGTACGGCAGATTTAATTGATGAGAGCATCGCCCAAGCAGAACTTCAATATATCGACCGTCCAATTGATGATGCGTTGCTTGACAGTTTATTAGGTACCATTGAAACCTATATGGGTACCCTAAAATCCATTGTTGGTTATAGCGTATCACTCGACCCAGATGCCGATTTAGTGGACGCATTTAGCCAAGGCTTAGTCCCTTTACAATATGATTTTACGCCAAAAATTCCAGCAGAACGTATTCGCAATAAGAGCGTGGTTACACGTAAATATCTGGTCAACTTGACGAGCCGTGGAGGTCAATAATGAGCGGTGTAACGATTAACAAAATTGATAATGCCAATGTGTACATCAATGGCAATAGTTTTTTAGGTAAGGCAAAATCTATCAAATTACCCGAATTTGAAGTGGAAATGACCGAGCATAAAAACCTTGGTTTGGTAGGCACCATTAAATTACCAAGTGGTGTAAATGCCCTGGAAGGTGAAATTGTATGGGACGGTTTTTACCCTGAAGTCGCAGCCATTGCTAATAACCCATATCGCACGGCTCAACTACAAGTGCGTGCAGATGTGAGCATTTACAATGCCGCAGGGCGTGCAACAGAAGTCCCTTTGGTGATGATGTTAAACTGCAACTTCAACAAAACCCCACTGGGCGAATACAAACCCAAAGAAGCTACAGAATATGCGATGGCTTATCAAGCCACGATGATTAAGCAATCCATTGATGGCAAAGAGGTTCTCTATTTTGAAGCCTTCACCAACAAATGGCGTGTCGGTGGTCAAGATGTCTTAGAAGTTTACCGTAAGAATATCGGGCAGTAATTCTTTAAATCAGTTTAAAAGCAGAACCCATCGCACTTTTATAAACTCCTTTGTGAAAGTTAAACAACACACTCACAAAGGAGTTTTTTTATGTCAAGCGTCGTCCTTAAATTAGAACACCCTATTACTGATGGACAAGGTAATAACATCACTGAGCTTACTATCCGTCGCCCTAAAGTGAAAGATATGCGCAAAATGCGAGGGAATAACGATTTAGAGCAAAGCATTAGTCTTATTGCCATCGTTACGGGTTTAGTGCCTGAAGACTTAGATGAGTTAGATATTGTGGACGTTAAACGAGCCTCAGAAATCTTAGAGAAAATGCAAAAGGGAAAGTCAGCTTAGAGCAACTTGATGCGGTGTTAGCCGATTTGGCTTGGTGGTTTGGTTGGCAACCTTCAGAGTTAGAAAATTTGACCATTGATGAAATTGAACGCTGGATAAAGCAAGCGGAACGCCAAGTAAAAGCCCAATACAGCAAAGCCGCTATTTAGCGGCTTTGTTTGTTTGAAGCATCAAATCAGCTAGGTTATCAAAAATACGCACAAAAAATTGGAAGACAAAATAAAGGGAAACCAGCAAGGCATTAACAAGCAAGGTAATAATAAAAGACAGTGCAATATAGCCTAAGGTACTCAACCAAGAAGAAAATAAGCCACTTTGCCCAAAAGCATAAATAGACACAGCAAAGACTGCCACAAGTAGGATGAGATGACATAGTGTCAGTAAGGCTTGCACCCAAGAAATATTCTCTTTTTGCATACATTTCCCCTTCTTCAAATTAACAAAGGAAACTATAAACCATGGCAAGCAATCTTTCAATAGCATTAATGATTGGGGCGAGTGTTGGCAGTGCGGTAGCTGGGATTAAACGACTGCAAAATACCTTGCATACATTGAGAGATAACACCCTCTCTACCTCGGTAAAACTAAAAAATTTAGGTGCAATGACCATACTTGGTGCCGGCGGTACCATAACAGGTATTAAAGCGACAACAGATGGTGTGATGACCTTGGCAAATTCAGCCATTCAGTTTGAAAGTGCGATGGCTGATGTAAAAAAGGTCGTGGACTTTAAATCCCCTGAAGGCTTTGCTAATTTATCCAAAGATATCTTAAATCTTACCCGCACTTTACCCATGACCGCAGAGGAGCTTGCCGCTATTACCGCAGCAGGAGGACAACTTGGTGTGGCTGAAGAAGATCTCAAAGATTTCACCACCACGATTGCCAAGATGTCAGTGGCTTTTGATATGTCTGCCGAAGATAGTGGTGATGCCATGGCAAAACTTGCCAATGTGTACAAAATCCCCATTAAAGAAATTGGCAAATTAGGGGATGCTATCAATGAACTCTCCAACTCAAGCCCAGCCAAAGCCTCAGATATTGTCAGTACATTAGGTCGAATTGGTGGGGTAGCAAAACAATTTGGGCTTTCTGAAAATGCAGCTGCCGCACTTTCCAGTTCTTTTATTTCTCTAGGTAAAGCACCTGAAGTCGCAGGCACT
The DNA here is from genome assembly GCF_900454535.1 of Avibacterium avium. Classification (GTDB taxonomy): domain Bacteria; phylum Pseudomonadota; class Gammaproteobacteria; order Enterobacterales; family Pasteurellaceae; genus Avibacterium; species Avibacterium avium. The sequence goes on from NZ_UGSP01000001.1 coordinate 938,212, forward strand.
GCGATTAACGGTATGCTGACCAAATTGATGACCGCAGATAAAGGCGGCAAAAAATTCCAAGAGGCACTCCAATCAATGGGGTTAAACGCCAAAGACTTGAAAAAAGCTATTGGGCAAGATGCTCAAGGGGCTTTAACTAGCTTTTTAAAACAGATCCAAAAACTCCCCAAAGAAAAACAAATGGGGGCATTAGTCGATTTATTTGGCTTGGAATATGCCGATGACGTGGCTGTGCTTGCTAGGAATGTTGAAGTGTTAGAAGGGAGTTTAAAAACCCTGCAAGAAACCGATGAAAATGGCAAAGCGAAATATCTTGGATCAATGGAGAAAGAATTCGCCGCACGTTCTGCAACCACCGAAAATAATTTAAAACTGCTTAGTAATAGCTTTACGGAAATCAAAACAACCCTAGGTTCAGTCTTGCTTCCAGTAATCAATAATGTTGTAAACAGCATTAAACCTTTAATCTATTGGATAACCGACTTACTTGCCAAAAATCCTGCTATTGCGGAAGGTTTGCTTTATGTTGCAGGTGGGCTTGCTGCTGCATTTACAGGATTTTCAGCCCTAACAGCAGTAATAAACGGCGTTGGCTTTGTTTGGGTATCCGTGGGGACAACAATCACAAAAATCGCAAGCTTTATTGGTGGAACTTTTAATTTTGTATCTAGATCCTTTGGGGTGATTACAACGGGTTTGAAAATAGGCGGACGGTTAATAGCAGTTGTCGGTGGGCAGTTTTTTAAAATGGGTGTGATGTTTGTGAAAGCCTTGGCAATGATGGGGAAAGCCTTTTTAACCAATCCTATTGGACTTGCTATCACTGCTATCGCCGTTGGTGCTTACCTTATCTACCAATACTGGGAACCAATTTCCGCTTGGTTTTCTAATCTTTGGACAAAAGTGTCGGGTTATTTCCAAAATTTCTGCACTTGGGTACAAGGAATTTGGAATGGTGCCACCGAATGGGTTTCATCAGCTTGGGCAGGTGTCACCGATTTCTTCAGTGGGCTTTTAGATAATATCCTCAGCTTTTTTAATTCAGGCATTGGCAATATCACCGCCACCATTCTCAATTGGTCGCCTTTAGGTTTATTCCAACAAGTCTTTTCCACGGTGTTGTCCTGGTTTGGGATTGATATACCGAGTAAATTCAGTGACTTCGGTCGCAATATGATTGACGGCTTAGTCAACGGTATCAAAAACGCCTGGGAAGGGGCAAAGCAAATTGTCTCCGACTTAGGCAATGGCATTAAAGGTTGGTTTGCCGAAAAACTGGGTATCCATTCCCCAAGCCGAGTATTTAAAGGTTATGGTGTGAACGTGGTAGAAGGTTTGGCGATTGGGATGAATAAAGCTCAGCCCCTTGCACAAGAAGCCACGGATGTTTTGTCCAACAGTGTGAGCTTGGACGACAAAACTCAAGGTGGTTTGCTTAGCAATTATCAGCCATTAAATCGTAATGCTGTTACAAATACAGAAACAAGCTCTGCAGGAATTGTAGTGCATTTTAGCCCCAATATCACCTTAACAGGCGGTGATCCACAAGGTGTAACTGATCAACTCCAAAATACCCTAAAAATGGGCGCTTATGAGTTTGAACAGTTACTCAACCGTATTTTAGATGAACGACAACGGAGAGCCTACTAATGTCAAATTATGCACTATTAGGTAATATTGCCTTTGATTTACTTTCAGCCCCAACGGGGTTTGATGAACGCCATTCGGCGCTGTTTGCAGAACACAACGTTCTTTCGGGAAAGCCTAAATTACAAGCAATGGGCATGACATTAACTGAAGTCACCTTGCAATTACAGCTACATCACCAACTTGCTCCTGTAGAAAGTCGCTATCAAGCCCTATTGGCAGCTCAAGCAAGCCAAGAAGCATTAGCGTTAGTTTTTGGCTTTTCTAAATTTAAAGGGCATTTTGTTGTGACAGAAGTCTCAAGTAAAGTCTTATTTACTGATAACAAAGGTAATGCCCTCGCCCGTGATGTCAGTTTGACTTTAAAAGAATTTGTCGGTAATCCACAAGCCGGCGTACTAGGTGCCGCATTATCTCTTGCAGGTAATTCACCACTGGCATCAATTGTGCCAAAAAGTTTAAGCAATTTTGTCAGCCAAGCCAATCAATTGATGAGTAAAGGGATTGCTGTGGCTCGCCAAGTTAAACAAGCGATCTCTGATGTAAAAAGTGCGGTCGAAATCGTGAAAAATTTAAAAGATAACCCTCTTGCGGCATTGTCAGAGATAAGCGGTATCGTAAACACATTGGGAGGCTCTTTCGGTGGTTTAGCCGAAATGGTTGGACTAGGTAATGCCTTTGCAAGTTTAACCGAAGGTGTGCGTGGAGCGGCAGGATTTATGCAAGATTTAACCACCCTTTCAGCACATTTAAACACCGCTTATAGCCTGTTTAAATCAGGTATTGAAGGCGATGAATTAGGCGAATGGTTTGATTTTGGGGTGCAAGCGATTGAAGCAGCCGATGAGGTTTCTGCATCCCTTGCAAAAAATTCAGCCAAAATGACCGCTTGGATTGCTATTCGTGCCGACAGTGGGGAGGAAAACAATGAGTAATGCCATTATTTTACATACCGTTAAACAAGGCGAGCGTTGGGATAATCTTGCCTATCACTACTATGGCACAGTCAATAAAATTAACCGCTTAATCAACGCCAATCCACATATTCCCTTTTGTGAAGTATTACCTATGGGAGAAACATTAAAAGTCCCTGTGTTAGAAGTTAAAACCACCGATAACCGCGACCTACCACCTTGGTTGCAAGGAGACAACTAATGCAAGTCCAAACACCTGATTTTGAACTCTTATACGAAGCCAAACAAATTACCCAATATGTTAAGCCCAATTTTTTGCGTTTAACTTATACTGATCATCTTTCGGATCAGTCAGACGAATTGCAAGTGGAGTTTGAAGATATTGAACGCAAATGGGTAGGCAGTTGGTTCCCCACTCAAGGCGATAAATTAACCTTACTACTCGGTTATAAAGGCGAGCCCTTAGTAAACTTGGGGAGCTTTGAACTAGACGAAATTGAATGGCAATGGTCGCCAGACAGAGGTTCGGCAGTTTCCCTGAAAGCATTGAGTACGGGCATCACTAAAGCTAATCGTACACTCAAACCTAAAGCTTACGAAAATACCACTCTTGCTAATATTGTAAAAACCGTGGCGAAACGCTTAAAACTGAAGGTAACAGGAATGGTTGCCGATATTCCTATTCAGCGTGCAACACAATACCAAGAACGGGACGTAGAATTTTTAACACGACTGGCACACGAATATCATCACAGTTTTAAAATTGTCAACCAAACGCTCGTCTTTACCACAATGGCAAGTCTTGAGGAACGCACACCAGCAGCGGTGATTGATTATAGTGAGGTGAAAAGTTTACGCCTACGTGATCGCATTAAAGATACCGTCTCAAAAGTAGAAGTCTCAGGCTTTAATCAGCACGAGAAAAAGGCGTTGAAATCGACCAAAAAACATAAAGCCAAACGCCCAAGTAAAAAGCAAGCCGCGGCAAACAGTGCGGACACATTGAAAATCGTGACCCGTGGTGAAAGCCAAGCGCAAATCAATGCGCGAGCCGATGCCGCACTGGCTGAAAATGATGACCAACAAGCGGGCAACATTACCGTGATAGGCAACCCCAAACTGGTGGCAGGTAATACTATTTGGCTAACCAACGTGGGTATGTTTAGCGGCAAATACCTAATCAAGCAGGCACGCCATAGCCTAGACAAAAACCAAGGTTACTTAACCGACCTTGAAATTAAAATGATTGAATTCAGCGAGGAGCTACCAAAAGATGAAAAAGCCACTGCCAACCCATAACTTTGGTGCAACCTATCAAGAAGGCATTGTCAGCCAAGTTGATCCGAAAACCCACCGCATTAAAGCAACCATTCCCGCCCTCGAAGATTTTGAAACGGCGTGGCTGGCTTTTGTGACCCCCAATGCAGGTGGCAATCAATTTTACTGTCTGCCCGATGTGGGTGAACTGGTTGCCGTGCTGCTCGATGCTCGCGGTGAAAGCGGTTGTGTTTTAGGCGCAATTTACAATGCCCAAGACCCTGTGCCTGTTGCAGATAGTGAAATATGGTTACATAAATTCAGCAATGGCACTGAAATTTCTCATAACCGCAACACAGGCGATGTGGTAGTGAATACCACAGGCAAGGTCATTGTCAGTGCAGGTCAAGCGATTGTGAATGCCCCAACTGAAATTAATGGTAATACGAAAGTCAATGGCGATCTGTACGCCACAGGAAAAGTTACATCAGACACCGAAGTGTCTGCTCCAAGTGTAAAACAAGGCTCAGTTTCTCTCGGCTCTCACGTACACACTGGAGTAGAAAGTGGTAATAAACGCTCAGGCGGTCCGCAATAACTCAGTTTTGGGGAAAATTATCATTTGCCCTATAAAAGGGAGAAAGATGTTTGCCCTTACGTATTCAATTTCTTTAAAATAGTTTAAAAGCATTTCTTATCCATAGCAGCTACCCTTGCGGCTATGAAAACATCAATTCAACATACCCACTGGCAATTAGCCCCCATTGATGTCGCCACCATACAAGGTGAAGATGATTTACATCAGTGTATTCTCAATATTCTGTCTACCCGAAAAGGCAGTGACGTACTTCGCCCTGATTTTGGCTCCGACCATTTCGATTATATCGACCAACCTGAAGATATTGCGATCCCTAATATTGTGCGAGAAGTCTTTACCGCAATTGATAAATGGGAAAAACGTGTCGTGGTACAAGAAGTTATCATCACAGGCGAAGCCCCTGAATTTCATTTTTCAGTGAAATGGTGTGTTGCAGAAGATGTGGCTCGTCAAATTTATGCAACGGAGTATCAACTATGATCGCACATCCTGAAGAAATCCAAATTGTTGATGAAGATGTGTCAAAAATCCTTGCTGATTGTATTGCACAATATGAAGAACGGACAGGCAAAACCTTACAGCCAGCACATATTGAACGGTTGCTGATCAATTTATATGCCTACCGCGAATTACTTATGCGAAAAGGTATTAACGAAGCCTTTCGCCAAACCTTTCCGCAGACAGCAACCGGACAAGCCTTGGATTTATGTGGTGAACAAATGGGCTGTATCCGCCTTGCGGCACAACCTGCCGAAACTACGTTGCGTTTTCGTGTAGAAGAAACGGAGCACGATGAAATCGTCATTCCAGCAGGCACGACAGTGCGTGCAACAGAAACACTTTATTTCTCCACCAAAACAGAAACCGTTATTTCGAAATTTGCCAGTTTTGTTGATGTAGTTGCTATCGCAAATCTAACAGGTGAGGCAGGTAATGGCTGGGAAGCGGGAAGGGTAAAAAACCTTGAAAGCCCTATTGCCTATCAAGGCACATTAACTGTTAGCAATATAGATGAAACCGATGGTGGCGTTTCTGAAGAAAGTGATGAAGACTACCGAAAACGTATTTTACTTGCCCCCGAAGCTTTTACTGTTTGTGGCACTTTTGAAGCCTATGAATATCACGCACGTAGTGTAAGCCATTTTATCAATGATGTAGCAGTGCAGCGACCTAAAGCAGGCACAGTCAAAGTTACTTTACTCACCAAACGTGGTATTCCTCAACCGCTCTTAGTGGAAAAGGTAAATCACTATTTGAGTGCAGATAAGCGCCGACCGCTTAATGATACAGTGATTGTCGCCCCAGCAGAAAAGGTAAGCTACAACATCATTGCAAATTTAGATCTTTATATCACCGCAAATCAAACCGAAACCAAAGCTCGTGCATTCAAAGCAATTCAGGAGTTTATTTCTGCTAACCCATTCAAATTAGGGGTAGATATTGTGCCATTAAGTATTGCAGCTGCACTCAAAGTATCAGGCGTGTATAACGTAGAAATTGTGGAGCCTACCCTTACCGAAGTGCTGAAACATCAGTGGGCGGTATGCGAAGGGATCACCCTCAATATTGTGGGAGAAAGTAATGGCTAAACTGCAATACCCAGACATCATTCGTCAAGATCTCAAGTTCATTGTTTTGGCTGATTTATCTAACCGTTTTGACGAGTTGGATAAATCGCAAATTATGACCTCAATTATTGAGCTAGTAGATGATAAATACATTGAATTGCTAGCAGAAAAATGGAGTGTGACAGGCTACGACGGCTATTTGCTTGCCGATGATGTAAAAGCCAAACGCACTTTAATTAGCTCCGCTGTGGAGTTGCATAAATACAAAGGTACGCCTTGGGCGGTGAAAGAAATTTGTAAAAAACTAGGGCTAGGTAATGTAGAAATCATTGAACGTCTTGCTAAGCAATTTCATGAAGGGGTAATTACTCGCAATGGCATCTATTTCCATGGCGATGATAACCGCTGGGCACAATACCGCATTCTGCTTAATGATGTGATTACTTATGCTGAAGCTAAAGTTGCTCGCCAAACAATTGAACGATTTGCCCCAGCTCGCAGTGAACTTATCGCACTTGATTTTAGAAAATACGCTTTTTTACACAACAACACATTAACTCGCAACGGCACTTATAGTCGTGGTGCGGCATAAGAGAGGATAAGATGACGACTTTAACAAAAGACGATTTTTTACCAGAACAACCCATTTGGGAAGATGGCGTTTATATGCTGAAAGAAACCGACCCTGTACTTGGAGGTCCAACAGGTGTTGATAATTTACCTTTAAAACATTTAGCAAACCGCACGCTATTCTTAAAAGGCGAAATGGAGAAGGTTGGCGAGCAAAATAAAAATGCTTTCAGAGAACTTGCTAAAGCTGATGGCTTTCGTTTTATCGGTCAAGCTGAAAGTATCGAACAACTCCGCACTATCCGCCCAACTGAACATGGTCAGCGTATTTTAGTTAAATCCTACTATGTAGGAGGTACAACAGGTGGTGGAGAGTTTGTTGCAGATTTACAAGACCTAATTACGCCTGATGACGGTGGCACTTGTTTTGTGGTGCCGGATAATGGCGGTCGCTGGAAACGTATTAAACATACCTCACTGTTTGATTACGGTATTATCGGGGATGGGCAAATAAATGATACATCTGCGTTTAATCGATTGGAGCAATACTCAAAGCTAATTTATGTTGATTTACAAGGTAAATCTTATCAAGTAGACAAAACACCACGCAATAAAATTTATTTTAATGGTACTTTTTTGTGCAACGACCAATCTCTGTCATTAGGTCAAGCCAATATGCTTGACAATGATATTTTGGTCACTGTAGGCGATGGAGGGGATTTTGGCACAATCAATCAAGCAATTACTTACTTAGTCGATAATTTTAGTCATAAAAAGCACAAAGTCGGAGATAGTACACACTCGTCTCGTTATGCTCCCGATGCTTTATCGGCGACTATTAAGCTGTTAAGCGGCTTTACAATGCGTGAGCAAGTCATTATTCGACAGTCTCAACTTGGCTGGATCAATCTCGTCTCGGAAGATCAAGAGGTTGTAATTAACCGAGCATCTTTAATTAAATCTGCTTATTTTGAAGGGACGAGTTCCGAGATGTTTCCTGCTTTTTATGCTGGGGACAATGCGGAACAATTGTTAATTGCTTGTAAATTCCGAATGGATAATACAGGTGATGGAACAAATAGACACGGCTATGTCTGCAATCGTAATTCGAGGGGGCATATTTGGAGCAATTGTGGGATTAACAATGCAGGAGGTTATGGCTGTTTCGCACGGGAAGGCAGCTCTATTAGCTGCCGAATAACGTATTTTGAAAACGCGGGTAAAAGTGGTTATGCCGCGGCTAGTGCATCGTCTGTTAATGCTCAAGGAGGTCGATGTTCTGGGTCGTTTGATGGTGCATCTGCTTTTGGCGCATCAACTTTAAATTTTGAGCGTGGTGAGGCAAATAACTGCCGTAACGATGCCGTGGTCTCACTATCATCAAGTAATGTTGGCTGTGATTACGCAGAATTAAATAATGCTGGGCGTTATGGTATTCGCGCGCAAGATGGAGGCTCAGTGGGTGGGTATCAGCCGAATATTAAAAACAGCGCGAATACAGCAATTAATTGTATTAGTGGTTATGTATCGACAACTAGAGCTAATCTCTCGGGGACAAAAATAGGGGTGTCTGCGGATCGGGGAGGTAAAGTAAATATCCCACAATCCACTATTATTTGTTTATCCAGAGGGGTGCACGGTAAAAACGGCTCTCAAATCGATGCATCTGACAGTACTATCCGAGGCAGTGAGTTTTCGGTTAATGCGAATTTCGGCTCAAGTATTTGCGTAACCAACTCAGATTGTCGAGCTGATGGTGTGTCTGAGGCTAGCAAGGATTTGCAGGCGTCAAATGGCAGTTTTATCAGTGCTAAAAATGCACAAGGCGGAACAAATACACCAATTAACCAGTTTGGCGAAAACGGCGCGATTTTCAAATGAGAAAAAAGACAAAACACTACTGTACAGGCTGGCTCAACGCTCCAGCCAGCATCAACAGCTGCTGCCACCAACACGACCGCGACTATGGCATCCACGGCACAGTCAGCCGAAAAGATGCCGACAAGCGGTTAAGGAATTGCCTAATGTTACAAGGGCATCCGATTAAGGCATGGATATTTTGGGTGATAGTACGATTATTAGGTTGGATATTTTATAAGAAAAACAAACTTCCGAAAGTTTAAACATATAAATAAGCCATTAAAACAACGAAAAAATCTTAATGTTTTATTTTCGCAGTTTTAATGGCTTTTTTTCGCAGTTTTTTTGGTCGTTACATATGGCACGCCAACGGGGGAATAAACTACTGAAAATCCGCACACTACATTGAAATAAAAAAACTTGACTATATAATATAATTCACTTTTTTATTTTAGGAGATCATATTATGAGCAAAGCTAAAACTTTAAGCGAAGCTGCTGAACGTTTCGGTCTATCTAAGACGGATGAGGTACAAGCACTGATTGATGCTATAGTTGATGTCGGTCATTCCCCTGAGGTTTATCATAGACATGATGATTTTTTAGGACTAGATGGAGATATTTCACAAGAGCTAAAAGAAATGTCCATTGCACAAGCTGATGAAACTAACAATGATGAAACTAACAATGATGAATGTAGCAGAATTTTAGATGAAGCTAATACTGTTTATACCCTAAGCGAGAAAGAGTTATCCGATGATGAACGTGAAGATTATGAGCAAGAACAAGATGATATAGAGAGCTTTGTAGAAAACATAAACAAATAAATCTAAGTTAAAAAGCGAGAAAATGTAATACTATTTCTGTAAATGAAAGAAAGGATGATTACATTTATCTCGCTTTTTTTGTTGCTGTTATGTCGTGCGGGTTTATTAAATTCATATCCATCATTCCAATCACGGTGCTAAATAAATTGTCGTGGGAATAATGTTGGGCGCTGGCATTGTTGCGCAGGCAGTCTAAATCCACACCTTCATTTTGCTGCCAGGTTTTAGAGAACCAAAAGAACATCGGCACTTTGGTTTGATAATCTGGCGCGATAGCATAAGGCGTGCCATGCAGATAAATGCCGTCCTCACCAAGGGATTCACCGTGATCTGACACATAATATACCGCACTTTCTAAATCATCACGGTGTTCCAATTTTTGGATCACTTGATCAAGGAAATTATCAATATACAAAATACCGTTATCGTAAGTATTCACTAATTGTTCGTTGCTACAAGTTTGAATTTCGTTGGTATCGCAAGTTGGCACAAACTTTTTAAATTCAGGCGTGTAGCGTTCGTAATAGGTTGGTCCGTGGCTGCCGATGGTATGCAGAATCAGCACCGTATCTTTTTGGCTTTCATTAAGAATTTTGTCGAAATCTTTTAATAAAATCTCATCTAAACATTCGCCGTCTGTACAGTATTCTGGCGTTTTCATATCCGTGATCTCATTCGGCACACGCAAGCAAACGCCTTTGCAATCGCTGTTATTATCCAGCCAAAAAATATTCACGTCCGCACGTTGTAGCACATCAAGCAAATTATCCATTTTTTGTGCTTTGCCGCCATTGTATTGGGCTTGGGTGAGATAAGAGAACATACAAGGTACGGAAATGGCAGTTGATGTGCCACAGCTGGAAACGTCCGTAAAATTGATGATGTCTTTGCCACGCGCTGCCAGTTTTGGGGTGGTTTGGCGAGCATAACCATTTAGCCCCCAGTTTTGCGCACGCGTGGTTTCGCCCACCACAATCACGGTGAAATGGCGATATTCATCAGGTTTGGCTTGTTGCGCATCTAAGCCGATTTGCTCATAAGGACGATTGGCTTCACGCACGCGTTTCACTTTATTCACGCCGGCACTAATAAAATTAGACGGCACAATTAAATTCACCACAGGTTTATTGTTGCGTACAAAGGCGGCGTAATCTTGATAAAAACCTTTAGAAATCCCCCAAATCACCACACTAGAAAGGGCGATCAAGCCCACGCGTAAACCCAGTTCTTTCCACCAAGTGCGATAATCCACTTTCACCATAATGTATAAAATGGCAGGTAACACGCCAAACACGGCGATCCAAGTGAGATATTGCCAAGTGAGCATACGAACACTTTCCGCTGGCGTGGTTTGCAGCACATTTTCGAGCATATCCGTGGTGAAATGCACGTCATAAAATAAGGCTTGATAGCCAATAGCGGCGCTAATAATCAGCAACAGCGGAATAATCACTTTGTGCAAAATAGGCAAAGCAAAAAGCTGAAAAACCGCATTTAGCGTAAAGAAAATAAAGACGGGAACGGTGAGAAGAAAATAATCTTCAGGCTGCCCTAAAAATGGGTGTAGCGCCCATACTTTTTTATAAAAAGGAAAATTTAGCACTAAGGTAAAATAAAGCGCAACCAGTGCAATTAATGTTGCGCTTTTCAATTTAAAGCGAGAAAAAAGCATAAAGGTATATCCTAAACATAATAAATAATCCTAAGCTTTGTCATTAGGATAATAAGAAAGTTCTTATGAATAGGATATATCCATTATTTTACCCCTTTAAAGGTAGCCATATAATTAGCGCTTACGTCCTGATTTAATTTAAATGTTCCTGTTAGTGGATTATAGTGATAGCCCACCATATTCACACATTCTAACTTTGCTTCGTCCGTCCACGCCAAAAGTTCAGCAGGCTTGATAAATTTTTCGTAATCGTGCGTGCCTTTTGGTAGCATTTTTAATACATATTCCGCACCGATGATCACTAAAGCCCAAGCTTTCAAGGTGCGATTAATGGTGGAAAAAAATAGCACGCCATCGGGTTTTAACAAGGCTTTGCAGGCATTGATGATCGAACTGGGATCGGGAACGTGTTCTAGCATTTCCATACAGGTGATCACGTCAAATTTTTCCCCACCAAGTGCGGTGTGTTTTTGCAGAAAATTTTCTACTGTGGTTTGTTGATAATCAATGCTTAAACCGCTTTCTTGTGCGTGTAATTTCGCTACTTCAAGGGGCGCGGTGGTCATATCAATACCTGTTACTTGCGCCCCTTGTTTTGCCATTGCTTCCGCTAAAATACCGCCTCCGCAGCCCACATCTAGCACATTTTTGCCAAACAATCCCTCCGCGTGCTGACAAATATAGTCTAAACGCACTGGATTTAAACGGTGAATCGGCTTGAAATCCCCTTCAGGATCCCACCAAGTGTTAGCCATTTTTTCAAATTTTTCGAGTTCTTGTTGGTCGATGTTTTGCATTAGGTTGTTCTCTTATTTTTGGTTTTTATTATTTTAGCGTAAATTTTCTATCTTTTTTATTCTAGGGTAAATTTCTTTTTTCTTTGTGATTAATAACGAGTTTCGCTCGTTGAGCGACCCACTTTCTTTTGCTTGCTCAAAAGAAAGTAGGCAAAGAAAAAAACCGACTAAATTGCTGATCTTCATTTTTAACAAATTTTCTTAACGAAAAGTAAGCCCATACTCGCTACGCTGCGTTCAGGCGTTACTTTTCTAAAAATTTGTTAAAAGTGAAGGCAATTTACACGGGAGATGATAATACGCTTTCAATAGGTTGCACCTACCAATCCCCCTCTTTAGCAAAGAGGGGTTAGGGGAGATTTGTTCTTAACTTTACCACCTACGAGCCGTAGGTGGTTAGATAACACAGCCACGCTGTGGCTGAGATAAGGGAATTTTCTTTGCACTTTCTAAAAATCCCAAAATTCCCACCGCACTTTAAAATTCGCCCTAACCCTATTCCCCGTCCAAACCGCCCGAATGGAGATAAAATTTTTAGAAAAGTAACGCCTGAACGCAGCGTAGCGAGTATGGGCTTACTTTTCGTCAAGAAAATTTTATAGGAATGAGGAAAAAGCGGTTTGATCGGGGTTCCCTTTTCTTTGCTTCCTTTCTTTTGGGGAACGCAAAAGAAAGGAAGTCGCCAACGGCGAAACCCGTTATTTATCCCAAAGAAAAAAGCAAATTTACGCCATAACAATCTTTATTAGATTAGAGATATTATTGAAATTATGCTACAATCTCGCCTAATTTTTTATGTAATTAGGGAATATTTCAAATGACGAATTTGGTTTCAAACGTTACCCCTGTGAGTATTGAGGAAGAGCTGAAATCTTCCTATCTTGACTACGCAATGTCGGTGATTGTTGGGCGTGCGTTGCCTGATGTGCGTGATGGGCTAAAGCCAGTACACCGCCGTGTTTTATATTCAATGGATCAAAGTGGCATTACCTATAATAAAGCCTATGTAAAATCTGCCCGTGTGGTGGGTGATGTAATCGGTAAATATCACCCGCACGGAGATAGCGCCGTTTATGACACCATTGTACGTATGGCGCAGCCGTTTTCATTGCGTTATATGTTGGTGGACGGTCAAGGTAACTTCGGTTCAGTAGATGGTGATGCGCCAGCGGCAATGCGTTATACCGAAGTGCGTATGCAAAAGATCACGCAGGAATTATTAACGGATTTAGACAAAGAAACCGTGGATTTCTCGCCAAACTATGATGGCAAAGAAATGATCCCTGATGTGTTGCCAACCAAAATTCCAGCCTTGTTAGTCAATGGCTCATCGGGGATTGCGGTGGGTATGGCAACCAATATTCCCCCACATAATTTAGGTGAAGTGTTAGATGGTTGTTTGGCTTATTTAGACAACGAAGACATCACCATTGATGAATTAATGCAATTTATTCCCGGCCCAGATTTCCCAACAGCTGCGTTAATTAATGGCCGCAAAGGCATTGAAGATGCCTATAAAACAGGGCGTGGCAAGGTTTATGTGCGTGCCAAAGCAGAAATTGAAACCAGCGAAAAAGGCCGCGAAACCATTATCGTGACGGAAATTCCTTATCAAGTAAACAAAGCGAAATTGGTGGAAAAAATCGCCGAGCTGGTGCGTGATAAAAAAATCGAAGGCATCAGCAACGTACTTGATGTATCCAATAAAGAAGGTTTCCGTATTGAAATTGAAGTGAAACGCGATTCTGTGGGCGAAGTGGTGTTGAACAACCTTTATGCGCTCACCCAAATGCAAGTGACCTTTGGTATCAATATGGTGGCGTTGGATCACGGTCAGCCGAAATTATTCAATTTAAAACAAATTATTGAAGCCTTTGTGAAGCACCGCCGTGAAGTGGTAACTCGCCGTACAGTGTTTGAACTGCGTAAAGCCCGTGAACGTGCGCATATTTTAGAAGGTTTAGCCATTGCCTTAGCCAATATCGATCCAGTTATTGAATTAATTCGTGCGTCAAAAACTGGTGATGAAGCCCGTGAAGCCTTGCTTGCACGCGGTTGGGATCTAGGCAACGTGAGTGGAATGTTAGAAGCGGCGGGAATGAATGCCTCTCGCCCTGAAGATCTTGCGCCAGAATTTGGTGTGCGTGATGGGCTATATTACCTTTCTGAAGAACAAGCCCGCGCTATTTTAGATTTACGTTTACAACGCCTAACAGGCTTAGAACACGAAAAAATCGTTACCGAATACCAACAAATCTTGGTCGAAATTGGCGAATTATTACGCATTTTAAATAACACTGAACGCTTAAGAGAAGTGGTTTGTGAAGAATTAGAACGCGTTAAAGCGGAATTTAACGATGAACGCCGCACTGAAATCACAATGGCGTCAGGCGATATTAATTTAGAAGATTTAATCGCACAAGAAGATGTGGTGGTAACCCTTTCTCACGAAGGTTATGTGAAATATCAACCACTTACCGATTACGAAGCACAACGCCGTGGCGGTAAAGGTAAATCTGCAACCAAGATGAAAGAAGAAGATTTCATCGAAAAATTACTGGTTGCCAACACCCACGATACGATTTTATGTTTCTCTAGCCGTGGACGTTTATACTGGCTCAAAGTGTATCAATTACCGCAAGCCAGCCGTGGCGCACGTGGTCGTCCAATCGTGAATATTCTGCCATTAGATGAAAACGAGCGTATTACCGCAATCTTGCCAATTTCTGCTTATGAAGAAAATAAATTTGTGGTGATGGCAACCGCAGGCGGTATGGTGAAAAAAATCGCCCTAACTGAATTCAGCCGTCCACGTTCAAACGGGATTATTGCCCTTAACTTGCGTGATGAAGATGAACTCATTGGCGTGGATATTACAGACGGTTCAAACGAGATTATGCTGTTCTCATCACAAGGACGCGTAGTACGTTTTGCAGAAAGCGCTGTGCGCCCAATGGGACGAACCGCAACAGGGGTGCGCGGCATTAAATTAGCCCTAACTAACGATCTAGTGGAAGATGAAAGTGCGGTGGAAATTGAAGAAATTTCTGACGATAACAGCGAAGAAACCCTTGATCTGAATATCGACAAAGTGGTGTCGCTGGTGATCCCGAAAGATAACGGCGCAATCCTTACCGCAACGCAAAACGGTTATGGTAAACGTACCGATTTAGCGGAGTACCCAACTAAATCACGCAACACCAAAGGGGTGATTTCTATCAAGGTGAGCGAGCGTAACGGTAAAGTGGTTGCCGCAACCCAAGTGGAAGAAAATGACCAAATTATGCTGATTACCGATGCGGGAACCTTAGTAAGAACCCGTGTTAGCGAAGTGAGCATTGTTGGACGAAACACCCAAGGGGTTCGCTTAATTCGCACCGCCGAAGACGAGCAAGTGGTAAGCCTTGAGCGTGTTTGTGATGTGGACGATGAAGAGAGCGATGTTGAAGGTGAAAGCGTTGAGATCAATGTTGAAACCACAACGGAATAATTGATCACGATTAAAATTAATAAGCTACCTGCGGGTAGCTTATTTTGTAGAGATGGTATAAAAGAGATAACGCATTATGGCATATCAATTTTTTAAAAATCTAATGATTTACCGCTTAACCAAACCGTTGGACTGGTCAGCGGAATATTTACAGACTCAATTAGAACAGGGGCAATTTTACCCTTGTGGACAAGGTGATATGCAAAAATTTGGCTGGGTTTCGCCATTGAAAACCAGTGAATTATTGCATTTTTCTGTGGGTAAGCAGATTTTATTATTGGCCAAAAAAGAAGAAAAAATCCTTCCTGCGCAAGTGGTTAAGCGTGAATTAGAGCAACGAATTAATGAGTTAGAACAAAAAGAAAATCGCAAATTAAAGAAAGTGGAAAAACAGGCGCTGAAAGATGATGTGGTGGCAATGTTACTTCCGCGTGCGTTTAGCAAATATCAGCAAACCGCGATTTGGATTGATAGTGATAAACAGCTTATTTATGTTGATGCAGCATCAAGCAAGCGTGCGGAAGATTCCCTTGCTTTATTGCGTAAATCTTTAGGTTCATTACCTGTTGTTCCACTCGCTTTTGCCAATGAGCCAAGTATCGTAATGAGCCATTGGGTAAGTGAAAATGCCACGCCAGCTTGGTTAATTCCTTTGGAAGATGCTGAATTGCGCGGCAGTCAGGATAACGCCGTGATTCGTTGTAAACAGCAAGCTCTTGATGCAGAAGAAATTCTTTCACTTTTGCAGGCCGGTAAAACCATTACGCAACTGGCACTTGAATGGGAAGGGTATTTGTCTTTTGTATTAAACGAAGATGGCACGTTAAAACGCTTGAAATTTGCAGATGAAGTGCGGGAGAAAAATGACGATATTTTGAAAGAAGATGTCGCCCAGCGCTTTGATGCAGATTTTGTCCTAATGACAGGAATTCTTTCACATCTCACCGAAAACTTACTCGATGATTTTGGCGGGGAAAAAGAGCGGTTGTAATTTTTCTTGTTTTCAAAATAAAAGGGCTTAAAAATGATTTTAAGCCCTTTTATTATTAGATTAATTAAACATTGCAGAAATGGATTCTTCATTGCTGATACGGCGAATTGCCTCAGCTAACATTCCTGAAAGTGTAAGCACACGCACTTTGCCCAAGGCTTTGATTTCTGGGGTAAGTGGAATGGTGTCTGTAACTACAATTTCATCAAGGGCATCGCTGGCAAGATTTTTTGCCGCTGAGCCTGAGAATACGGCGTGAGTTGCATAAGCAAAAACGCGTCTTGCGCCACGTTCTTTTAACGCTTCTGCCGCTTTGCATAGCGTTCCGCCCGTGTCGATCATATCATCAACAAGGATACAATCGCGTCCAGCTACATCACCAATAATGTGCATAACTTGCGATACATTGGCTTTTGGACGGCGTTTGTCAATGATTGCCATATCGGTATCGTTGAGTAATTTTGCCACTGCACGAGCGCGAACCACACCGCCAATATCAGGAGAAACCACGATTGGATTTTCAAGATCGGTTTTCTTTAAAATATCGTGAATTAATACTGGAGAACCAAATACGTTATCCACAGGAACATCAAAGAAACCTTGAATTTGCTCAGCGTGAAGATCACAGGTTAAAACACGATCTACCCCTACGCTTGATAAGAAATCCGCCACCACTTTTGCTGTGATAGGTACACGCGCAGAGCGCACACGGCGATCTTGGCGAGCATAGCCGAAATAAGGGATTACCGCAGTGATACGACCTGCTGATGCACGGCGTAAAGCATCAACCATCACAAGTAATTCCATTAGGTTGTCATTTGTTGGCGCGCAGGTTGATTGAATAATGAAAACATCGCTACCACGCACGTTTTCATTGATCTGCACTTGAATTTCACCATCGCTAAAGCGTCCCACGGTGGCATCACCGAGAGAAAGGTATAAGCGTTCAGAAATTCGTTTTGCTAGTTCTGGCGTTGCATTACCAGCGAAAAGTTTTATGTCAGGCATTGTAAAATTAACCTCAGAATTTTAGATGGAAGAATGTGTAAAATATTGATCTCATTGGAATAAATGCTCCATCATTTGGTGTAATGGTGAAACATTTAGCCCCTTTGCAACAAAACCAAAACAGTCTTTTGGCTTATTTAGAAATACCGCTTGAGCAGATTGAGCATCGTCAAATTCTGCGAAAACACAAGCCCCTGTTCCCGTTAATCTTGCGGGTGCATATTGTAACAACCAGCCCAGCAGTTCTTCAACCTCTGGATAATGATCTCGCACAATTTTTTCGCAATCGTTTGTATAATTTTCAGCTAAAAGTTGTGAAAGTGGTTTTTTCGGGGTATTGCGTGGCAAATTGGGATCTTGAAAAATGCGTCCTGTTGAAATGGAAACGTTAGGTTTTAGCACCACATACCATTTTTCAGCAGGATTACAATCGTGAATTTTTTCCCCCACGCCTTCTGCAAATGCGGCTTTGCCGTGAACAAAAATAGGCACGTCAGCGCCTAGCTGTAACCCTAACTGAGCCAATTCTTCAAGGGAACATTGCGTTTTCCACAAAGAATTAAGGGCAACAAGTGTGGTAGCCGCATTTGATGAGCCACCACCAACTCCGCCGCCCATAGGCAAGATTTTATCTAAATGAATATTTGCCCCAAGCTGGCAACCTGTGTGCTGTTGGAGTAAACGCGCTGCGCGATAAATTAGGTTATCTTCTTGTTTTAAATGGGGAATTTCTGGAGAAAGAATGATTTGTGAATCGTCCCGCACGTCAATTTGCAGCCAATCGCCAAAATCTAAAAATTGGAACAAGGTTTGCAATTCGTGATAGCCATTTTCCAAGCGTCCATTAATATAAAGAAACAAATTTAATTTTGCTGGGCTAGGAAAACGGTAGCGTCCATTTTTCGGCGGAACAAAAAGTGCGGTGGAAAAATGATAATTTTTCATTAGTATTTCCAATGATTAACGCGAATTTTCAGGGTTTGTGCGTCATTTTTTAGCAAAATATCCCGTGGTAGCGCAGGGGAGCGGTCTTGATGATAATTCAAATAATCCACCGTCCATTGCTCACCATTGACGGTATAAGTAAAGTTGGCGAGCAAATGGTTCTCACCCACATTGTAATCCTGTTGATTATTTGGTTCGCCTTTCAACCAAGTGGCCAGCTGGGTGAGCGGAATATCCATTCCGATAATTTCGCGCAATAACGCTTGGGCATCTTTAGCGGAGCGCTGGCGTCCTTTTTCATCTGAAATGGTTAAACCTTGCGCGTGCATTTTAAAGGTGAGTTTGGAACTACTTAAGGCTGAAGAAAGCACCAGTGTATAGGCTTTCGGGTTTTGATATTGCCAATCAAAGGCGGTAGAAAAACGCTGTTTGGCGCTGATATAGCCAATTTGTCCTTCTGCTTGATAAGCGCTAATTTGTTGAATTTGTTGTAAATGTTGCTGCCAAGTGCGGTCGTTTTTTTCTATATATTGCACATTGGCTGGGCGGTTATCATCAATATCAAGGGCGCAGCCTGCTAGCAACAAGCTGATAAATAAAGGAATAAAAAGGGTTTTTAACAATTTCATTGGTTCACAAGGGTAAAAAATTTGCCTGTATTTTACGGGCTTGTACGAGGTGAGTAAAGGCTGAGAAAGGGATTTCGCATTTTTTTACAAAAAAGTAAAATTTTTTTCATTTTTCCCCTTGAAATTTCTCTTTCAGCCAACATTTTACTTCCATCAATGAGTTGGGCTGAAAAATGTGGAAATTTTCCACCGCACTTTGAATGTTATTCCTGTGTGAAAAAATGCAAAAAAATTTGCAACATTGCACTTGAAATTTTTAAAGCCAGCCCAATTTAATCAATCGTAAACGAATTAATCGAATTTTATTAGGAGAAAACATATTATGGGAAAAATTATTGGTATTGACTTAGGTACAACAAACTCTTGTGTGGCTGTAATGGACGGCGACAAACCGCGTGTTATTGAGAATGCGGAAGGGGATCGTACAACTCCGTCAATTATTGCTTATACAAATGATGGCGAAACCTTAGTAGGTCAGCCTGCGAAACGTCAAGCAGTAACAAATCCAAAAAATACATTATTTGCAATCAAACGTTTAATCGGTCGCCGTTTTGAAGATCAAGAAGTACAACGCGATGTAAATATTATGCCATTTAGCATTGTGAAAGCAGACAACGGCGATGCGTGGGTTGAAGTGAAAGATGAAAAAATGGCACCACCGCAAATTTCTGCTGAAGTGTTGAAAAAAATGAAGAAAACAGCAGAAGATTTCTTAGGTGAGCCAGTAACTGAAGCGGTAATTACTGTACCTGCTTACTTCAACGATGCACAACGTCAAGCAACCAAAGATGCAGGCCGCATTGCAGGTTTAGATGTTAAACGTATTATTAACGAACCAACAGCAGCAGCGCTTGCTTATGGTTTAGACAAAGGTAAAGGCAACCACACTATCGCAGTATATGACTTAGGTGGTGGTACATTTGACTTATCTATCATCGAAATTGATGAAGTAGATGGCGAAAAAACTTTTGAAGTGTTAGCAACCAATGGTGATACTCACTTAGGTGGTGAAGACTTCGATAACCGTATAATTAACTACTTAGTTGATGAGTTCAAAAAAGAGCAAGGCGTTGATTTACGCAACGACCCACTTGCAATGCAACGTTTGAAAGAAGCAGCAGAGAAAGCGAAAATCGAACTTTCTTCAGCGCAACAAACTGATGTGAACTTACCTTACATCACTGCAGATGCAACAGGGCCAAAACACTTAAACATTAAATTAACTCGTGCGAAATTAGAAGCCTTAGTAGAAGATTTAGTAGCACGCTCATTAGAGCCTGTGAAAGTGGCATTGAAAGATGCAGGTTTAAGCGTATCAGACATTGATGACGTGATCTTAGTAGGTGGTCAAACTCGTATGCCATTAGTACAACAAAAAGTGGCTGAGTTCTTTGGCAAAGAGCCTCGTAAAGATGTGAACCCTGATGAAGCTGTTGCAATCGGTGCGGCAATTCAAGGTGGTGTATTAGCAGGTGATGTGAAAGACGTATTGTTATTAGATGTAACACCGCTTTCATTAGGTATCGAAACAATGGGTGGCGTGATGACTACCCTAATTGAGAAAAACACAACGATTCCAACGAAGAAATCACAAGTGTTCTCAACCGCTGAAGATAACCAAAGTGCAGTAACCATTCACGTGTTACAAGGTGAGCGTAAACAAGCGTCTGCTAACAAATCACTAGGTCAATTTAACCTAGAAGGCATCAACCCAGCACCACGCGGTATGCCACAAATTGAAGTGACTTTTGATATTGACGCGGACGGTATTATCCACGTTTCAGCGAAAGATAAAGGTACAGGTAAAGAACAACAAATTACTATTAAAGCTTCATCTGGTTTAAGCGAAGATGAAATCCAACAAATGGTGCGTGATGCAGAAGCTAATGCAGAAGCTGACCGTAAATTTGAAGAATTAGTTCAAGCGCGTAACCAAGCTGATCATCTTGTTCACAGCACACGCAAACAATTAGGTGAAGTTGGCGATCAATTATCTGCTGATGATAAAGCCCAAATTGAAAAAGCCGTGAGCGAACTTGAAACTGCAGCGAAAGGTGAAGACAAAGCTGAAATCGAAGCGAAAACCAAAGCGTTAGTGGAAGCATCACAAAAATTAATGCAAGCCACAGCACAACAAGCTCAAAGCGGTGAACAACCACAACAAAACAACGGTGATGATGTGGTAGATGCTGAGTTTGAAGAAGTGAAAGACAATAAATAATTCACATTCAACAATAATCCAAAGGGCATAGCAATATGCCCTTTTAGCGTATAAAAAATAGGATAAAAATGGCAAAACGAGATTATTATGAAGTGCTTGGCGTTGAACGTGGTGCAGATGAAAAAGCAATTAAAAAAGCCTACAAACGCCTTGCAATGAAATTACACCCCGACCGCAATCAAGGGGATAAAGAGGCTGCCGAGAAATTCAAAGAAGTGCAAGAAGCCTATGAAATTCTAGGTGATAAAGAAAAACGTGCTGCTTACGATCAATATGGACACCAAGCCTTTGAACAAGGTGGATTTGGTGGCGGTGCTGGCGGCGGTTTTGGTGGCTTCAGCGGTGCTGATTTTGGCGATATTTTTGGTGATATGTTTGGCGATATTTTCGGTGGTGGTCGCTCACGCCAACAGCGTGTTGTGCGCGGTGAAGATTTACGCTACGACATCGAAATTACCCTAGAAGAAGCGGTTCGTGGAACGAAAAAAGAAATTCAGTTTGATACCTTGGCAGAATGTGATCATTGCCACGGCACTGGGGCCGAAAAAGATTCTAAAGTGGAAACCTGTCCAACCTGTCACGGTGCGGGACGAGTACGTCATCAACGTGGTTTCTTTGTGACGGAAGATGTGTGTCCAACTTGCCACGGCACAGGTAAAAAAATTGAAAATCCGTGTAAAAAATGCCACGGTGAAGGACGCGTTTACAAGAAGAAAAATCTTTCCGTTACCATTCCAGCAGGCGTGGATACCGGCAACCAATTACGCTTAGCCGGTGAAGGTGCAGCAGGCGAGTTTGGCGCGCCAGCGGGGGATTTATATGTGGTGATTCACGTTAGACCACACCACATTTTTGAGCGCGATGGCAATAATTTATATTGTGAAGTGCCAATTAGCTTTACGATGGCGGCATTAGGGGGCGAAATTGAAGTGCCAACCCTTGATGGTCGCTTAAAAGTGAAAATTCCTGCAGAAACCCAAACAGGTAAATTATTGCGTTTACGTGGCAAAGGTATTCAGTCAGTGAGAACAGGGCATACAGGGGATCTCATCTGTAAAGTAATTGTAGAAACCCCAGTGAAACTCAATGCTGAACAGAAAGAGTTATTAAGAAAATTTGAAGAAAGCCTTGAAAGTGGTAAGAAAAAACACCGCCCGAAATCTTCAAGTTTCTTTGACGGTGTGAAAAAATTCTTTGATAATTTAGGCAAATAACCACACAAATAAAACAGCTATTCTTAGGAATAGCTGTTTTTTTATGCTTTGAGTTTACTCCCCAAAATCCGCCGGCAAATGATGCAACATCGCTTTCCAAATGCTGCTGCTGCGTTCGCGGTTTTCTGCTAGGCATTGAATGGCAAGTTCAACATTGCCTTGTTCGCAGCTCTGGCGTAGGGCTTGGTAAAATTGCATAGTGAATTGGCGTGATTTAGCTTCAGAAAAGAATAACGATGCCACTTGGTGATAGAGATCTTTAAAGCTATTTAGAATTAAGCCATAGACGGGTTTGTTCGCCACAAAGGTAAAAGAACGGTATAAATTATAGTCAAATTCTGCGTAGGCTTGTGGGGTGTCGGCCAAGTGCGGTAGGTTTTCAAATAATTTTAATGAAGCGGCAGGATCGGTTTGAATGGCTTCTGGGATATAATGTTCACCCATTCGAGTGCGCAAAGATACTACATTGGTTATGATCACAGGAATGGTGGATTTATCAAGCTGAATCAGCGTGCTGATAATGTTCGGCCCAGCGGTTTCCCATACATTATTCACGCGGGTTGGCTTGCCGTGTTGAATGCTTAACCAGCCATCACGGGCAAGGCGTTGCAACACTTCTCGCAATGTCGTTCTGGTTACCCCGATTTTTTCTGCTAATTCCCGTTCTGCTGGTAGATCAGAACCCGGTGGAAAATGGTTATTCCAAATGCTTTTTACAATATATTCCTCAGCTAATCCCGCTGGGCTTTGGGCTTTAAGAAGCGACTGATGATTATTCATACTTTTGCGCAATTATTTGTTGAAAAATTTGTGATATAGATAACAAAATAGAGATTTGTTATTATCCTTGAAAGGTGGATATATTACAATTAGCACAGTTATATTTTTTCGTTTTAAAGTAAAGGTCGTAATATGAACTATTCTCAAGCATTTCTGAAAAATTTTCTTGGTTCAAGTCCTGATTGGTACAAACTGGCAATAGTCGGATTTTTAGTTTTAAATCCGATTTTGTTTTTTTGTGTTAGCCCATTTATTGCGGGCTGGGTGTTGGTTGCGGAGTTTATTTTAACGCTTGCAATGGCGTTGAAATGTTATCCATTACAACCCGGCGGGCTGTTAGCCATTGAAGCTGTGATGATTGGAATGACTCACCCCGAACACGTTAAAGAAGAAATTATGGCAAATTTTGAAGTAATTTTGCTGTTAATGTTTATGGTGGCGGGCATTTATTTTATGAAACAGCTGCTCCTTTTTATTTTTACCAAGCTGTTACTCAACATTCGTTCCAAATTGGTGCTATCCCTTTCATTTAGCTTAAGTGCGGCATTTCTTTCCGCATTTTTAGATGCCTTAACCGTGGTGGCGGTGATTATTAGCGTGGGAATGGGATTTTACGGTGTGTATCATAAAGTGGCATCGGGCAAACAATTTGATGATTCTGATGACATTAATGATGACAAACACATTGGCAATAGCCGTGAAACTTTGGAAGAGTTTCGTGCCTTTTTGCGTAGCTTAATGATGCACGCAGCCGTGGGAACGGCATTAGGCGGCGTGATGACAATGGTCGGCGAGCCACAAAATCTGATCATTGCTGAACAAGCAAAATGGGGCTTTGGCGAATTCTTTTTCCGTATGACACCAGTTACCGTGCCAATTTTAATTTGTGGCGCATTAACTTGCCTTGTGGTGGAAAAATTCCGCTTATTTGGTTATGGTGCGAAACTTCCGCGTAAAGTGTGGGGCGTACTGGCTAAATTTGACCGTAACCGCCAGCTCAAAATGAACAATCAAGAACGCGTAAAATTGGTAGTCCAAGCCTTGGTGGGCGTATGGTTAGTGGTTGGCTTAGCGTTCCATTTGGCCGCAGTCGGCCTAATTGGGTTAAGTGTCATTATTTTATGTACATCAGCTTGCGGTATTACCAGTGAACACGCACTCGGTAAAGCCTTTGAAGAATCCTTGCCATTCACCGCATTGTTGGTGGTGTTCTTCTCAGTGGTGGCGGTGATTGTGGATCAGCATCTGTTTGCGCCTATCATTGATCTTGTGCTTTCTGCTTCCGAAGATGTGCAATTAATGCTGTTCTATGTTTTCAATGGGGTGTTATCCGCGATTTCTGATAATGTATTTGTGGCAACGGTTTATATTAACGAAGCAAAAGCTGCTTTAGAACAACAGATTATTTCGCCACATCAATTTGAATTAATTGCTGTCGCCATCAACACAGGGACAAACTTGCCATCAGTGGCAACACCAAATGGGCAAGCGGCATTTTTATTCTTGCTGACTTCTTCACTTGCGCCGTTAATTCGTTTGTCTTACGGAAGAATGGTTTATATGGCGCTACCTTATACAATTGTGTTATCTTTAGTGGGGTTATTTGCGGTAGAATTTTTATTGCCAGCAATGACACAACTTTTAGCACAAATTGGATTAATTACGCCAGTATAAGAAGGATTCCCAATGCTGAAATATTTCAAACAGTTATCACTCAATCGTGGCGGTTGGTTGCTTTTATTGATCTCAACAATTGCGTTAGAAAGCACCGCACTTTATTTTCAACACGGAATGGGGTTGGCCCCTTGCGTAATGTGTATTTACGAACGAGTCGCCTTGTTTGGCATTACATTTTCAGCATTAATTGGCTTGCTTTATCCGCGCGCATTAATTTTGCGTTTATTGGCATTATTGGTTGGCTTGGGCAGCGCAGTGAAAGGCTTATTGCTAGCCATTAAACACGTTGATTATCAGCTTTATCCAGGGCCTTGGAATCAATGTTCTTATGTGGCTGAATTTCCACAAACCTTGCCATTAGATCGCTGGTTGCCTTATGTATTTAATCCAACGGGATCTTGCTCGGAGATTAGCTGGTCTTTCCTAGGCTTCTCAATGGCACAATGGATTGTGGTGATTTTCGCCTTTTATAGTTTACTGTTGTCGGTTTTATTAATTAGCCAATTTAAACGGGTAGAGCAAAATCGTAATATTTTTAGATAGTTTATTGTGATTGAAAGATAAAAAGTGCGGTGAAAATTTCTGATTTTTTCACCGCACTTTTTTATTTGCTATACAGAAGAATTTATTTAATGGGCTAATTGAATAGAAATATCGGCCAATTTTTCCCACACATCATCACTAAATTCAAGTTTTACTATACGTTCTAATTCAGCGAGCTGTTGAATGATTTTATATAATTTACGATAAGTTAAGCGTTGGATTGCTTGCAGAAAAAGCGGGCGGCGTGATTGCCAAATTTTGAGTTGATCAAACTGCTCACGCAATTTCGCGGTAGAAAGCGGTTGATCAATATTGCTCATTCCTTGTTGCGGTTGAGTGAGCGTTAGAATCGTAATTAGCTCGCGTTGTAAGGTACGCAATAAAATCACAGGCTGGATTTCTTCACCGCGCAAGCCGGCTAAAATCCGTCTGGCACGCTGGCTTTTGCCCTCAAGCAAGGCATCTACCCATTGGAACACGGTAAACACGGAAGATTGCTCCACCACGGTTTGCAGGCGTGATAAGGTGATTTTATCCTTAGGATAAAGCAAGGCGAGCAGTTGTAAGGTTTGCTTTAAGGCAAGAAGATTATTTTCGTAGCTGTAACACAAAAGCTGGATTGCGTCTGGCTCAACAAAAATCTCTAAGGCTTTGCTGCGCCCTACAATCCAACGGGGGAGCTGTTCAATATTTGGTGTCTGACAATTAACGATAGAAAATTGCGCATCAAACTGATTAGCTTGCACAAACCAATCTTGTTTTTCCATTGGTTTGGTGAGCTTTGCTGTTTGTAGAATAAGCAACACGTCTTGATTTAATAAGCCAATTAATTCGGCTAAACGCTTTTGTAAAGGTGCGGTGAGATTTTCAGGAAAATTTAGCAATAAAATTTGACGGCTGAAAAACAAGCCCATTGATTGCACTTGTTCGTTTAAGGCGATCCAATCGGTGCTGTTATCCAGCGTGATTTCATTTTTTTCATCGAAACCTTGCTGTTTTGCCACAGCGCAGATGAGATCCTTGCTTTCTTGCAAAAGCAAGGGATCTTGCCCCACCAGACAATAAATTGATGCCAATTTTTTCTCTAGCGAGGCACTCAGCTGATCAGCAAACAGACGTTGCATTATTGGCTTTTCACCTGTTGTTTTAACGCCACCATTTTGGTGATAAGCTGACGCGCAGCTTGTTCACGCATATCGTTCCAAATCACTTCTTTCTCGGCAGATTTCGCTAAGGCAGCGCGCGAGTTATCAAAGAAAGTGCGTGTTACTTGCGTGTTAATTGGATAACGTTGCTTATTTTTAAGCTGAACACTGGCCTCTACTTGCAACACCAACACTTTTTCCGCCTCACGCCCCTGTTTGAAAATAGACGCTACTTCGCTATTCTCGCGAGCATTATTTAAGCGCAACACCACCACATCACCTTGCTCAACAAGCTGAATGTTATTGGCTCGCAACTGCTTGCGCATAGCAATCGTCATCGCATCATAAGGATCACTACTTTCCAAACGCAATGTTTTCATCTCTTGCGGAATTAATTCACCATTTTCAAAGTGGAAACCACAAGCCGTGAGCGTTGCCAACGCACCGACAAGACATAATTTTTTAAGTAAATTCAACATAGTGTTTTCTCTTAATAATTCGCTCCACTCAATGAGTGGAGCGGTTGGATTATTTCGCGACAAAGCTAAATAACTTACCTGGTACATAGATGGTTTTCACAATGGTTAAACCGTCTAGGAATTTTTGTACATTCGGATCGGCAAGGGCGATTTCTTTAATGGCGTCTTCTGCCATATCCGCAGGCACAGTGATTTTCGCGCGCACTTTACCGTTTACTTGCACCACCACCAGTTTTTCGTCATCAACCATTGCTTGCGCATCGGCTTTCACCCAAGGGGCGAAGTCAATGGCGTCTTGGTTGCCAAGCTCTTTCCATAATTGGAAACAAATGTGTGGGGTGATTGGGTAAAGCATTCTTACCACGGCATTTAAGGCTTCTGCCATTACCGCGCGATCTTGCTCATCGTCCAATGGCGCTTTGGTTAATTTGTTCATTAACTCCATTACCGCTGCAATCGCCGTGTTAAAGGTTTGGCGGCGACCAATATCATCGCTCACTTTCGCAATGGTTTTATGCACATCACGGCGAAGCGCTTTTTGTTGGCTTGAAAGTGCGGTTGGATTTAACGCAGTTTTTGCTGGATTTTTGCTGTATTCAAACACTAAATTCCATAAACGGCGTAGGAAACGATTTGCCCCTTCCACGCCAGATTCTTGCCATTCCAAGGTCATTTCCGCAGGGGAGGCAAACATCATAAACAAACGCACGGTATCTGCACCGTATTTTTCCACCATTTCTTGTGGGTCAATACCATTGTTTTTCGATTTAGACATTTTTGTCATTCCGCTGTGGACTAACTCGCGTCCTTCATCATCAATGGCACGGATAATGCGTCCTTTCTCATCACGCTCAAGGGTTACTTTTGTTGGTGATACCCAAATACGCTCCTTGGTATCGCTGGTGTAATAGAAGGCATCTGCCAACACCATTCCTTGACACAACAATTTATTCGCTGGCTCATCAGAGCTGACTAGCCCCGCATCACGCAATAATTTGTGGAAGAAGCGGAAGTAAAGCAAGTGCATTGTAGCGTGTTCGATCCCACCGATATATTGATCCACAGGTAGCCAGTAATTGGCTTCTTCTGGGTTGAGCATTGCTTGGTGGAAGTCTGGGCAAGTGTAACGCGCGTAATACCACGAAGATTCCATAAAGGTGTCGAAAGTATCGGTTTCTTTCAATGCCGGTTGTCCGTTATAAGTGGTTTTTGCCCAATTTGGATCCGCTTTGATCGGGCTACGCACGCCGTCCATTACCACATCTTCAGGCAATACAATCGGCAAATCTTGCAACGGAGCAGGTACAACCTCGCCATTTTCAAGGGTAAGCATTGGGATCGGTGCGCCCCAATAACGCTGACGAGAAACACCCCAGTCGCGTAAGCGGTAATTCACTTGGCGTTTGCCCACGCCCATTTTTTCTAATTTATCGGCGATGCCATTGAATGCGGCATCAAAATCCAAGCCATCAAATTCTGCTGAATTGATCAAAATACCGTGTTCGGTGTAAGCCTGCTGTGATAAATCTAACGGGCTACCGTCTGCGGGTGTAATTACAGGATAAAGCGGTAAATCATATTTTTTAGCGAACTCATAATCACGCTCATCGTGGGCTGGCACTGCCATCACCGCACCTGTTCCATAGTGCATTAACACGAAATTTGCCACCCAAACTGGCACTAATTTTCCTGTAATCGGGTGAATGGCGTGAATGCCCGTTGCCATTCCTTTTTTCTCCATTGTGGCAAGCTCGGCTTCTGCCACTTTGGTACTTTTGCATTCTTGGATAAATTGCGCAAGTGCGGGGTTATTTTTCGCTGCTTTTTCTGCAAGCGGGTGTCCTGCCGCTACGGCGAGATAGGATACGCCATAAAAGGTATCTGGGCGGGTGGTGTAAACCGTTACGCTTTCTTCTGAATTTTCAATATTGAAGGTAATTTCCACCCCTTCCGAACGGCCAATCCAGTTACGTTGCATTGTTTTCACCATATCTGGCCATTCTGGCAGATGATCTAAACCGCCCAATAATTGCTCGGCATAGTCGGTAATTTTGATAAACCATTGTGGGATCTCTTTTTGTTCCACTGGCGTATCACAACGCCAGCAACACCCCTCGTGGACTTGCTCGTTCGCCAACACGGTTTCGTCATTCGGACACCAGTTTACGCTAGAGGTTTTTTTATACACCAAGCCTTTGCGATAAAGCTCCGTAAAGAACCATTGTTCCCATTTGTAATATTCAGGTTTGCAAGTAGCGATTTCACGATCCCAGTCAAAACCAAAGCCCAAAATTTTGAGCTGATTTTTCATATATTCAATGTTTTCATAGGTCCATTTTGCTGGAGCGGTTTTATTTTTCACCGCCGCACCTTCTGCAGGCAAGCCAAATGCGTCCCAACCCATCGGCTGTAACACATTTTTACCGTTCATTCGCTGATAGCGCGAAATCACATCACCAATGGTATAGTTGCGAACGTGTCCCATATGCAAGCGACCAGAGGGATAGGGGAACATTGAAAGGCAATAATATTTCTCTTTGCTTGGATCTTGCACCGCTTTAAATGTTTTATTCTCAGCCCAATATTTCTGCACTTCAGGCTCAATTAAATCAGGGCGATATTGTTCTTGCATAATGTTACCTTTAAAAAATTATCAAAAAATTGACCGCACTTTGCCCATTTATTACGGCGATTTTAGGCGGCATAGATGAATAAGAAAATGTGGTATAGGATAGCGTAAAATAGGGAAAATTGATAGAACTATTGCGAAAATTGCCACCCTTATTGGTGGTGGCATTTCTCATACAACGGCACTAACTCTTGAATGGTTTGTGCGATAAATTCCACTGCATCAATGTGATCTAACTCGGCTTTTTCAATATTTTTCCCTATACAGAAAAAATCGTCATCATTGTTGAGTAAAAAATCCTGCGCAGAAAGCGACCGCACTTTGCGGAAATCGGCGTATTCGCTTTCATCGCCACGCCAAAAATCAAAATCGGCATAATGAGTTTGATCCAGCTGTTCAAACCATTGGTTATATTGTTGTACATTGATTTGAGAGCGATCGGCGCGATAGCAATGCCAATCAAGGCTCACTTGTAAACGGCGGCGATTTAAAATAATCGATAAAATGGCAGCAGAATTTTTGTTAAATTCATATTTGAAATAAGCAAAAAAATGCGCTCGCACTTGCCAACCGTTACACCATTTTTCAATATGGGGTTCAGCAAAAGGAGGGCCAAGGCGTTGTGCCACTTGCAAAATCGCCGTTTTCCATAAATTCCATTGCCGTTTGTAATTCGCTTTAATTTGTGGGATTTGCTCTGGGCAGAATTTTTTCATCTGGGCGAACTGGAAAAAAGGAAGATTGAACAGCTCGCAACTGGCAGAAGTAATCAGTTTTTCTTTCATAGGTTAAGTGTATTGTTTCATTGCAGGTTGAGTAAAATACTGTTTATCTTCCCAGCGTAGCATTGTCATGCGATTGCCCCACACGCAGCCGGTATCAAGGGCATAAATATTAGCTGGCGTAGGCGTATCCACTAAACTAGCCCAATGGCCAAAGACGATATTTTCCGTTTTGAATAGGGGATTATTAAGCCGAAACCAAGGGGTTAGCTCCGCAGGTGCTTCATCAACAGGGGCTTTGCAAGCGAAATCAAGGCGATGATCATAATAGCAAAAACGCATACGGGTAAATACGTTGATAATGTAACGTAGGCGATCGATGCCCTGCAAATCAGGCGACCAGCGATCAGGCTGGTTATCATACATCTGTTCGATCATTGCATAATAATCACCGTGGCGTAGCACTTGCTCCACTTCGGCAGCACAGGCTTTTGCCGTGGCAAGATCCCAATCTGGCGAGATCCCAGCGTGAGTGAGTAAAAATCCTGCTTGTTGGTTATGAATAAGCAAGGGTTGCTGACGCAGCCAATCAATCAACTCGTGAAAATCAGGGGCGTTGAAAATGGCGTCCACGCGATCCTTGGGTTTGATTTTTTTTATGCCAAGTGCGGTGGAAATTAAGTGCAAATCGTGGTTGCCCAGCACGGTGTGCGCTGCGTTACCAAGGGATTTGACTAAACGTAAACATTCAAGGGATTTATCCCCACGCGCCACCAGATCGCCCACTAAATAAAGCACATCTTGGCTCGGATCGAAGTTTACTTTTTCCAACAAAGCGTGCAATTCATCATAACAGCCTTGCAGATCGCCGACTAAATAGGTTGCCATATAAAATTCCATCAAAGGTTATAAATAGAACGATAAAAAATGCACCTTACTTAAGGCAAGGTGCATTATCAGTTAGCAATTTGAATTAACCTTATTCCGCTGTTTTCGCTGAAGTAGCTTCAGCATAAACGTGGCTAATTGCATTGTGATGTCCCGCTGCGCCTTTACCGTAGAAATAGTAACGTGATTCTTTCCATTCTACGATAGGGTAGTCGCCTTCCGTGCTTGCAATCGCTTGGGCTGAAGTCATTTCAGAACGTGTATGTGGCACGGCTGAAACGGTGCCTAAACGGCCGTTAAACTCATAAGTGCGGTCGGTTTTTTCTGAAATTTCCACTTGCTCATTAGTGTGCGTTTGAGTGTTTTCAGCTGGCGCACTTGGTGCTGCTGTACTTTCACTATGCAAACGTTGTAATGAGGCTTGGACTTTTTTCTCCACTGATTCATTAGCTGGTTGTGTTACAAAACCTGCCAATGGGGTTGGCTCATTGCTTTCTTGCTGCACCAATAATTGGGTTGCAGGTGTAGTTACGGCAATTTCATCGCTGCCATTTTGCTGTTCAAGCAATTCATCAACAGACAAGAAATTGTTCGATTTATTGCTCGCAAAAGCATTGCTATCAATCCACACTTTACCGCTCGCTAATTCTGGTGAAGCAACCGCTGCGAACAATGGCATTGGCGATTTTTCTTCTGGTGTACGATATTTACGCACGCGCAAATGACGCGGTAAACGGCGGCGATTATCGCGGCGTTTTTTGCTGTCATTTTGGTTGTTTTCGTTGATGATCGCATCAGTATTCGCGGTTGTATCTGTGGTTTCAACCCTTGCAACTGGCAACATTTCTTCAGCGTTAGGCGCTGTTTCTACCATAGGTAATGCGGTAGGGGCTTGCTCAGCTGGCGTGACGATTGGCGCTGCTACATTTTCTTCAATACGCACTTTTTTGCGCAGATCACGGCGCTGGCGGCGTTGCTGCGCTGGCGCATTGGTACTTTCGCTTGTGCTATTTTCTGTAACGATTGCGTTATCTTCAACCACTGGCAATGGTTTTTTGCTTTGCTTATTGCGACTTGGACGACTTTCTGCATTGTCGAAAGTGCGTTCATTGCGTTTATTCAAGTCTTCATTTGACTTTTGCTCATTACGATTACGTCTTGTATTGCGACGATCGTTATTACGGCGGCGATTATTTTTACCACGAGGTGCGGTCTTTTTTTGCTCCGTTTTTGTTGCGAAAAGCCCTTTAATTTTGGCAATAAGACCCGCAATAAAGCTCGATAATCCACCACTTTTCGGCTCAGTTGGCATTGGCGCTGGCGTTTCAATCGCCAAAGATACCGCCGCGTTTTCTAACACATTTTCAGTGGTTACTGCAGCAGTTTCGATATTACGGCTTACTAAAGATTCTTCTGCATCAAAAGTATCTTCTTGTTCACGGTGTACTTTTGCAAGGTTGTAGCTTAAATGGTGGTGATTTTCCCCTTCACGCACACGGAAAACGCTGAAATGCGGTGTTTCCATTTCTTCATTTGGGGCAACCACAATATCTACGTTATGGCGTTTTTCAATGCTGCTAATGGCTTTACGTTTTTCATTAAGCAGGTAAGAAGCAATTTGCACCGGCACAATGGTGTGAACCTGTTTGGTGTTTTCTTTGATCGCTTCTTCTTCCAATAAACGTAAAATGGACAGCGAGAGTGATTCGTTATCACGAATTTTCCCTGTGCCTTGACAGCGTGGGCAAACGTGATGGGAAGATTCCCCTAAAGACGGGCTTAAACGCTGGCGGCTCATTTCTAATAAGCCAAAACGAGAAATACGGCTAATTTGAATACGCGCACGATCTTGACGCACCGCATCACGCATACGATTTTCCACTTCACGTTGATGACGAATTGGGGTCATATCAATGAAGTCGATAACAATTAAACCACCTAAATCACGCAAGCGTAATTGACGCGCGATTTCATCAGCCGCTTCAAGGTTCGTGTTGAGCGCAGTTTCTTCAATATCGCCGCCACGAGTTGAGCGTGCCGAGTTAATATCAATGGCAGTGAGTGCTTCAGTCACATCAATCACAATTGAGCCGCCAGACGGTAAACGCACTTCACGTTGGAAGGCTGATTCAATTTGCGATTCAATTTGATAATGGCTGAATAATGGCACTTCGCCTTGATAGAGTTTAACGCGATTGATGAAATCAGGACGCACTAATTTAATGTGCGCTTTGGCTTTTTCATAAACCTTTTGATTATCAATCAAAATTTCGCCAATATCACGGCGTAAGTAATCACGAATCGCACGGACAATCACATCACTTTCTTGGTGAATCAAAAACGGCGCTGGACGGCTTTCAGAGGCTTGTTTAATGGCTTCCCAATGGTGTAACAGAACTTTTAAATCCCATTGTAATTCTTCTGGGGATTTGCCCACGCCTGCGGTACGCACGATTAACCCCACACCTTCTGGCACATCAAGCGAGCTTAAGGCTTCTTTTAATTCTAAACGTTCTTCCCCTTCGATACGGCGAGAGATTCCGCCTGCTCTTGGATTATTTGGCATAATCACCAAATAGCTACCCGCTAAGGAGACGAAAGTGGTGAGCGCAGCCCCTTTGTTGCCACGTTCTTCTTTGTTTACTTGAACGATAACTTCTTGCCCTTCGTGCAAAATATCACGAATATTTGGGCGACCTTGATACACATAATCCGCAGGGAAGTATTCACGAGCAATTTCTTTTAAAGGAAGGAAACCGTGGCGTTCCGCACCGTAATCAACAAATGCGGCTTCAAGGCTAGGTTCAACACGGGTGATGCGGCCTTTATAAATATTGGCCTTTTTTTGTTCGTGACCCGGACTTTCAATGTCCAAGTCGAACAAACGTTGCCCATCAACAAGGGCAACACGCAACTCTTCTTTTTGGGTTGCGTTGATTAACATTCTTTTCATTCGATTTTCTCTTATATTTTCATCTTAAATTTGTCATAAAAAACCACCGCACTTTGGCTTCGCAATCGACCTCGTGTCTGTCGCAAAATGTCATTCTCTCGACTGTCAGTTGCTGGGTGCATTGATTGCGTTATCGAAGAACAATTTTCGATACAAACAAAATGACTGAAATAATTATTTTGCAAGCGTGGGGGATTTTTATCACACTTATTGTCCGTTTTTTATTCTGTTATCGCAGTAACAAAATCAAATTAGACAAAATTTATCTTATAAAACAACGTCTTATGCCGTTTGCAGCGTTGTCTTTGCGTTTATTTCATTTTTCCCAGTAAGCTGGCAAAAATTCGCTCTATTATCTAACGATAGGGATTTTTTAGCAAGGTAAATCCGTGCATTTGTGCTATAATCCGCCCAATTTTGCAAAGGATAAAATGAAACCAATGTCGAATAAAACTGATGAAAAAATTGTAAATCCTAGCGTAAAAATGTTGCAGATTAGCGAAGATGAAGCAGGTCAACGCATTGATAACTATTTGTTAAATAAGCTCAAAGGCGTGCCGAAAAGTTTAATCTATCGCATTTTGCGGAAGGGCGAAGTGCGGGTAAATAAAGGGCGAATTAAGCCTGAATATAAATTGCAAAGTGGTGATATTGTGCGCGTGCCGCCTGTACGTGTGAGTGAGAAAACGCAAGCGCCAGTATCGAAAAAGCTCAACAAAGTTGCGCAATTAGAACAGCAAATTATTTTTGAAGATGATGCGTTATTGGTACTCAATAAGCCTTCGGGCATTGCGGTACACGGCGGCAGCGGATTAGATTTTGGCGTGATTGAAGCCTTAAGGGCATTGCGTCCTGAAGCACGTTTTTTAGAGTTAGTTCATCGTTTGGATCGGGACACTTCAGGCATTTTATTAGTGGCGAAAAAACGCTCGGCGTTGCGTCATTTGCACGAGCAACTGCGTAATAAAACCGTACGCAAAGATTATCTTGCCTTAGTGCGTGGGCAATGGCAATCTCACTGTAAAGCGATTAAAGCGCCCTTGCTAAAAAATGAATTAGCTGGTGGCGAACGGATTGTGCGCGTGAGCGAGCAAGGCAAGCCGTCAGAAACCTTATTCAGTATTGAAGAGCGCTATGGCAATGCCACTTTGGTAAAAGCCTCCCCAGTTACTGGGCGAACTCACCAAATTCGTGTGCATACACAATACGCCGGTCACCCCATCGCCTTAGACAGCAAATATGGCGATAAACAGTTTGATAGCCAAATGGCGGAATTAGGTTTAGATCGGCTGTTTTTGCACGCTTATGCCATTCGTCTTGAACACCCGAAAACGCAGGAAACTTTATTTTTTACTGCGCCGTTAGAAGGCAAGTTAAAAGAAATTTTGAAACAGTTGAGAAATCAGAAAAGCTATTAAGAAAAAATCCCGATAAATGTATCGGGATTTTATTTTTCAGAGAATAATTAGCTATTTTGTGCAATAAACGCTGCTAATTGATTTTTAGGTAATGCGCCTACTTGCGAAGCAACGGCTTTTCCTTCTTTAAACATTAATAAAGTTGGAATGCTGCGAACGCCAAATTGAGCTGGTGTTGCTTGGTTTTCGTCAATGTTGATTTTCACGATTTTCACTTTATCGCCTAATTCTGCGGCTAATTCATCAAGAATTGGGCCAACCATACGGCAAGGGCCACACCAAGGCGCCCAGAAATCTAATAACACAGGCACATCTGATCTTAAAACATCAGCTTCGAAAGTGGCATCAGTTGTATGTAATACTTCACTCATTTTATTTTCCTTATTTGTCTTGTCTATTGTCTAATTTGCCATAGGTTATGGCGTTTTCCTTAATATGAGGCGATGATAGCACAAATTCAAGCTATCATCACTAATCAATGTAATTGTTAAAAGTTAAGATGGCAGCACTAAATTCGGGCAAGGTTTGCCTGTTTTTAGGCTGTAAATATTTTCTAGCGTTACGTTAGAAATACTGGTCAGCGCTTCTTCCGTTAAGAATGCCTGATGCCCTGTGAGCAACACATTATGACACGAAGATAAACGGCGGAAGACATCGTCTTGAATCACTTCGTTGGATTTATCTTCAAAGAACAGATCGCGTTCATTTTCATAGACGTCCATTCCTAATGCGCCAATTTTGCGTTGTTTTAAGGCATCAATCGCCGCCTGTGTATCGATCAACGTGCCGCGGCTGGTGTTAATAATCATCACACCATCACGCATTTTGGCAAACGCATCGCGATTGAGCAGATGATAGTTTTCTGGCGTCGCAGGGCAGTGCAGGGTGATGATTTGCGATCTGGCATATAATTCATCAAGCGAAACATATTCTGCACCCAATTCTTCCGCAACAGGATTTTTAAACGGATCGTAAGCTAAAATGTGCATACCAAACCCTTTTAAAATACGCATTACGGCAATGCCAATTTTCCCTGTACCAATCACCCCAACTATGCGCCCGTGCATATTGAAGCCGGCCAATCCCTCAAGGGAAAAATTTGCTTCACGTGTACGTTGATAAGCGCGGTGAATGCGGCGATTTAGGGTAAGCATTAAACCTACGGTATGCTCAGCTACCGCTTCTGGCGAATAAGCTGGCACCCGAACCACTTGAATGCCTAATTCTTGTGCGGCTTTGAGATCCACATTATTAAAACCAGCGCAGCGCAAGGCCACCATTTTTACCCCAAGTGCGGCCAATTTTTCCAAGACTTTTCGGCTGCCGTCATCATTCACGAAAATACACACCACATCGCAATGTTCTGCCATTTTTGCCGTTGATTCTGTAAGCATAAAATCAAAGAACTCAAGCTCAAATCCATACTTCACATTGACTAATTCTAAATATTTGCGATCGTAGCTTTTGGTGCTATAAACAGCGACTCTCATTCTATTCTCCCTGTTTTGTTATTTTAATTGGGCGAAGGCTTGTAACAGATCCGCTTTGAGATCTTCCACATCTTCCAAGCCTACCGAGAAACGTAGCAGACAATTACACACACCACGCGCAATACGCTCCGCCTCAGGAATATCCATATGGGTTTGAGTCGCAGGATAAGTGATGAAACTTTCTGTGCCACCAAGGCTTTCTGCAAAGGTAATGAGTTTAATCGCTTTTAAGAACGGATTAACCCAAGATTCATCTTGCAAACGGAAAGAGAGCATTCCTCCTTTATTTGGGTAAAGCACATCTTTCACTTGTGGCTGCTCAGCAAGGAATTTAGCGAGTTCTTGCGCATTTTTTTGATGACGTTCCATACGCAACGCCAAGGTTTTCATTCCACGAATCGTCAAAAAGCTATCAAATGGCGAAAGCACTGCGCCCGCACCATTTTGAATATAAAACAGACGATCACAAAGCTCTTGCCCATTGGCTACCACCAAGCCCACTAAGGCATCATTGTGCCCTGCGATATATTTTGTTCCGCTGTGGATCACAATATCCGCGCCACATTCTAAAGGACGGAATAACACGGGCGTTAAGAATGTATTATCTACGATAAGTAATAAATTGTGCTTTTTCGCCAATTTTGCAATGGCTGGCACATCACATTCTTCCATCAATGGATTTGACGGCGTTTCCACAAAAATCGCTTTGGTATTTGGTGTAATCGCTTGCTCAATGGCATCAAGAGAAGTGGTATTCACATAAACTGGCTTCACCCCATGAGTATTTTTATAGGCAAAATCTAATAAACGATAAGTGCCGCCATACACATCGCTAGACACAATCCATTCATCGGGCGCAGCAAATAACTGCATAATTAACTGAATCGCCGCCATACCAGAAGCGCAAGCAAAACCGCGTTCCCCGCCTTCTAATTTAGCAATGGTTTCTTCTAAAACGGTGCGCGTTGGATTTTTCGTACGCGTGTAATCGTATCCCGTGCTTTCTCCAATGCCGTGATGACCATAGGCGGTAGAAAGGAAAATAGGCGTGGAAACTGCGCCTGTTCTTTCATCTGTGCGATTGCCTGCTTGTGCGAGTAGTGTTTCGATTTTGTATTGCTGTGTCATATTATTCCTCGTAAAAATTGCAAAAAATTTCACCGCACTTTTATTCACCAAGAGAATGATGCCGTGCAGTATGGATAAATAGCATTGCCACATTTTGGCACAAAGGATCGCCTGTTTAAAGTAGATTTTAAATTTAGTTTTGCGATGAGATAAAAAGATTAAAAACGATCTAAAATTATCCATAAATCGCTTTGTTTTAAAGCATATTTACGCGTCTTGCATTTTTTTTCATCAATCAATAATATTTTTTCATATTTTTAATTGACAGCGTTCAAGAAGTCAGTAAAATGCACGCCACTGACAGCGAATGTGTTGCAGCGAAAGCGGGAATAGCTCAGTTGGTAGAGCACGACCTTGCCAAGGTCGGGGTCGCGAGTTCGAGCCTCGTTTCCCGCTCCAATTTACGCTACGGCGTGTTAGCAAAGCGGTTATGCACTGGATTGCAAATCCATGTAGCTCGGTTCGACTCCGGGACACGCCTCCATAATGCAACCGCAGTCAGCAATATCACTCAGCCCGAGTGGTGAAATCGGTAGACACAAGGGATTTAAAATCCCTCGACTTTCGAGTCGTGGCGGTTCAAGTCCGCCCTCGGGCACCATTAAGAATTTCGTATTAAGTCATAAGTTAATCTTTTCAAATCAGTAACTTATGGCTTTTTTTCTTTTTTAGTATCTCATCAAAAATAGCGCTATAAATATAAACTACTGTGAAATAATACGAAATAGAAAAACCCTGTAATAACAGGGTTTTGAGTATTTTTAAAATGATATGTGATGAAAACGGAGCTTTTTTATTCCCACTCAATCGTCGCTGGGGGTTTTCCGCTGACGTCATACACCACGCGGGAGATGCCATTGACTTCGTTGATGATGCGGTTGGAGATTTTGCCGAGTAGGTCATAAGGCAGGTGCGCCCAATGTGCAGTCATAAAATCAATGGTTTCTACTGCACGGAGGGAAACAACCCAATCGTATTTACGTCCATCACCCATTACACCT
Source organism: Avibacterium avium (assembly GCF_900454535.1). Lineage (GTDB taxonomy): Bacteria > Pseudomonadota > Gammaproteobacteria > Enterobacterales > Pasteurellaceae > Avibacterium > Avibacterium avium. Next base: position 977,272 of record NZ_UGSP01000001.1, read on the forward strand.
ACGGATTTTACTGGTAAGAATACGGTGAAGGCTTGGCTGACTTTGTAGTACCAGCCTGAATTGTAAAGCTCTTCAATAAAGATAGCATCGGCACGGCGGAGTAAATCGCAGTATTCTTTTTTCACTTCGCCAAGCACGCGCACGCCTAAACCTGGGCCGGGGAATGGGTGGCGGTTGAGCATTTCTGCTGGAAGCCCGAGGGCTAAGCCGATTTTACGCACTTCATCTTTGAACAGTTCGCGTAATGGCTCTACCAAGCCCAGTTTCATATAATCTGGTAACCCACCTACGTTGTGGTGAGATTTGATCACGTGCGCTTTGCCCGTTTTGCTCGCGGCAGATTCGATTACATCAGGATAAATCGTGCCTTGAGCTAACCATTTTACGCTGCTGAGTTTTTTCGATTCGTCATCAAACACATCAACGAACACTTTACCGATCATTTTGCGTTTCGCTTCAGGATCTGAAATGCCTTTTAAGGCGTTTAAGAAACGATCTTCGGCGTCCACTCGAATGATGTTTAAGCCGAATTTATCACCGAACATTTCCATCACTTGATCGGCTTCGTTTAAGCGTAGCAAGCCGTTGTCCACGAAAACACAGTGTAGGTTTTTGCCGATAGCACGGTGTAATAATAAAGCAGTAACGGAAGAGTCCACGCCGCCTGATAAACCTAAAATCACTTCGTCATCGCCCACTTGCGCTTTAATGCGAGCCACGGCATCTTCGATGATATTTTCTGGTGTCCAGTTGCGTTCACAGCCACAAATATTCACCACAAAATTGGTTAAAAGGGCTAAGCCGCTTTTGGTGTGAGTCACTTCAGGGTGGAATTGCACGCCATAGAAGTGGCGGTTTTCATCAGACATCGCCGCAATCGGGCAGGTTGGCGTTACCCCCGTGATTTGAAAGTGCGGTGGTAATTGGGTCACTTTATCGCCGTGGCTCATCCAAACATCGAGTTTGTGTTCGCCATCATCTAAACCAGCAAAAAGTGCGGTTGGATTTTGTAAAGAAACGGAAGCATAACCAAATTCACGATGGTCAGAAGTTTCCGTTAAACCGCCTAACTGCATCGCCATTGTCTGCATTCCGTAACAAATTCCTAGCACTGGCACGCCAGCGTTAAACACATATTCAGGCGCGCGTGGGCTGTTTTCTTCCGTGGTGCTTTCCGGCCCACCAGAAAGAATAATCCCTGTTGGGTTAAATTCATGGATTTGTTCTTCTGTTACGTCCCAAGCCCACAGCTCACAATACACCCCAATTTCCCTCACACGGCGAGCGATCAGCTGGGTATATTGCGAACCAAAGTCTAAGATTAAAATTTTGTGATTGTGGATGTTGTTCATTTTTTACCTTGTTTATAATTTAAAATTTACTTCTTAATGTATCAAAAGCTTGTTTAAAAAAGGAGTTTTTTTTCGTTTCAGGAATTTCTTCAAATGCAATCTGTTCTGGGGTAATCACGTTTAGCATTAACATTAATTTTGATAAAGTTTGCGCTTTTGCATCATTTTTATTTTTCACTTTGTCAGAGTCTAAGAAAATCACTTTATTAATATGTGTAGCTGGTAAAGAAAAATACATTGAGCTCATTATGCCTCCAACATAATCAGGCAAGGAGTTTGTCATCATTAATACTTCAAAAGGAATATTGGCGGGGATATTTTCTGCGCCCGTTTGTTTTAAAATATATTCGTTGATTTCATCACCTTTGGGATGCCCTTTGAAAAAGACTTTTATCTTATTGCCTAAGTAAAATTTCCCATCAGGCTTAAGAAAATCTTCCAAAACTTTCACTTGTGTTTTGGCGTTAGCTAAGCGTTTATCTTTATCTTTTTCCCAAGTTGTTGTTCCTGTAAAAATAAAGGTTCTCTCCTCAGAATTATTCTTTAGCTTATGTAACGTATTTTCATCAACATTGACAAGTTTTAAAAATAATGTTTTTTGTTCAGGCGAAAGTTTTTCAAAACGCGACCAACTCATTGCAGAGACATTATTGCCAATAAATTCTTTTAAAGGTTGCATTTTTTCGTCAATGGTTAAATAGTCAGGTCGCAGTAAAATATAGTCTGTAGGGAAAAATTTATGCCAAGTATAACGGCTTATTGAATCTAATTCGTTATTATTTGAATGAGAAGCTAATTTTTTAGCTAGCTCATTTTGAGAAGAAGCTAATAGTTTTTTTATATCTTGTTCTCTATGCTCATAAAGGTCTTTATAATTCATTGAGCCGTCATCATAAAGATAAAGATGCTTTATTGTGAATTTATTCGCAATAGGAGAGAGTTTTTCTAATACATTGGGTAAGTTATAAAAGGAGTGATCTAAATTAGTATGAATAAAAAGTTCTACTAGCTCATCACTTTGCGCAATTTTATTGACCAACAAATCAGAAAACGCCGTAAAATCTTTTAACGAAACTTTGGAGAACGAAATTTTTCCTTGCGGAAAGGCGGATAACTTATCCTCAGAAAGATTAAAACGTTCAAAGCCAATAATACGTTCAATCTGTTGGTTATCTTTCTTTTCTACCAAATCAAACATCATATTTAGTGATGGAAGCGTGGCATAGTCTAGATAAACATCAAATTGTTTACTAAAACTTTGCAACGCACTTAATAATCCTATGCATAATAAGATCGGTTTTTTCATATTTTTACCTAAACATTGAATTAATGTATATTAAAAAATAAGCCCAATTTAGCATATTAGGCTTATTTCCTATTTTACCCCATTCTATAATTCGGCGCTTCTTTGGTAATGGTAACATCGTGGACGTGGCTTTCTTTGATGCCGGCGCCGCTGATGCGTACGAATTGCGCTTTGGTGCGGAGATCTTCAATGGTGGCACAGCCCGTTAAGCCCATACAAGAACGCAAGCCCCCCATTTGTTGGTGGATAATTTCTTTTAAGTAGCCTTTGTATGGAATGCGTCCTTCGATGCCTTCTGGCACGAGTTTATCGGCAGCATTATCGCTTTGGAAATAGCGGTCGGACGAGCCTTTGCTCATCGCCCCTAAGGATCCCATTCCGCGGTAAGATTTGAATGCTCTTCCTTGATAAAGTTCGATTTCGCCTGGGGCTTCTTCTGTGCCTGCGAACATTGACCCCACCATTACGCAACTTGCGCCAGCAGCAATGGCTTTGGCAATATCACCAGAATAACGGATACCGCCGTCAGCAATAACAGGGATGCCGCGATCTTTTAAAGCTTCAGCCGCATCGGCAATGGCAGTGATTTGCGGTACACCTACGCCAGTGACAATACGAGTCGTACAAATTGACCCCGGGCCGATACCAATTTTCACTGCACTTGCACCAGCATCAGCAAGGGCAATCGCACCTTCCGCCGTGGCAACATTGCCGGCAATAATTGGCAAATCAGGATATTTCGCACGGGTTTCACGCACACGTTGCAACACGCCCTCAGAATGCCCGTGGGAAGAGTCGATTAATAGCACGTCCACGCCCGCTTGTACTAAGGCTTCAATGCGTTCTTCATTGCCAGCACCTGCTCCCACAGCCGCACCTACACGCAAACGCCCAAATTCGTCTTTACAAGCGTTCGGTTTTTGCTCCGCTTTTTGGAAATCTTTAACGGTGATCATTCCTTTTAATTTGAACGCGTCATCAACCACTAGCACTTTTTCTACGCGGTGGTTGTGCATTAATTCTAAAATTTCCTCGCGTGAAGTGCCTTCTTTTACGGTAACAAGGCGATCTTTCGGGGTCATCATTTTTTCGACAGTTTGCGACAAATCTTTCACAAAACGGGTATCGCGACCTGTGATAATACCAACGAGATTGCTTTCTTTATCTACCACAGGGTAGCCCGCAAAGCCGTTTTTCTTCACTAATTCCGCCAATTCCGCTAAGGTTAAATCTGGGGAAACGGTAACAGGTTCAGACACAATTCCACTTTCAAATTTTTTCACTTTGCGAACGCGATCTGCTTGGCGTTCAATGCTCATATTTTTATGGATAAAGCCGATTCCGCCCTCTTGTGCGAGAGAAATCGCTAATTTTGCTTCGGTAACGGTATCCATCGCGGCAGAAAGCATCGGAATGTTCAAGCGAATGGTTTTGGTGAGCTGGGTGGATAAATTGGCAGTGTTTGGCAACACGCTAGAATGAGCGGGAACAAGTAGCACATCATCGAATGTGAGGGCTTCTTTGATAACTCGTAGCATAGCAATATCTCTCTTTAAAGGGGGAAAATCCCAAGGTTAATGTTAAAAAATATTGCGGCGGGATTATACAGAGTTTATGCTTATTTGAAAATGGCGAATTGCAAATATTTTTTATTTTAAAAAAATTCATTGTCGTCTATCTGAACGAAAATTAGGAAAAATAAAATGTTTCATTTTTTAGTCGAATTGGCGGATGGCGAGAAAAAAACACGTCAAAAAATGACCGCACTTTTAGGTTTGAACGATCACCAGCTCAGCCAGTATATTCAGGCGTTGAGGGAATTGGGGATCAAGATCCAAACCAATGGCGATGATATTCAATTACAGCCTGAGCTACCGCTACTTTCCGCACAAAAAATTAATCAAGGCATTGCCCCTTATCGAGCTGTGGTGAAACCGGTGATTCACTCCACCAATCAATATTTGCTTGAGCAAATTGATCAATTAAAACAAGGGGATCTGTGTTTGGCGGAATATCAATTCGCAGGGCGAGGGCGGCGGGGACGGCAATGGCTTTCGCCTTTTGCGGGGCAAGTAATTATGAGTTTGTATTGGACTTTGGATCGCCAAATTAACTTAGAAGGCTTAAGTTTGGTGGTCGGAATGGCAATTGCTGACACATTAAGAAAAGCAGGCGCTTGGGGTGTTAAACTAAAATGGCCAAATGATGTTTTGCTAAATGGGCGTAAGCTTGCAGGCATTTTGGTGGAAATTGCAAATCGCCCAAATAATTTACACAATTTAGTGATTGGGTTGGGGATCAACCTTTCGTTACCGAAACAGCACAATAATATTGATCAGCCTTGGGCTGAATTAGTTGAAGTACTTCCTGATTTTGATCGTAATAAGTTGATTGTATCGTTAAGTCAAAATTTAATTGCTCGTTTACAGCAGTTTGAGCAGGTGGGAATTGATGAGAAGTTTCGTCAAGAATGGTTGGAAATGGATGCTTATTTTGGCGAAGAAGTGAATATTTTGAGTGAAAATCACAAAATCACAGGGATTGAACAAGGTATTGATGAACGAGGTTATATTCAATTAATGACAGAAGAAGGAATGCGATATTTTAATGGTGGGGAAGTGTCGCTACGGAGAAAAGCGTAAAAGCCGAAAGACAAAATAAAAGGGGAAGGCTGTTTATGCTTCCCTTTATTTTTCAAATATCGTTAAATCACTTTTTGCGCTTTCGTTAAATTACCTTTTGCACAAGGGCTGAAATATCTTCTGCAAAACGTTCTTGTGCTGCCATTTGCTCAATTTGTTGCGGTGAATATTTCTTGCCGTTATACACCACCACAATGCTCACATCGTCAGGTTGCAGAAAATGGCTCGTGCCGAATTCAGTATAACGGGTTGCACCAATGCTAATGATCGCTTGGGTTGGATAATGGGCTTTTTTTAGCAAATCAGCGATATGATTCATCGGACCGAAATCAGGCTGATTATTCATTTGTCCCACAATCCAATCAAGCAATTTTTGATGAAAATAGCTGTATCCTAAAGCGGGGCTATCCACGCCATAAGCATTCATCTTGCCATCACGTTTATGAAAGCAAGCAATGCGATAATCATCAATTTCACTGCCTAAGTCAAAGGACGTGAGCGGAATGGTTGTTGTCGCCAAGCCCTTGGTTTCCGCACCCCAGTTTTTCTTTTCACAAATTTTATTGGCATTAGGGCGGCGAATTGAACAATCGTTATAAGCCGCAAAGGCGTAAGGCAAAAGTGCGGTAACTTTTTCGCCAGAATATTGCACTTCACACAACAGGGCAATTTCAGGCTCAATCTGCAAATTATCCGCCCCCGCTTGCGGAAAACGAATATATTCAGCACTTAACGGATTAACCGCCAAAAAGTCATACTCGCCTAAGTTTTCTGCAGGCACATAAAAAGGAAAAATCGCTTTGGGCTGATGGGTTTCTGCCGTTTTCACTTGGGCAAAATCCTTTGCCTCACCCGCTTGTTCCAAATGCCCCGCAAAATTGCCTGCCACGCCAAGGCCGATAACATTTTTTGTCATTTTCTTGCTCCTTTTATCTTGATGACATATCCAAATCCTACAAGGTTATAAGGAATTTTCAAGGGGAAATTTCGGGGGAGGAAATGATCTATTATTTTGATAAAATAAAAGCGAGAAATTCTCGCTTTTATCTTTTAAATTAGACAGTTAAATCTTTAATTTGCGTTGTCGGCGCGTTATTCATTACTGATTTCACTCCATTTTTTGCCCCTTCTTGAGAAGCATAATATTGGCTGCGCCCGATTTCTTGATGATTTTTGGCTTTCAATACGAAATAAGGTTTCTCATTTTTCGCCACGCGGAACTCAAAATTCGCCTCATCGCTACCATTTTTCTGTACAGATTCAATACCATTTAGCGCAGACGCTTTGGTTTTATATAATTCACTGGTCAAGATAATTTGCGAGTTCGCCGCATAAAGGTTAAACATAAATTGACCATCACTTGCTTTTTTCAATTCATACCAGCCTAAAGCCATACTATTTTCCTTCTTAATGAATCGTGGGATATTCCACCAGTTCATCATAAGCTTTTTTTCTGTTTTTTCAATGGATTTATCATAGGCGAGAAAAAGTGCGGTAAAAATTTAGCTAATTTTCCACCGCACTTTGCCTGATAATTCAGCGGTGCGATTTTAAAATAATCAGTTGCAATGATTTTTCGCATTTTTTGCCATTTTTTTGCCAAAAGGGGTTGCAAAGATTTTTCAGATGCCTATAATACGCCGCACACAACGACGCGACGTTGTAGAAAAATGAAAATACACATCGCGTCGTTTTTTTGCTCTTTAACAATCAATCAGACAATCTGTGTGGGCACTTGTTGATTCTGGAAAAACTTAAAAGATTTAGAACAATTAGTGCTTAACTGAAATTCATAGTGATTTTAAATGAAATCACAGAGCTTTGTTAGTGTACGAATTGAGAAGATTAAACTGAAGAGTTTGATCATGGCTCAGATTGAACGCTGGCGGCAGGCTTAACACATGCAAGTCGAACGGTAACGGGTTGAAAGCTTGCTTTCAATGCTGACGAGTGGCGGACGGGTGAGTAATGCTTGGGAATCTGGCTTATGGAGGGGGATAACCATTGGAAACGATGGCTAATACCGCATAGTATCGAGAGATTAAAGGGTGGGACGTTTTAGCCACCTGCCATAAGATGAGCCCAAGTGGGATTAGGTAGTTGGTGGGGTAAAGGCCTACCAAGCCTGCGATCTCTAGCTGGTCTGAGAGGATGGCCAGCCACACTGGGACTGAGACACGGCCCAGACTCCTACGGGAGGCAGCAGTGGGGAATATTGCGCAATGGGGGGAACCCTGACGCAGCCATGCCGCGTGAATGAAGAAGGCCTTCGGGTTGTAAAGTTCTTTCGGTGGTGAGGAAGGTTGGTGTGTTAATAGCGCACTGATTTGACGTTAGCCACAGAAGAAGCACCGGCTAACTCCGTGCCAGCAGCCGCGGTAATACGGAGGGTGCGAGCGTTAATCGGAATAACTGGGCGTAAAGGGCACGCAGGCGGTGACTTAAGTGAGATGTGAAAGCCCCGAGCTTAACTTGGGAATAGCATTTCAGACTGGGTTACTAGAGTACTTTAGGGAGGGGTAGAATTCCACGTGTAGCGGTGAAATGCGTAGAGATGTGGAGGAATACCGAAGGCGAAGGCAGCCCCTTGGGGAGATACTGACGCTCATGTGCGAAAGCGTGGGGAGCAAACAGGATTAGATACCCTGGTAGTCCACGCTGTAAACGCTGTCGATTTGGGGATTGGGCTTTAGGCTTGGTGCCCGTAGCTAACGTGATAAATCGACCGCCTGGGGAGTACGGCCGCAAGGTTAAAACTCAAATGAATTGACGGGGGCCCGCACAAGCGGTGGAGCATGTGGTTTAATTCGATGCAACGCGAAGAACCTTACCTACTCTTGACATCCTAAGAATCCTGTAGAGATACGGGAGTGCCTTCGGGAGCTTAGAGACAGGTGCTGCATGGCTGTCGTCAGCTCGTGTTGTGAAATGTTGGGTTAAGTCCCGCAACGAGCGCAACCCTTATCCTTTGTTGCCAGCACTTCGGGTGGGAACTCAAAGGAGACTGCCAGTGATAAACTGGAGGAAGGTGGGGATGACGTCAAGTCATCATGGCCCTTACGAGTAGGGCTACACACGTGCTACAATGGTGCATACAGAGGGAAGCGAGCCTGCGAGGGTGAGCGAATCTCAGAAAGTGCATCTAAGTCCGGATTGGAGTCTGCAACTCGACTCCATGAAGTCGGAATCGCTAGTAATCGCGAATCAGAATGTCGCGGTGAATACGTTCCCGGGCCTTGTACACACCGCCCGTCACACCATGGGAGTGGGTTGTACCAGAAGTAGATAGCTTAACCTTCGGGGGGGCGTTTACCACGGTATGATTCATGACTGGGGTGAAGTCGTAACAAGGTAACCGTAGGGGAACCTGCGGTTGGATCACCTCCTTATAAAGACTGGATAGATGAGTGCTCACACAGATTGTGATGATTGATGTTAGACAAGCGAGAGCGAAACTCAAAGTCGTGTAGAGATTACCTTTATATGTAGTCCCCTTCGTCTAGAGGCCTAGGACATCGCCCTTTCACGGCGGTAACAGGGGTTCGAATCCCCTAGGGGACGCCATTTAAAGCTAATTTTTTAGCGATTTGCTCTTTAACAATGTAAAAACAAGCTGAAAACTGAAGAGACTTTCAAGCTAATGAGGGAGTGGTAATCGTGATAGAGCCATTTTCTTATTAAATTGAAGAAGTCTGAGTAGAAAAGACTTACTTGAACAAAAGCAAGTAAGCGTTCTCAACGAGAATGAAGACACTTCAGGGAAAGTAAAAAAAATCCTTGAGGTTGTATAGTTAAGTGAGAAAGCGTACAGGGCGGATGCCTTGGCAATCAGAGGCGATGAAGGACGTGCTAATCTGCGAAAAGCGTGGGTGAGTTGATAAGAAGCGTTTAACCCACGATGTCCGAATGGGGAAACCCGATAGGTGAAGAACCTATCATTGTTTACTGAATAAAATAGGTAAACAAGGCGAACCGGGAGAACTGAAACATCTAAGTACCCCGAGGAAAAGAAATCAACCGAGATTCTGTGAGTAGCGGCGAGCGAAAGCGGAGTAGCCAGTAAGTGATAGCATGTGATTTAGGAGAATTAGCTGGGAAGCTAAGCGACACAGGGTGATAGCCCCGTATCTGAAAGATTGCGTGTGGTACTAAGTTTACGAGAAGTAGGGCGGGACACGAGGAATCCTGTTTGAAGATGGGGGGACCATCCTCCAAGGCTAAATACTCCTGATTGACCGATAGTGAACCAGTACTGTGAAGGAAAGGCGAAAAGAACCCCGGTGAGGGGAGTGAAATAGAACCTGAAACCCTGTACGTACAAGCAGTGGGAGCCACACCACTAAAGCGTATTGAAAACGTGGAAAAAAAACACCGCACTTTATGAGTGTTAACATTTTACGAAGTAAAATGTTTATCCCTAAAATAAGCAGTGGGTTTTAGATAGCGTTAAGATGGGTGATTTGCAAAGCAAATCACAAAGCCTAAAGCAGTATGCTTTAGGGTGTGGTGACTGCGTACCTTTTGTATAATGGGTCAGCGACTTATATTTTGTAGCGAGGTTAACTGAATAAGGGAGCCGAAGGGAAACCGAGTCTTAACTGGGCGTTGAGTTGCAAGGTATAGACCCGAAACCCGGTGATCTAGCCATGGGCAGGTTGAAGGTTGGGTAACACTAACTGGAGGACCGAACCGACTAATGTTGAAAAATTAGCGGATGACTTGTGGCTGGGGGTGAAAGGCCAATCAAACCGGGAGATAGCTGGTTCTCCCCGAAATCTATTTAGGTAGAGCCTTGAGCGGACACCTTTGGGGGTAGAGCACTGTTTCGGCTAGGGGCCCATCCCGGGTTACCAAACCGATGCAAACTCCGAATACCGAAGAGTGATACTCAGGAGACACACGGCGGGTGCTAACGTCCGTCGTGGAGAGGGAAACAACCCAGACCGCCAGCTAAGGTCCCAAAATCTATATTAAGTGGGAAACGAAGTGGGAAGGCTTAGACAGCTAGGATGTTGGCTTAGAAGCAGCCACCATTTAAAGAAAGCGTAATAGCTCACTAGTCGAGTCGGCCTGCGCGGAAGATGTAACGGGGCTAAAATATAGTACCGAAGCTGCGGCATCAGGCGTATCACTAATACGCCTTAACGATTAACCACTTGCGAAGCAAGTGAGTAAAGCGAAAAACACGTTGAGTGTAGAGAGAAAATCGAAGAGGGATATTAGTGATACGTCTGTTGGGTAGGGGAGCGTTGTGTAAGTCGATGAAGATGGATTGAGAAGTCTGTTGGAGATATCACAAGTGCGAATGCTGACATAAGTAACGATAAAACGGGTGAAAAACCCGTTCGCCGGAAGACCAAGGGTTCCTGTCCAACGTTAATCGGGGCAGGGTGAGTCGGCCCCTAAGGCGAGGCTGAAAAGCGTAGTCGATGGGAAACGGGTTAATATTCCCGTACTTGGTAAAGCTGCGATGTGGGGACGGAGAAGGTTAGGTTATCGACCTGTTGGAAATGGTCGTTTAAGTTGGTAGGTGGGTGAGTTAGGCAAATCCGGCTCACCGTTAACACTGAGAGATGATGACGAGGCACTAAGGTGCTGAAGTAACTGATACCACACTTCCAGGAAAAGCCACTAAGCTTCAGGCTTTACTAAACCGTACTGAAAACCGACACAGGTGGTCAGGTAGAGAATACTCAGGCGCTTGAGAGAACTCGGGTGAAGGAACTAGGCAAAATAGCACCGTAACTTCGGGAGAAGGTGCGCTGGCGTAGTGTGAAGTTCTTTACGGATGGAGCATGAACCAGTCGAAGATACCAGCTGGCTGCAACTGTTTATTAAAAACACAGCACTCTGCAAACACGAAAGTGGACGTATAGGGTGTGATGCCTGCCCGGTGCTGGAAGGTTAATTGATGGTGTAATCGAAAGAGAAGCTCCTGATCGAAGCCCCAGTAAACGGCGGCCGTAACTATAACGGTCCTAAGGTAGCGAAATTCCTTGTCGGGTAAGTTCCGACCTGCACGAATGGCATAATGATGGCCAGGCTGTCTCCACCCGAGACTCAGTGAAATTGAAATCGCCGTGAAGATGCGGTGTACCCGCGGCTAGACGGAAAGACCCCGTGAACCTTTACTATAGCTTGACACTGAACCTTGAATTTTGATGTGTAGGATAGGTGGGAGACTATGAAGCGGTAACGCCAGTTATCGTGGAGTCGTTGTTGAAATACCACCCTTTAACGTTTGATGTTCTAACGAAGCGCCTGAAACGGGTGTTCGGACAGTGTCTGGTGGGTAGTTTGACTGGGGCGGTCTCCTCCCAAAGCGTAACGGAGGAGCACGAAGGTTTGCTAATGACGGTCGGACATCGTCAGGTTAGTGCAATGGTATAAGCAAGCTTAACTGCGAGACAGACAAGTCGAGCAGGTGCGAAAGCAGGTCATAGTGATCCGGTGGTTCTGAATGGAAGGGCCATCGCTCAACGGATAAAAGGTACTCCGGGGATAACAGGCTGATACCGCCCAAGAGTTCATATCGACGGCGGTGTTTGGCACCTCGATGTCGGCTCATCACATCCTGGGGCTGAAGTAGGTCCCAAGGGTATGGCTGTTCGCCATTTAAAGTGGTACGCGAGCTGGGTTTAGAACGTCGTGAGACAGTTCGGTCCCTATCTGCCGTGGGCGTTGGAGAATTGAGAGGGGCTGCTCCTAGTACGAGAGGACCGGAGTGGACGCATCACTGGTGTACCAGTTGTCTCGCCAGAGGCACAGCTGGGTAGCTAAATGCGGAAGAGATAAGTGCTGAAAGCATCTAAGCACGAAACTTGCCTTGAGATGAGTTCTCCCAGTCTATAAGACTGTAAGGGTTGTTTGAGACTAAGACGTAGATAGGCTGGGTGTGTAAGCGGTGTGAGCCGTTGAGCTAACCAGTACTAATTGCCCGAGAGGCTTAACTATACAACGCTCAAGGGTTTTGGCTTGTTTTTGATTGGAAAGAAAGAGTAAGAATAAAAACACTTAGTCGGATAATGGAATAGAAATAAGCGAAGTTATCGACTAAGAGAAAAGATATAAAGAATCTAAAGAATTATCTTGGCGGCGCTAGTGCAGTGGACCCACCTAAATCCATGCCGAACTTAGAAGTGAAACGCTGTAACGCCGATGGTAGTGTGGGGAATCCCCATGTGAGAGTAGGACACCGCCAGGTTTTGAATAAAGAAGAACGCCATTGAGGGAACTCAGTGGCGTTTTTTTATTATTATTTATCGTATTACTAAAGTATTTATACATTGAATGGCTTTCTATTCCTATTCATTTATTTTTTGGTAATCATCAAATCACTCATTAAAATTTTATCAGCCCAGAATGTACCAAATTTTTGTTCCTAACCATCTTTTTTGTGTAGCGGAGAGATTAACTTCAAATTTTTTCCAATAAAAAAGCTCGCCATAATGCGAGCTTATTTCAAAAAATCGTTTTTTACTTGATGATGACGTATTTTACACGCGCTTTTTCCTGCTTTATTTTTTCTAATTCTGCATAATGTTTCTTTGTTTGAGCGAATACCACAATCAAGCGAACCACAAAGGAAAACACGAAAATACCAAAGAAAGCAAGAATGTATTTCGCATCAACTGTAAATAATAGAAAGAGTGAACTTAATGCAATTAATATGCCAAAAAAGATTTTTGTCCAAAATAAGATGAAATCAGCTAGCATTTTTCTTTCCTTTATTCACAGCTATCATTAAATTGATTGTATTGCCTAGTGAATTATAAGGCAATAGATATTAATACATGTATTAGTTATTACGAAAAAAGAAATGTTCTTTGAAAAATCTAGACAAAATTCACCGCACTTTTGTAGCTTAGTATTCGTGTTATGATAATCAAACGTTTTTGTTATGAGAAAAGAATATTATGAACATCAGCCAAGCAGCCGAGAAAGTAGGTTTATCCGCCAAGCAAATTAGGGATTATGAAAAAGCGGGATTATTGCCTGAGGCGCAACGCACTTTATCGGGTTATCGCTTTTATTCTGAGCAGGATTTAAGCCAGTTGCGCTTTATTAGTAACGCGCGTAAAGTGGGATTTTCATTGCAACAAATTCGCGAATTGTTAAGGTTAAATAGCGATCCGAATCGCACCAGTCGCGAAGTAAAAGCCATTACAGAACAACATATTACAGAGCTAAAAGATAAGATTGCGAGCTTACAAGAAATGTTGGATTTGTTGCAACGTTGGCACTGTTCCTGCCAAGGAAATGATAGCCCTGATTGTTCTATTCTTTCAGGGCTAACGGAAAAAACGAAATTATAGGCGTTTGTAGGTTAAGAAATAATAGCAGCTGACCGCTAAAAATGAGCAGCCGACCATGGTTAAAAGCATTGGCGCGGCGCTGTTAATTTTCATTAATGCAACGAGCGATCCCACACAAGCGCCTGTACCGAAGCGCACACTGCCCACCATTGAATTCGCTGTGCCAGCCATTGCAGGGAATTTTTCTAAAATAGATGCCATTGCATTTGAGCTAATGAGTGAATTCTGCCCAACAAACAGTGCTACGCCAATGGCCATTGACCAAAAGCCGAGATCGAAAAACACCACTAATAATAGCCAAATCGCCGCAAGAAATTGAATAATCAAACCTGTTTGCAGCATTTTTTCTGCGCCAACTTTGGTTACCAAGCGTCCGTTTAAAAACGAACCTAAGGTCATCACGCTAATATTCAACATAAAGAAATAACCAAAGTTTTGCTCTGGAATGCCATAAATGCCGATATATACTATCGATCCCGCGGTTAAGAACGCAAACAAGCCACCAAAGCCAAAGGCGCTCATAAACATATAACCTAGCACTTCTTTTTTCTGCCATAAATTCACAAAATTGCGCACTACAATGTTTAAGCGTAAAGGAATGCGATTTTCTTTTTTATGGGTTTCAGGAATGATGAAAAATACCAACAAGGTACTCAGTGCGCCCATTACCGCAATCACATAAAAGATAGAGTGCCAATGGAAATAAGTTACCAAATAGCCACCAATAATTGGTGCAACCAGTGGGGCTACCATAAACACAAGGGTAATTGTGGACATTGTGCGTGAAAGTTCATTTTTACTGAAAAGGTCGCGTAACAATGCGCCCACTAAAACTACGGGCGCAGCACCAAAAAAGCCTTGCATAAAGCGTAGCACGGTAAAACTACCAATTTGATTGATTGTCGTGAGAATTAACGCGGTAATGGCACTGACAATCACGCCTAGCAGAATAATGGGTTTACGCCCATAGCTATCGCCCACAGGCCCCC